>JBCCQM010000139.1:0-21512 GCA_039024335.1 Myxococcota bacterium
GCCATCGCCACAGCGGGACCACAGCGACGAACCCCACGCCGCCGTCGCCAAAGCGCGCCTGCAGGTAGCCGCGCAGGTAGGCGGTGTACCGGTCCGCCGCAACGCTGCTGGCTCCATAGAATGCGACGCGCACCTTCCGGTCGCCCTCGGGCTTGTCGGCCAGGTTGCGGAGCGCGGCATGGAACCCATGCAGCGCGCGCCCGGTGGGGTCTGCGACCGGCGTGAAATGCACGTTCTCGTGCGCGGGAAGGGCCTCCCCGTGCAGTACGGTCTGGACCGCCGCGTGCGCAGCAGCGGTCGCGTCGTTGGCGACGGGTGCCGTCGGCTCGGGCGCAATCGTGGGCTCGGCAGGCGACGGTTTTGGCGTTTCCTTCGGACCCGCAGGCACCGTCGCGGCCGGCTGCTCGGGTGCCGAGGCGCCTTCGGTCGGCCCCTCTTTGGCGGAACAGGCCAGCGCGGTGGCCAGCAGCGCGAACCCGGTGAAACGCCTCACCGAGTCAACGTAGCAGGCTCGACGCGCGCCGCCGAAAACCGCGCTTACTCGGTGGCGTCGACGGGCCAGCCCGATTGGAACAGGGAGCGGCAGGTCGCTCCGGCGGCGACGGGGGCGTACGCGAACGGACCGGTGACGACCTCTCGGGTGTCACTCGCCACGACGGACAAGCACGCGCCCTTGGCCCCGAGCACCTGCTGTTCGACGTTGACCCGCGCCTTGCCTCGGAGCGCACCGTCCTCGAGGGATGCGCGCGCGGAGGTCTTCGACTTGTTGCTCACGTAGAGGTCGCCGCTGCAGACCGGCGAATCCACGTGAACCGTCATGCCGGGGTTGCCGTCGCCATCGACGTCTTCGTCGGCCCATTTCACCAACGACGAACCTTTGAGGTCGACGCCGTTGCTGCTGAAGTCGAACGCGTTGGAGGGCAGCGCGCGAGCATCCATGCGGACCTTTACGCCGGCGACCGGCTTGATCACGACCATGCAGGCCTCTTGCGTGAGCGTGAGGCGGTCGTCTTCCTGGCGGACGCGCGCGATTGTCCAGGTGTCGGTGCGGGTTTGCACCTCGCCCTTGAACGGGACTTCGCGCTTGCCGAACGAGACCTGGTGACCCGCCCATACTTCACCGTCCTTCGAGTTCGCAGCGACCGCGGCGAGCGGATCGGTGAACAGAGGAATGGCGGCAAGCATGGAGAGGGTCAGGAGGCTCATGGGCTGTGTCCTTTGGATCCGCGCCGACGTCGGCGGGCGATGGTGCTCTCGATCGTCCGAATGGTTTGTCGGACGTCGGTTGCAGGCACGACCACTCCGCCACGCTCGGTGATGAGCGACTCCAGAGCGGCTGCGCCTTGGCCACCCACGACCCATGGCGTGGCTCCGCACGCGTCGGCATAGGCGTCGACGAGCTCGCGAGCACGGTGGGGTGGGGGAACGATAGTGACCGAGAGGCCGACGCAGGCGGGCTCCAGCTTTTGGACCGACTGGCGGATCGCCGCCGGGGGCGTGCGAGCGCCGAGCATCACGGTGCGGAAGGCCGCCTGGGCCAAATGCAGCGCAATCCCGTACAGCGGAAGCGAGTGCTCATCCTCGGCGAAGCATGCGAGCAGAACCCGGCGCGACCCGGGGCCTGGCTGGAGCAGCCCGATAAGCTTGCGTGCGGTGGTCTCGAGGATCTGCGACGCCAGGTGCTCCTGCGCGATCGTGATTTCGCCGGAGTGCCACATCTCGCCGACGCGGAACATCACGGGGACGATCACGTTCTCGCAGATGACCGCAGCAGAGCCGAGCGTGAGCGCGCGGTTGACCGCAAGCTCGAGCGCGTCGGGGTCGAACCGCTCGACCGCGTCGAGGATCTGCGTCCGAACCTGTTCATAGGGGTTCGTCAGGCCGATCGCGGCGGCCGCGACGGGCTGTTCAGCCTCTGCAAGGACAACCTTTGCAGCCTCGCTGGGCGACATCCCGTCGTTGCACAACGAGCGCAGCCTTTGAATAAGTGCGATATCCTCGTCGCTGTACACGCGATAGGAGGACTCGGTTCGCCGAGGCACGGGGATTCCGTAGCGGCGTTCCCACGCGCGGAGCGTAGCGGCAGAGATTCCAGTCTTCTGCGCTACGACGTTGATCCGATATTTGCCCTCGTCGTCAGCCACGGCTGCCTCGTCTCGATGTTTGGAGTCTGGTGTGCAAAAGGTTCATTGTCAAACCTTTGGTCAAAGTTATACTAACGTTCGATGACCGAATCACGCATGCCCTCCACCTCTGGCTCCGAAACGCCTCACGCGATCGTGATCGGTAGCGGCTTCGGCGGTCTCGCTGCGGCGGTCCGACTCGGAGCGCGCGGCTGGCGCGTCACCGTTCTCGAGCGCCGAGACAAGCCTGGCGGTCGAGCCTACGTCTACAACCAGGATGGGTTCACCTTCGATGGTGGCCCCACGGTCATCACGGCGCCGTTCTTGTTCGAAGAACTGTGGGAGCTTTGTGGAAAGAAGCTGTCCGATGATGTGGACCTCCGTCCGGTCGCTCCCTTCTACCGCATTCGCTTCCACGATGGGCAAACCTTCGACTACACCGGCGACGGCGACGCCATGCGTGAACAGGTTGCCAAGTTCAACCCCGACGACGTCGCGGGCTATGACCGCTTCTACGAAATGAGCCGCAAGATCTTCGAAGTCGGCTTCGAGCGGCTGTCCTTCGAGCCGTTCTCGAGCTGGACCGACATGGCGAAGATCGTTCCCGACATGGTCAAGCTCAAGAGTTACCGCACGGTGTGGGGCCTCGTAGCCTCCTACGTGAAGAGCCATGAAGTGCGTCAGGTGCTCAGCTTCCACCCGCTGCTGGTCGGCGGAAACCCGTTCGAGACCACGTCGATCTACTCACTGATCTGCCACCTCGAGCGCAAATGGGGCGTCTGGTTCCCGATGGGAGGCACGGGCGCCCTGGTGAAGGGCCTGGTCGGCCTCGTCGAGGGTCAGGGCAACAAAATTCAGCTGAACACCACGGTGGACGAGATCCGCGTGGAGGACGGCAAGGCCGTCGGCGTAACGCTGGAGGATGGCACCGAGATCGACGCAGATCTCGTCGTCTCCAACGCCGACTCGGCCTGGACGTACAAAAAGCTCATCAAGGCGAAGCACCGCAAGCGCTGGACCGACGCCAAGGTCGATAAGGCTCGGTACTCGATGGGCCTCTTCGTCTGGTACTTCGGCACCGACCGCAAGTACGAGGACGTTGCGCACCACACGATCATGCTTGGGCCCCGCTACAAGCCCCTGCTGACCGACATCTTCAAGAACAAGAAGCTGGCCGAAGACTTCAGCTTGTACTTGCACCGCCCGACCGCAACGGACCCGAGCCTGGCGCCCGAGGGCTGCGACGGGTTCTACGTCCTCTCGCCGGTGCCGCACCTCGACGCAGACGTCGACTGGGAGCAGGAGACCGAGCGCTACCGCAAGAAGATCGAGGCCTTCCTCGAGTCCACCGTCATGCCTGGCTTGAGCGAGTCGATCGTCACTTCGCACACGCTGACGCCGCGAGGCTTCCGTGACGAGCTGCTCTCGGTCAAAGGCGCGGCGTTCGGCATGGAGCCGGTCCTGCTGCAGAGCGCGTACTTCCGGCCGCACAACACCAGCGAGGACATCGAGAACCTGTTCTTGGTCGGGGCGGGCACGCACCCCGGCGCAGGCGTCCCCGGCGTTCTGTCCTCGGCCAAAGTGCTCGAGCGCGTCCTTCCTGACCTACCGATGTCGACCAACGTCGAGCGCGGTGAGCCTGTCGAGCAAGAGACCGTGCAGCCTGAGCCGGCGCCCGCGGGCGTGAGCAAGCCTGATGCCGCCTAGCACCGCCACCACGGTGGCGCTGGCCCCCCAGCCCACCGAAGCCACTGACCTCGCCGTCTGCAAAGCCTTGCTCGCCGAGGGCAGCAAGAGCTTCTCGGCGGCGTCGTGGCTGCTCCCGCGGCGGATGCGGAACGACGCCGCGGCGTTTTACGCGTTCTGCCGGGTTGCCGACGATGCGGTCGATGACAGCGGCGCGCCTGCGCTGGCGGTCGAGCGACTGCACGCGCGGCTCGACCGGATCTACGCCGACCGACCCGAGGACGATGCGGTCGACCGTGCGCTTGCGCGCGTCGTGCATCGGCACGAGATCCCCAAGGCGCCGTTCTCGGCGCTGCTCGATGGGTTCGCATGGGACGCCCGGGACGAGCGCTACCGAACGCTCAGCGACGTGCTCGCCTATTCGGCGCGCGTCGCATCGGCGGTCGGCGTGGTGATGACGTATCTCATGGGCGTCTCCGATCGCGTTACGTTGGCGCGGGCCTGTGATCTTGGGGCGGCGATGCAGCTCACCAACATTTGCCGTGATGTCGGGGAAGACGCAGGCCGTGGGCGCGTGTACCTGCCCGAGACCTGGCTCGAGGAGGCAGGCCTCGACGTGCAGGCGTGGCTGAAGGCCCCGAGCTTCACACCCGAGGTCGCGCAGACGATCGAACGCGTGCTGCAGGAGGCCGACCGACTCTACGCACGGTCGCAGCCGGGCATCGGCGCGCTGCCGGCGGACTGCCGCCCCGCGATTCGAGCGGCGGGCATGATCTACGCCGATATCGGGCGCGTGGTCCGAGAGCGTGGCTGTGACTCGGTCTCGGGGCGTGCGCGCGTCGGACTCGGCCGAAAGCTGTGGCTTCTCGGGCGTGCTTGGCTACGCCGCACCGACCCACACGAGGGTCTCGATGCTGCGCCCCTGCCCGAAGTGGAGTTCTTGCTGCCATGATCGAGGCGGTTCGTTGGCGACCGTTCCTTCGCTGGTTTCTCCGGCAGGGAACGTCGCGTCTGCGCGCCAGCTTCGGCAGCATTCAGGTGCGGGGTCTCGAGCAGCTGCGGGAACACGCAGCCGAGGCTCCGCTGCTCATCATCGCGAACCACACCTCGTGGTGGGACTCGCTCGTTGCGCTGTGGCTGTCGGTCGAGCAGCTTGAGGACGTTGCGTTCTACGGCATGATGGATGCCGCAAACCTCGAGAAGCTGCGCTTCTTTCGGTGGATCGGGGTGTTCGGCGTCGACCGGACCTCCAGGCGGGACGGCGCGCGCGTCGTTCGATACGCGCTCGAGCTCCTGCGTCGGCGAGGGACCGCGATTTGGATGTTTCCGCAGGGTGCGGAGCGACCCCCGCACGAGCCCTTGAAGTTCGAACCGGGTGCAGCCGGAATCGCCAAGCGTGCGCCGGCGGTTCGCGTCATCCCCGTTGCCCTCTCGTACGTGTTCGAGGGGGAAGAAAAGCCGAACATCTACGTGAGCATCGGAGCTGCGATGCCGCATGGAGCCGAGGGATCCGCAAGCCGAGAGGCACAGGCGGCCGCAGTCGAGGCAGAGCTGGCGGTGATCCGCACGCATCTCGAGACGCGCGGGGAAGCCTTCGTGCCGATGATGCAGCCTGAGACTTCGGCCCTGTCTGCGTGGGCCACAGCATGGCTCGACCGCTTCGCGGGGTGGCTCATCCCGCGTCAGCGCGCGCGACGTCTCGCGGCCGCCAAGGACGAGGCGCCTGCGCTGCCACCTGCGTCGCCGACGTCGCTACGCGAAGGGTAGCGCGCGTAACCCAAAGCTTTCGTGGCGCGGGAACGTTCCCCCGATCGGACTCAGGGCGTTGCCGTGAGGCGTCCGTCGCGATCGATGCGGAGCGTCTTGCTTCGCCACGAGACCTCCGGCTTGCCTAGCGCGCGAACGAACGCAAGCAGCAGAACCGCGTCGGAGAGCACCCAGTCGAGGGTGACTGCCTGCAGTCGACGCCCACGAGGACGCGCCGCGGTGAACGCAACCGCGATGCGCGTCGCGAGGACGACGGTGGCGAGTGCCAAGCCCCAGGTCGGCGCGAACGCGCTCAAGGCCGCGGTGACCATGAACAGCAGTGGGGTCGCGGCGAGCAGCAGTGGATAGCTCGCGAGCAGAGCAGGGCGCTGGGCTCGGATGACCCACAGCCATCGGGTGTAACGAGCCAACACGCCGCGGAGCGGGCGGTGGGCGGCAATCGAGCGGACGGGCGTGCGGTGCATGCGGCTGCCCCATCCGTGGATGCGGAGTCGGCGGGCGAGCTCCATGTCTTCGCCGAGGTGGCGGGTGAGCTGGGCGAAGCCGCCCGTACTCCGCAACGCGTCGGCACGCAGCGCGAACGTCTTGCCAACCAAGCCGGCTTCGTCCAGCTCGCCGAGCAGCGTGAAGGCGTGCAGGGACGCGCCGAGCACCGCAGCCGACGCGCGGTCTCCCCACGTTTGCGGTGTGGCGACCTCGATGGGCGGGGCCCAAACGGCGCCGAGTCCAGATGCATCGCACAGCGGCGCGACGAAGGCGTCGAGGTCGAAGCTGCTCAAGTCGACGTCGGCATCGACGCACAAGACGATGTCGGCCGCGGTGTCGTGGGTGGCGGCGGCGAGCTGCCCGACCTTGCGGTTGTACGCCTGCGTCGGCGTGACGATCGCGGTGGCGTGTCGTCCGGCTTCGCGCAGCTCTGCGGCAACGCGCTCGATGATCGGCCAGGCCGGGTCTGACCGACTCTCGACGGTGAACACGACCCGCAGCGTGCCCCGGGTCTGAAGGCTGCCGGTCGAGCGGAGCGCAGTGACGAGATGAGGGTCATCGCCGGTGCAGGGCCGCACGAGCAGAACGTTGGCGGCGGTCTCGGCGTTCGAGGGGGGGTCGGCTCGAAGGGCGCGCGCGATTGCCACGCCGCAGATTGCCGTGTGCACGGCGATCCACCCCGTCGCACCCGCGGTCGCGAGCTGGACCGCAAGGCTCATGCCCGCCACCCGCGTCGAATGCGAAACGGCAGCAGGAATTGAACCCACGGCTTGGTAAAGCGCTCGAGGTCGAGGCTCTCGTGCATGCCGAGGACGCGCTGCCCTTCGAACGTGCTCTGCAGCATCGAGCGCGTGTAGAACGGCGTGTCCTCGAGCGTGCGGACGACGGAGGCATCCCCGTGGGCTCGCGTGGCTCTGCCCACGCCCCATCCACCGTTGGGAAGGGGGATCTGCGTCGCGGCGTACAGCGGCTCGACGCCCGTCGGGGTCACGCGCACGCCGAAGGGCTCTGCAGTTCCGTCGCGCTCGAGGACGTCGTACACGATGGCCACGTCGTCCCCGACGTCGGCCCGCGACCAGTTCCAGCGCGAGAACGTGGCTTCGAGCGGTACGCGGCCGAAGTTGCAGTCGTGGTAGGCGCTGCCCCGGAATGACACGCTCGGCGCGTCGAGCTCGACCTCGGCGGTGGCGCGGGCGCCCAGCGGCCACCAATGGTGATCACCGGCTCGGTCGAGGCGAAAGGGAACCGGCGCGCCGGCTTCGAGGGCGATACGGACCTTGCCCCGAAGCGGTGTGCCCCACGGAGCGCTGCGCTCGTCGAGGTGAATGACCAGCGCATCGGAGGACCGTTCGAGACGAGAACCCGACAGCGCGAACGCATCCGGGCGACGCTCCACCGTCTCCGCATGCGGCTCCGTAAATGCCCAGCGTCCACCGCCGCGTCGGTACAGCACCGCATTGACCGCGCAGTGCTCGGCTGCCGGCGCGGTCCCGTGTTTGGCCCGGGCGGCGAAGTAGGTGGGCGAGAAGACGGAGCCGACGAAGAAGATCAGCGTCAGCGCCAGCTCGCCGTCTTCGCTGATGGCATCGACATACCACCACGCGTACCCGCCGTCGGGGACGTCCGCGTCAAACCCAAGCGGTCGAGGACGCGATCCGCGGCGATACGCCCGCCGAGCGTCACCATCGGCAAGCCCGCCCCCGGATGGGCTTCCCCACCGACCAAGTAGAGACCCGGGATCTTGGTGCTCGCGCCCGGTCGGGCGAAGGCTGACGTCGCGCCGTGGGTCGCGGGCCCGTACAGCGCACCCTTCGTTTGCGGGAACATGCTCGCGAACTCGTTCGGCGTGGTCACGACCGTCGAGGCGGGGTCCATCGTCAGCGTGAGGCCGCAGCGCGACAGCACCTGCGTCATTCGGTTCTTGCATGAGTCGATCTCCGCGACGAAGTCGTCGTCGCCGCCCCGTGCGGGCGCGTTGATGAGGCAGAAGAGGCGCTCTCGTTCGCTGGCCTCGTGGAGGCTGCCGCGGTCCTGAGCGCAGATGTACGTGGTGGGGGAGACCGGCACGCGGCCGTGCTTGAAGATCGCGTCGAACTCGGCCTCGTAGTCCTCCGAGAAGAAGACGTTGTGCCACTGCAGGTCGAAGCGTTCGGCCTTGCCGACGCCGCAGAACGTCACCGCGGAGAGGGAGGGCTCGGGCGAGCGTGCAGGCATCGCCGCGGTCGCGGGCTTGCCGAGCAGGCCGCGCTGCAGGGCCGCCGGAGAGCCGTTGAAGATCACGTTCTTGGCCCGCAGCGTGGTCCCGTCGCTGCATCGAACGCCGCAGACGCCATCGCCATCGGTGAGCAGCTCGACCACGTCGGTGCCGCATCGGACTTCGCCGCCGAGGCTCTCGATCGCTCGCGCCGTCGCCCGAGCGAGCCGAATCATGCCGCCATCGACCCGCCAAACCCCCGCCTGCTCGACGTTGGCGATCAGCGAGAGGGTGCCGGGGGCCGAGAACGGGTTGGAACCATAATAGGTGGCGTACCGAGCGAAGAGCTGGCGCAGCCGGGGGTCGCGGAAGAAGGACCCGCGCGTGCGCCAGAGCGACCGGTGCCAGTCGATCCTCATGAGCTGCCAGAGGCCGCCTGGTCCGGTCCGGGACAGGCCCGCCATGATCCCTGGGGTTTCGGCCTCGATGAACGGGCCTTTGACCGTCTCGTAGATCTTGGCGGCGTGCTTGTGGAACCGCCGGAAGGCCGCGGCCTCGCGCTTGCCTGCGAACGCCGCGATGGCGTCGGCTGAGCGCTCTTCATCCGCGAAAAGGTCCAGGGTCGCGCCACCGGGCCATGCGTGCCGCGCAAGGACCTCGAGGGGGCGCGTGGGCACCGCAGCGTGGAAGTCGAGGCCGGCCTCGCCCCAAAGACGCTCGAAGACGTGGCGCATCGTCAGGACGGTTGGACCTGCGTCGATCTCGTGACCGCCGACGCGGACGACCCGCATCTTTCCGCCGACCTCGGTGGCGCGCTCGAGGACGACGACCCGGCCACCGGCTCCGGCCACGCGGAGCGCAGCAGAGAGGCCGCCGACGCCGCCACCGACGACGATGGTGTCGAGGGTTTCGGAGGGGCTGGAGAGTACCTTTGACATCGTCACCTCCAGCCTAGGCCAGTCAGGGAGGCTTGTCCATCCTTTGCAAAAGGATTGACAAAGCTACGAAGTTCGCCAAACTCACCCCATATGGGCGGCGACCCACAAGCCGAAGCGTGTCTCGAAGAGGCCTTTGAGTGGATTACGGGGCCAACAACCCCTCCGCAGCTCCAGGCCGCGATGCGGCACGCGGTGTTTGGCGGGGGCGGTCGAGTCCGACCCCGCCTTGTACTCGCCGTGTCCAAGGCCTGTGAACGCGGGGATGAACAGGTCGCGCGTGCCGCCGCGGCGTCGATTGAGTTTCTACACTGCGCATCGCTGGTCCACGACGACCTGCCAGCCTTCGACAACGCGCCGCTACGCCGTGGACAGCCCACCGTTCACGTCGCGTACTCCGAACCTCTTGCGGTCCTCGTCGGCGACGCGTTGATCGCAGGTGCCTTCGAAGTCCTCGGGCGCGGATGCGCCGCGAACCCGTCGATGTTGGCGCCGCTCCTCGCGACCGTAGCGCGAAGCGTAGGGGCGATTCGAGGCATCGTGGCGGGTCAAGCGTGGGAGTCGGAGCCTTCGCCCAACCTGCGCCTCTATCACCGAGCCAAGACGGGTGCGCTCTTCGAGGCGGCCGTTTGCGCCGGTGCGCTCGCGGGCGGAGGCGATCCCGCCGCGTGGCTCCCCGTGGGATCTCGCCTCGGCGAGGCTTATCAGGTGGCCGACGACATCCTCGACCAGATCGGAAGCGCCGCGGAGCTTGGAAAGCCGGTTGGCCAAGACGCACGGAACAATCGACCTTCCGTAGCGCTGGAGCTCGGGCTTGAGCGCGCATATGGGCGCCTACAGAGTCTGTTCGACTCGATGTTCACGTGTGTGCCCGCCGTTCAAGGCCGTCAAGAGTTTGTGCACTGGGCCATGAGGTTGTGCAAAAGCCTGTTCCCCCAGCCGGAACACAAACCTGCAGTGGAGTCCGTTGGATCGGCGTTCCTGACCGCTTAGGCCCGCGCACGGGGTCCTGCGAGGCCGGCGCCATGTTGTAAAAAACACGCGTCCAAACCTTGTTCGCCTATTTTCAAACCTTGAACACTGTGGTACGACCAGCCTGCGAGGAGTCGAAGACATGCAGCACCTAGCGATCGCGACCGTTCGACCGACCCCTGTTCAAAGTGTGAACACGGCTGACCGCCCCTCCGAGGGCGAGGCGCTCGACGTCTATTTCAAAGAGCTTGAGCGCGAGAACCTCATGCGGCCCGACGAGGAGCTCGCCGCAGCGACCCGCATCCTCGAGCTGCGGCAGCGCTACTGGGCCATCCTCCTCAGCTACGTGCCGCTGCACCGCGGCGTCTTGGAGCTGGTCACGTCCGGCCTGTCCAAGGACAAGCTCGAGCTGGTCGACGTCAAGCGCGCCAAGTCTCACGTGATTGGCAAGCGCGGCGTGACGCCGGAGTCTGAGGCCGTCATCAACCTTGCCGAGCAGCTCGCCGACGCAGATCCCTCCTCCGACGTCGCGGACCGGATTGCGGCCGAGGTGCAGGCGCTGCTGCACGGCCGGAACGACGGCGGCCATCTCAAGCTGCGTGCTGCCCAGCGCAAGTCCGACCGCTTCGAGGAGTACGCGCGTGGCGTCGAGCGGGCGCGACTGCACCTGCACGCCGCCCGCTCGGAGTTCGCGCGGGCAAACCTTCGTCTCGTCGTTTCGATGGCCCACCGGTACCGTCGCAGCGGACGGATGAGCCTCGCGGACCTCATTCAAGAGGGCAACGTCGGCTTGCTGACGGCCGTCGACCGCTTCGACCCTCGCCGCGGGTTCCGCTTCTCCACGTACGGAAGCTGGTGGATTCGTCACGCCATCAGCCGCGCCCTGTCGGACCGGGGCCGAGCGGTCCGCCTGCCGGTTCACGTCATCGAGCTGCAGTCGAAGCTTTCAAAGATTCGCCGCGAGTACGAGCACAAGCACGGTCACGAGCCCGAACTCGAAGTCCTGGCCAACCTGGCCGACGTTCCCAAAGAGAAGATCGAACGCTTCGGGCGGGTGCTGCTCGAGCCGGAAACGCCGCGTGAAGACGGGGCAGAGTCCGGCCGCCCCCGTGGAATCGACGCGCTTGCCGACGACGAGCCGGCGGTCGACCAACGCATCGAGTCCCACGAACTCGACGGTGCGCTCCAGGGCGCCCTCGAAACCCTCCGCCCCATGGAGGCCGAAATCCTCCGTCTTCGCTTCGGCCTCGACGGTAACCAAGGCCTCACGCTTCGCGAGATCGGCGAGGTGTACTCCCTTTCCCGCGAGCGCATCCGCCAGATCCAGCAGCGCGCGCTCAACAAGCTGCGTGATGCGCTGCAGGAAGACGGCTTCGGCTCGGCGCCTGTGGAGTACACGATGGCGCTTCAGGCCGTCTAGCGTGCACGTCCTGCTCACCGGTGCGACCGGGACCATCGGTCGGCGTCTGACGCGACGCCTGAAGCAGGACGGACATCTCGTCACGGCATACGTACGCGACCTCGACCGAGCGTCAGCCCTGCTCGGACCCGCGGTCGCGCTCGTGCATCATCTCGACGACGCGGCGCTGGCCGGCGCTGTCGAGGCGTGCGACGCCGTCATCAACCTCGCCGGAGCTCCGGTGGCGCAGCGATGGACCCCGCAGGTGCGCCGAGAACTCTACGCTTCGCGCGTGGACGTGACCCGTCGCATCGTCGACGCCATCGTCAGCGCCGCGGCACCGCCGTCGACGCTCCTGTCTGCGAGCGGGGTGGGCTGGTACGCATCGCACCCGACCCGCGTGCTCGACGAGTCGATGCCGGCCGGGGAGGACTTCCTCGCCCGACTCTCCTCGGATTGGGAGGCGGAGGCCGTACGCGCCGGTCGAGAAGGCCCCACGCGGGTGGCGACGTTGCGCATCGGCCTCGTGCTCACGCCGGAGGGTGGGGCGCTCGCCCGCATGGCGCCGCTGTTCCGCTGGGGCTTGGGCGCGTCGGTGGGTTCAGGTCGGCAGTACGTCCCGTTCATTCACGTCGATGACGTCCTTGGGCTGCTGCTCACTGCGCTCGACGACCCGCGCTACGAGGGGCCGTTCAACGCGTGCGCACCCCAGCCGGTCCCGCAGCGCACGTTCGCCAAGGCGCTTGGCCGGGCGCTCCACCGACCGGTTCCCTGGCGCGCGCCCTCGCTGGCGCTGCGCTGCATGCTGGGACGCGACGCGATGGGAATCGTCACCGGGAGCTGGAGGGCCGTCCCCACACGGGCGCTTCGGCTTGGTTATCGCTTTACGCACCCCGATCTTCCGGACGCACTGTCCGACCTCTATGCCGCGGCTGCATCCGCACCGCTGGCTCGCCTCGATTTGTCCTCTTGAACCGGAGCGCCGTCCGCGCTCGAGGAACCGTCATGCGTGCCGAGTATCTCCTCTTCGACCTGTTGATCCTCGCGGGACCTCTCGCGTTGAGCCTGATGCCGCGGCATCAGTTTTTGGCCAAGGCCCGGGGCATTGCGATCGCCGTGTTGCTGATCGCGGTCCCCTTCATCGCCTGGGATGCCGCCGTCGCGGGCGAACACTGGTGGTTCGACGCGCGCTACACCCTGGGCGTGGAGCTGTTCGGGCTCCCGATCGAAGAGGTCCTGTTCTTCTTCGTGGTGCCCTACGCGTGCGTCTTCAGCTGGGAGACGATCATCGGCGGGCAGAAGGCGAAGGCGCGAGGCTCGGGGCTTGTGGTCTACGGGATCGCTGTAGCGCTGGTGCCGGCCGGAATCGCCGTGTTCGCAACCGGCCGCGAGTACACCGGCCTGACGCTGCTGAGCCTCGGTCTCGCGGGCGTGCTCGACCACATGCTCGGCACCGGGGTGCTGCGAATGCGGCGCTATTGGGCCTACGCGGCGCTCGTGCTCGCGTTCACGGCCATCTTCAACACGTACTTGACCATGCGCCCGGTCGTTCACTACGGCGAGGCGTATTACCTGGGCATCCGGCTGGGCACGGTCCCCATCGAAGACTTCGGCTACGGACTCGCGCTGTGTACCGCGGCTGTCAGCCTGTTTCAGTGGCACCAGATTCGCATCGCGCAGCCGTCGTGGGTTGCCCGTCTGATCGAGCGCGGATTTGGCGGGTACCGGCACCAGCTCGAGCCCGTCGATGAGACCCGACCTGTGGCACTTGCCGCGCCCAAGCGGGTGGCGGTGGTGGGCGGAGGCCTCGCCGGTCTCTCGGCCGCGTCGATGCTCGCAGAGCGCGGATTCTCGGTGACGCTCATGGAGAAGAACCCGTACCTGGGCGGCAAGGTTGCGGCCTGGAAGGAGACCCTGGACGACGGCTTCGAAGCCACCGTCGAGCACGGGTTTCACGCGTTCTTCCGTCACTACTACAACCTCGACGACTGGCTCGACCACATCGGCGTTCGCGCTTCGATGAAGTGCGTCGGCGACTACACGATCCTCACCACCGACGGCCGTCGCCTTTCGTTCGAGGACCAGCGCGAGGCGCCGATCTTGAATCTGCTCAACCTCGCCCGTCGGGGTCTGTACAAGCTCGGCCCCGTCGCGCGCGGCCCGGCGGGCCAAGAGATGGAAGCGTTCATGCGCTACGACGCGGAGGACACCTTCGCCGCGTTCGACGACGTGCCGTTTGCCGACTTTGCCAAGCGTGCGGAGCTGCCGCGCGACCTGATGACCGTGTTCAACGCGTTCTCGCGTGCGTTCTTCTCAGATGACGACCGGCTGTCGACTGCGGAGCTGATCAAGAGCTTCCACTTCTACTATCTCAGTCACGACCACGGGCTGGGCTACGACTTCGTCGACGGCAGCTACAAAGAGGCGCTGGTCGACCCGGTCGCGGAACACTGTGAGGCGGCGGGCGTGGAGCTGCGCACTGAGTCTGGAGTGGACCGGCTCGAGCCCCGCGGCGATGGTCGATGGGACGTCGACGAGGAGATCTACGACTACGTCGTGCTCGCAACGGATGTCGGCGCCGCGGGCCGGATTCTGCAGGGCAGCGAAGGGGTCCGCGCACAGGCTCCGGGCCTGCTGGCGCGCTTCGACCACGTCCGCGCAGGCCAACGCTACGCGGTGCTGCGGGTCTGGCTCGACCGACCCTCACCCACGGACCTTCCCGTCTTCGTCTCGACCGAGCGTCTTGACTCGATCGACGCGGCGGCGTTCATCGATCGCATCGACCCCGGCGCGGCCGTTTGGGCGCGCGAGCACGAGGGCAGCGTGGTCGAACTTCACTGCTACTCGGTGCCCGACGACATGCCCGATGACGCGGTGCGCGACAGCCTCATCGAAGGCATGCGGCACTTCTTCCCTGGCCTGGCTGACGCGACGGTGCAGCACGAGCACATGCAGCTGCGACGAGACTTCACGGCGTTCCACGTCGGCATGGGCAAGCACCGACCCGGCGTCGAGACCGAGCTGCCCGGTCTGGTGCTGGCGGGCGACTGGGTGAAGCTGCCGTGCCCGGCCATGCTCATGGAAGCTGCCCATACCTCGGGCCGCATGGCGGCCAACGCGATCGCGCGGGCCGAGGGCGTTCGCGAAGCGCCTGTGTACACGGTCCCGCTCAAGGGCTTGCTGACGAAGCTGCCCGCGCGTCCGGGGACGGCGCCCGCACCTGTCGACATGCCGGCTGAGTAGACGCATCGGTGCGCGGCGGCCTGGTGATACGGTGCGCCGATGTTCGCCCGGCGACGGCTCTCGGTACCCGGTCCTTCGATGCCCTCCGTCAAACAAGCGGTGTCGTTTGGCCAGAACCCGTATCGCTACCTGGCCGAGTGCCGGGCTGCGTACGGCGATGTGTTCACGCTGCAGTTGCCGCGTGACCCCGTACGTGTCGTCGCGTGTGCGCCCCAGGACGTGAAGGCGATCTTCGCCCTGAAGGCAGATGAATTTCGCTCCGACGAGATCAGCCTCCATCTGAACTTGGGCGATCAGTCGGTGCTGTTCGCCGACGGGGAGCGACACCGACGCAAGCGACAAATCCTCGCGCCACCGATGCACATCGCCAAGCTGCGGACCTATGCCGCTGCGATGCTCCGGCGTACCGACGATCACCTGGATGCGCTCCAGCTCGACGCGCCGTGCACCGCGTTCGATCTGTTCCGCTCGATCACGCTCGACGTCATCCTCGAGACGGTCTTCGGCGTGGACCCGACGTCGACCAAGGGGCGTTCAATGACGGCGCACCTCGTGGAGTGGCTCGAGACTGCGTTGACGCCGGGGATGTTCGCTCTGTCGCTTGCGATGCGCGGAACGGTGCTTCGCCGGGTGCTCGAGCGTCGAACCGAGCGGGCGGGGCAGGGGGACTATGGCCGGGGGTCGTCGCTTCCATGGCGGAAGGTCGCCCGCGCCAAGGCTGACCTCCTCGCGCTGCTGCGCGCCGACGTGGCCCGGTGTCGCTCCGAAGGTTCCAGGGGCCGTACAGACGTGCTCGCCCTGCTCGTAGACGCGCGGTACGAGGATGGCGAGCCGATGGGCGAGGACGACATCCTCGACCAACTCGTCACCATGCTCGTCGGGGGCTTCGAAACCACGACCAACACCTTGGTCTGGGCTCTTTTTCACATCTTGCGCAACCCCGCTGCCTTGGCAGGGATTCAAGCCGAGCTCGCCAAGACGTTCGGGACCGAGGGTCTCGACGAGAACCGCTGCGCCGAGCTTACGTATCTCGATGCCTGCATACGGGAGTCGATGCGGCTGAGCCCAATTTCGATCGCCCCGACGCGAGAGCTGACGAAGCCGATGAGCCTCAGTGGGCACGAGATCCCCGCCGGCACGATCGTCTGGCCTTGCATCTATCTGGCGCAGCGCCGAGCCGAGACGTGGCCGGACCCCGAGCGGTTCGATCCTCAGCGCTTCTTGGGCAAGCACGCGCCCAAGTCGAACGTGTTCTTTCCCTATGGAGGGGGACGTCGACGATGCATCGGTGCGACCTATGCCCAGTTCGAGATGCGCATCGTGATGGCACGACTGTTCGAGCGCTGCGAGTTCGAGCTGCTGACCCACGAACCATCCCCCGAGATGGTCGGACTGACGGTGTCCCCACAGGACAACCTGCGGGTCCGGCTGTGCGCCCGGGCTTGAGGGGGGCTACGGTTCGACGCCCGCGAATCGCCACGCGGCGGCGATGGCCTGGCGGGCAGCATCGTCCGTGCCGACGTGCGCCGCCTCGAGGTTGCGCAGCACGTCCTCGCCCGGGGAGATGCCCTGCTCGACGAGTGGCTGGAGCGGGTCGAGGAATCGCGACTCGCGACGGCCCTTGTTGTCGAGGACGTCGAAGCGGTCGAGCGCCTCGCGCGAGAGCTTCAAGACGCGCTTGGCAAGGGCGTGCACGCGTTCGGACTTCATGCCCACGGTGGCGGCTTCGTGCCAGAGGGCGACCCGCTCGTCGAACGCGAGATCGTCGATGGGCGCCATCGCGTCGTCGCCTGCGTCGTCGTCGTAGAGAAGCCCCTTGAGCAGCGCTGGCACTGCGCACACGAAGCGGCTGCCCACGGAGTCGGCGGAGCGGAACTCGAGGTGTGGCTTGAGTCGGACCTCGGGAAAGACCGTGCTCAGATGCAGGACCCAGTCGTCCCAGGTCGCCTGGACGCGGCTGCCGTCCGGTGCCTCGGCGCCATGCTCGAGAAACTCCCGGAATGGGGCGTGGTGCGCGATGTACCCACCGCCACGCTTGTAGAAGAACATGGGCACGTCGAGCACCCAGTCGACGTAGCGCTCGAACGCGAAGGGCTGCTCGAAGAAGAACGGGCGAATTCCGCACCGCTCGTTGTCCACGTCGGTCCAGACCCAGCTGCGGGAGGACACCTTGCCGCTGGGCTTTCCCTCGACCAGCGGGGAGTTGGCGAACATCGCCATGACGATGGGCGCCAGCGCGGACGCGCGACGAAGCCGACGTCCTGCGTTGGCCTCGGATGTGTTGTCGAAGTTCGCCTGGACCGTGCAGGTCCGTGACATCATGTCGAGCGCCATCGACCCCTTGGTGGGGAGGTAGGCACGCATGACCGCGTAGCGACCCTTGGGCATCCAGTTGATCTGCTCGCGCGTCGCGAAGGGATGGTGACCCACCGCCATCCACGTCAGCCCGAGAGGTTCGGAGACCGCATGGAGCTCGTCGTAGTGCCTCGAGAACTCGGCGCAGGTCTCGTGGACGTTGCGAAGCGGCGCGCCCGAGAGCTCGAGCTGACCGCCGGGCTCCAACGTGATCGACGCGTTGTCGCGGCGGAGCTCGACGACTTCGCCACCCGAGCCTTTGTCGGTGCCCAGACCCCAGCCGAACTCCGTCATGAGCCCGTCGAGCACCGCGCGTACGTGTGGTTCGTACCGTACGGGCATGTAGGCGCCGGCCTGCTCGTCCCGCGCGAGCCCGAACTTCTCCAGCTCCGTGCCGATGAGGTGGGTGGCGGGATCGGGTCGCAACGCCCGTTCGAAATAGGTGACGAGTTCGTCACGGCGAAGGGGGGACGATGCGTCCGCGTGCTCGGGCTTGGACTGCGTCACGGTGTCGTCCTGTTCGCGGGCGGCACATAACATACCGAAGCCGACCTCATGACCGCTTTCATGACCTGCGATCGCCGCTTTCGCTCGTGATGTTACGGTGCTGAGTCATCGGCCCGGAAACCAAGCTCGTCATCGCGACGCGGCCCTTGCATCGGCTCGCCTCGCGCTGCTACCGTCCGCTCCGCTTTTCCGAGGAAAAGAACTCAGATGGCCAGCAGCAACTCCCGCGGCACCTCACCCACCTCGAGCGCCTGCGTCATCGGACCGCAAACCGCGGTTCGCGGCTCGCTTAGTGGCGAAGAAGATCTCGTCATCGAAGGCCGCGTCGAGGGCTCGGTCTCGCTCGCGGGCCATCTGGTCGTCGCCGATTCGGGCGAGGTCGAGGCCGATCTCGAGATCGAGAGCATCGCCGTGCACGGCCAAGTCCGCGGTGACATCACGGCCACCCGCTCCATCACGATCGAGCGTGGCGCCCAGGTCTCCGGCAACGTGAAGGCCCCGCGCGTCATCATCAACGACGGTGCCCACTTCGACGGCGCCGTCGAGATGGACGTCGATCTGCCCGAAGAGCTCCGCAAGGCCGCCCGCTAGCGCGCTCTGCCCCTGTTCCACTTCCGTTCCTGTTCGTACGACCCCAGAAAGCGCGCATGGCTAACACCGTCATTGGAAGCACCATCGTCATCGACGGCGAGATCACCGGAGACGAGGACCTCGTCGTTCAAGGCACGGTCAAAGGCCGCGTCGGCCTCCGCCAGAACATCTACGTCGAAGAGAGCGGCATTCTCGAAGCCAACGTCGAGACGGCCACCATCACCATCTTGGGTACCGTGACGGGCGACGTGGTCGCCTCCGAGCGCGCCGAGCTCAAGAGCAACTGCCGCGTCGTGGGCGACATCCACGCGCCTCGCATCCTGATCGCCGACGGAGCCTCGTTCAAGGGCAACGTCGACATGGATGGCTAGTCGACGATGGCGCGACAGTCCCAAAGCACCCCCGCCGATCCGGCGACGCTCATCGGCCCGGGCATTCACGTCCGCGGTCGCGTCACGGGGGAAGAAGATCTCCACATCGAGGGACGTCTCGAGGGCAGCATCGAGCTGACCGAGACGGTCTTCGTGGCGCCCGAGGGCATCGTGATCGCCACGGTGCAGGCCCGCGACGTCGTCGTCAGCGGCGTCGTGGTCGGCAACGTCACGGCGGAGGACTCGGTCACGCTCAACGCCGGCGCCAAGCTGGTGGGGGACGTGACCGCACCGCGGGTCATCGTGGCCGACGGCGCGTCCTTCTCGGGCAACGTGGCGATGGGTGGCGAGCCGCCCCCGCCGCGGAAGCGCAAGAACGCCGCCCGAAGGGCCGCGCCTGCAAAGCCGGCCGCGAAGGCGGTGGCCAAGCCCGCTGCGAAAGCTGCAGCCAAGCCCGCGGCGAAAAAGGCCGCAAAGAAGGCTCCCGCGAAAAAAGCGCCCGCTCGCGTGGCCGCGATCCCCACGCCCCGGGCCGCGAAACGCGACGACGACGACACCATCGTCGTGAAGCACGCGGCGGTCGAGTCTGCGTCGAAGAAGACGTCCAAGAAGAAGACGTCCAAGAAGGCGCCACCGCGAGCCCGCGTGCCCAAGCCGGGCAAGCGCCGCGTCGGCCGTCGCTAGTCTCGGCCGGAAGGTCCCGACACGCCCAACGTGTCGTCTCGACGCCGTCGCTGCGGGCTCTCCCGCACGGCGGCGTTCGTTCGTACTTGGCGCACCACGCGCGCCGCTGTAGCATGGTCGCCGCTTCGGTCCCCCCGAGGCCCGACCGCCCGCTGTTCGAGGAGGAAGAGTCCCATGCGCAAGCTGATCGTCACATCGCTGTTCTCCGCACTCGTGTTCACGAGCGCCTGCAAAGAGCCCGACCCCAACCGATTCGAGACCCACGTCGAGCGGATCAAGAGCGCGGAGTCGCGCTCGCAGGGCTTCAGCGGGCTGGAGAAGCTCACCAAGACCGTACTCGACGCGCAGGACAACAAGGACCTGCTCGACGAGTTCTCGAGCAAGGTGATCCCTGCCTTTGAAGCAATCTACGCCGACGCCGAAGAGCAGCAGGAGAAGATGCTGATGCTCTTGCGCGACGTTGGTCGGCCCGAAGGCGCGCCGGTGTGGAACATGGCGCTCGAGCTCGACGGAAGCTCGACGGGGCGCAAGAAGGTCACGATCGCCCTCGACGGCATCAAAAAGGCCAAGGCCGACGGTTCGGTCGAGAAGATGGTCGAGCTCTTCGAGGCGATCATCGCCAAGCCCTCGCTGGACGACTCGGAGACCGACCGAGGCAAGGTTCGCCTGATGCTCGCCGAGACGATGGGCGAGATCGGAGACAAGCGTGCCGTGCCCGTGCTCATCAAGGCGATGGAGCAGACCACCGAAGTGCAGCCGGTCGCGGTTCACCGCGCTGCTGCGAAGGCGCTGGGTCGCATCGGTGATCCCTCGGCCGTCGACGCGCTGCTCACCGTCACGTTCCGCGTCCCCGATGCGCCCACGACCACCAACATCGGCGTGCGCTCGAAGCAGGCGCTCGCCTCCATCGGTGAGCCCGCAGTGCCCAAGGTCCTCGAGATGCTTCGGGGCGATCACACCGCGGTGCAGGAACTCGCGGCGAAGAACGGCGTGCCGCAGCCCGTCATCCAGCAGACCGCTGCGGGCATTCTGGGCGCCATGGGCGTGACCTCGGCCGTCGACGACCTGGTCGGCTTCATGCCCACCGACGACTGCCAGCCGCCCGACCCCAAGAAGAAAAAGAAGGACGACGAGGAGCCCGACGCAGAGGCTGCGGCGGCGGCGGGCCTGCGCGCCGTCATCGGCAACGCGCTGGGCTTCATCGGCGACGAGAAGGCCTCCGAGGCAATCTGCACCTGTGCGCTGACGAGTGACAACCCCGGCGACAAGTTCCCGCTCATGGAGGCGCTCGGTCGCATCGGTGGGGCCAAGGCCGTCTCGTGCCTCAACGACGTCATCAAGACCGGCGTCTACGACACGGAGATCGTCCGCAAGGAGTTCAAGCTCGAGCCTCGCTGGGATGGAGCGCGCTTCGCCATTCTCGCCGCGACGTCGGCGGAGATCGGCAGCGTGAAGGAAGCGATGGCGGCCGCGAGCGCCGACGCGACCGTTGCGAAGGAGATGAAGGCCTGGGAGGCCGGCGTCGCGGTGCTCGAGTCCTGCAAGGAGGACGCGGGCTGCTACCAGAAGACCCTCGACGACGTGAACGCCGACTGGTTCGCCCGTGAAAAGGCGGCGTTCGAGCTGGCGCGCCTCAAAAAGGGCGACGTCGCCACGGCGGAGTCGATCTCCAAGGCGTTCAAGGTCCGCAACCCCGACGCGCGCGTGAGCATGGCCTGGCTGCCGATGCACATGCTCGAGCCGGGCACCAAGTGCGGTGCGTGTGTCGAGGCCATTCAGGGGGTCATCGACGCCGAGAAGTCCTCGATGGATGCCAAGTACCAGGCGTCGGTCCTGCGCGCGCGCGAGACCATGGCTGCGCTGCGTCCCACCGGCGCATCGTCGGCTCCCGCCGCCAAGTAGGGCATCGGATCTCCCCGCGGCACGGTGCGTCGTCGCCATGCCGCGGAGGAGCGATATGCGCACCTCCGTGGAAGGGAGCGAGCCATGCTGTCGCCAAACCGGAACCTGGGCCCGGATTCACGACCTTCGGGCGCATCAGGCGGCTTTCGGATCGAAGTTGGGCATCGCGTATTGACACCCCCGGCTTCGCGGCGATATACACCGCGCCCACCCGGGCGAACGAGCCTGGGTACGCGTCTCGCAAGGAGCACCGAGAAGATCAAGGCGGCAACTGCTGGTGTAGCTCAACGGTAGAGC
>JBCCQM010000140.1:0-21467 GCA_039024335.1 Myxococcota bacterium
CTTCGCGGGCGCCTTCTTGCTCACCTTCTTCGCGGGCCTCTTCTTGCTCACCTTCTTCGCGGGCCTCTTCTTGCTCACCTTCTTCGCGGGCGGCTTCTTGCTCACCTTCTTCGCGGGAGCGTTCTTGCTCACTTTCTTCGCCGGAGCTTTCTTCGAGACCTTCTTCGCCGGCGCCTTCTTGCTCACCTTCTTCGCCGGCGCCTTCTTGCTCACCTTCTTCGCGGGTGCCTTCTTGCTCACCTTCTTCGCGACTTTCTTCGCCGGAGCTTTCTTCGCGACCTTCTTCGCGGGAGCTTTCTCCGCCGGCGTCTTTGCAGCAGCCCTCTTCGCGGGAGCTTTCTTCACTGGCGCTTGCGTCTCGGACGTCTTCTTCGCCGGGGCCTTCTTCGACGTCTTCTTGCTCGCCTTCTTCGCGGGGGCCTTCTTCGCCGGTTTCTTCGCGGATGCCTTCTTGCTCACCTTCTTCGCGGGAGCCTTCTCGGTCTTCTTCTCCACGGGCTCCTCACTGGGCACGTCCGGGGCCGGCGATGCAACCTCGGGCGTCGGCGCCGGGGGCTCAGCTGCGGGTGCAGCCTCGCTCGGGCTCGGCGTGACTTCGGACTCCGCAGTCTCGGACGGTGCGCTCTCCCGCTCGTCCTTCGTATTCACTGCATCGGACGACTCCTCGGTTGCGGTCTCGTCGACCACGGCCTCGGCCTTTGCGGCCTTCTTCTTGGCCGCCCGTTTTTTCGCCCGCTTCTTCTTCGGGGTGGGTGCCACCTCCTCGACTGCCGCCTCCTCGGCCGGAGCGTCCTCGTCCTCTGGTTTAGCGGGCGCTTCCTCTTCGGCGGGCGCCTCCTCCTCGAGGACCTGCCAGATCCCGAAGATCGCCCCCGACGGATCCGAGATCACGGCGACGGGGCTGGCGCCCTCGATGTCGACCGGCTCGACCAGAATCTCCGCGCCGGCGTCACGCGCCCTGGCCACCGTGTCGGCAACGTCGGTCACCGCAACGTAGGGCATCCAGTGCGCCGGCAGCCCCGCATGTGCCTTGAGCTGGATGCCGCCGCCAGGCGCATTCGGCGTGTTGATCTGGGTGTAGTTCGCGTCCCCGATGGGCACATCTTCGAAGTCCCACCCGAGCACCTGCTCGTAGAACGCCCGTGCGTCCTGAATGTCGTCGGTATTGAGCTCGAGATGGACGAACGCGCGATGCATGAAGACCCGGGAGCGTCCTTTTACGACGCGTGTGGCCCCGACTCAACGCCGACGGCGCCGAGCTCCGCTCGGGCTTGGAGACGGCCTGCTACGATCGTATCGGTGCCCACGTATCCCCGACTCGCCGCGGCCTCGGCTGACCGCGATCGCCCCTCGCGGTCGTGGGCGCTGACGGCCCTGCTGCCCCTGTGCGGCGCCTGCGGACCCGAAGTCCTGCCTCCAGACCTCGGCGGCGAGCCCCTGTGGGCCCCCCTCGAGCAGCCCGGCGACGATCTGGGAGAGCCCTCGGACGCGGTCCCCAGCGGGGAACGGCAGGGTCCGGGCACCATCACGCTCACCGACGTCACCGCGGCGGCCGGGCTCGAAACGATTGGGGCCGGGGGCAACACACACGGCGTCGGCTTGGCCTTCACCGACCTCACCGGCGACGACCTGCCGGACATCGTGGTGATCTCCGGGCAAAGCAACGTATCGGGCCTGTGGACGCAGCCGCGCTTCCTCGTGAACCTGGGCGATGGCACCTTCGCCAACCGCAGCAACGAGTCGGGCTTGCTGGACCTGCTCTTGGGTCGCGACGGCTACTCGGTCGCCGCCGGGGACATCGACAACGACGGCGACGTCGATCTCTACGTGGGCGCGCAGCCAACCGATCTCCTGCTCGTCAATCAGGGCGACGGCACCTTCGTCGACGGGACCCTCTCTGCCAGCGCCGGCGGGCCGCCATCGGATCCGAGCTTGGTCGGCAACGGCAAAAGCAAGGTCGTGTCCCTGGGCGATATCGACAACGATGGCTGGCTCGACATCGTCTCCGCCTCCAGCACCCTGCCCTTCCCGGGGCTGTACGTGCTGCACAACCGGGGCGACGGCACGTTCGATGACATCACCGACGACGCCGGCGCAGCGATCGACCCGACGGGCAACCCGTGCGCGGTGATGTTCAGCGACTTCGACACCGACGCCGACCGCGATCTGTGGATCTGGAACGATCGTGGCGGCAAGGTCCTGCTGGCCAACGACGGCACCGGCCACTTCACGGACATCACGACCGAGTCCGGACTCGACGCGGTGCAGATCGCGAACCCGATGGGAATCGATGCGGCCGACATCGACCACGACGGCGACCTCGACGTCTACGTCTCGAACATCGGCAACAACCCGCTGCTTCGCAACAATGGCGACGGTACATTCGTCGACATCACGAATCGGGCCGGCACGGGCGGTCAATACGGCTGGGGGCTGGCGTTCGAGGACTTCAACCTCGACGGCTGGCCCGACATCTTCGTGGCCCAAGAGGATGACCGACCCAACCTCGTCTTCGAGAATGCGGGCACGTCACCACCCACGTTCCGCCGCATCGACGTTCCGCATCGGCCGGTGCTGGACGAGGTCGCAGCCCACAACGTCGCGGCCGCCTTTGCCGACTACGACGGGGACGGTCGCGTGGACGTGCTGACCGCACGGACCGACGGCGGCCGGCTGACGCTCTACCGCAACGAGACCGATGTCGGCTCGGCAGGCTGGCTCCGGGTGCGAATCGACGCGCCGCCCGGACTCGAAACCAGCGGCGTTGGGGCGCGGGTGGTCGTCCGCACCGGCGACCCCGACGATGGCCTGCTCCAGTTTCGCGATGTGACGGGCGGCAGCAGCCGCGCCTCCCAGAACGACCTGAGCGTCCGCTTCGGTCTGGGCCAGTTCCGCGGCGCCACGTGGGTGGGCGTGCTCTGGCCGACCGGAGAGCAGACGCTCATCCAAAACGTGGGCGCGGGGCAGACGCTGACCGTCCGCCCCTAGCAGCCCCTTTCCTCGAGAGCCTACTCGAGGAGGAAGGTCTTCTGCAGGGTGTGCTCACCCCGGAGGATGGTGACCGTGACCTGGTCCGCGCCGAGCACGTACTCACCGAGGTCCTCGACCTCGTTGATGCGCTCGCCGTCGACCTGCGTGATGAGGTCGCCGTCGTGGAAGCCGAGCTTGCGGAAAAGCCCCTGCTTGGTGGTGTTTTCCACCCGGTAGCCGATGATGCCGCTGTACCCCGCGCACTTGGTCACGGGAACGAGGTCGCCGTAGACGTAAAGGAGACCCGGGTCGGCGTCGAGCTTCTGCACGACCGACCGGGGGACCCAGTGGGTCTCGGTCGCACGGTAAATTTTGGTGCCGAGCTTCTGCGGGTCGACCCCGTTGCGACGCTTGCGTGCGCGGCGGCGCTTTGCCTTCACCTCGACGCCGTCGTGATAGACGGAAACCGAAGTGCCGGGGTTGGCCTTCGCGACGACCTTCACTTTGGTGGTTCGGACGCCGTTGCAGAGCCAGCCCCCGTGGGCAGCGAATGCGAAGCCGGCTGCGATGGCCAGCGGCGCCACGGTGTAGAGCAGTTCTTTCGACGACGGACGACCGCGCAAAGGCATGCCCTCATCATATGGCATGATCCGCGTCGGTTCATGCGCCGTGCCGCGAAAACCAACCTTCGCAGCCGTCCCCTCATCGGCCGCGCGCGCGAGCTGGCTGCCCTTGCGGAGCTGCTCCAAGGCGGCACCCGGCTGATCACCATCTGCGGCCCCGCCGGGACGGGGAAGACCCGGGTCGCACAAGCGTTCGGAATGCGCGCGCTGCCGTCCTTCGATGGGCCTGGTGGTGGTGGCGTGTGGTTCGTATCGCTCGCCTCGGCGCGGACCATCGACAGCGCCATTGGCGCGATCGAGCGGACGCTCGACATCCCGCCTGGACCGACGGCGGACCCGGCCGAATCGGTGGCTCGCCTCGGCGCGGCCATCGCAGCCCGAGGCCCCATCCTTTTGATGCTCGACAACTTCGAGCAGCTCGTCGATGCAGCCGCGCGCGACGTCGCCACGCTGCTCACGCTCGCGCCCGACCTTCGCCTCGCCGTCACCTCGAGAGAGGCGCTGCGCATCGACAGCGAGACCCGGTTCCCGCTCGACCCGCTCGCCCTTCCTGGCGAGGGGACCGCAGCGATCGCCGACGCCGACGCCGTGCAGCTGTTCGTCTCCAGCGTTGCCCGGGTCGATCCCGGCTTCTCGGTCCACGCGGAGAACGCTCAGACGATCGCAGCCCTCGTTCGCAAGCTCGACGGCATCCCGCTGGCGATCGAGCTCGCCGCCTCTCGCGTGGACGTGCTCGGCCTCGACGCCTTGCTCGCCAACCTCGACGGTCGACTCGACGTGCTCGCGCGGACCGGCCGAGATGGAGACGCCCGACACGCGACGTTGGCCGCCGCGATCGAGTGGTCGTGGGACCTGCTCGACGAGCCCGAGCGTGCCGCGCTCGCGCAATGCTCGGTGTTTCGCGGCGGCTTCACGGCGCACGCCGCCGACGCGGTGCTGCAGGTCGACGGCTCCGTCCTCGACCGCCTCCAATCCCTGCGCGAGAAGTCGCTGCTGCACCGTGAGGATCCGAAAGGAACCGCACCGCCTCGCTTCCGCCTGCTGCACAGCGTCGCCGCGTATGCAGCCTCGCGCTGTCTCGACGCCGATGCGGTGGCCGACCGCCACGCGCTCGCGATGCTGGCGATGGCCGAGCCCTGGTCCAACGCGGTAGGCGGCCGCGAGTCGGTCGCCGCGCTCGCGAAGCTTCAGGACGACGCAGAGAACCTCGGCGCCGCGCTCGAGCACGCGCGCGAGAGGTTACGTGACGACCCAACCTGGGGAACGACGGTTGCACGGCTCACGCTGTGTCTCGACGCCCTCGCCTCGGTCCGCGGCACGGCGCGAGAACACCGGGCGCTGGTCGAAGACAGCCTTGCCGCGGTCGACCTCGACGCCCTTGAAGACGCGCTTCGGGTTCGTGCGCTCCGGGCACGTGGGCGACTGCGGTTCCGGCACGGACAGTCGACGACGGCGCTGCGCGACCTCGACGCCGCGCTTGTCGTGGCCGAACGAGGCGAGGACCCGCACGCGCAGTCCGAGGTTCTCGTGGAGCTTGCGCTGTACCACCACCACCGGCGCGAACTCTCCACCGCACGCGTGCTCTACGAGCGAGCCCTGACGCAAGCACGCGCGGCCGAAGCCACCGCGCTGGAGGGTCGCGTGCTGGGCAACCTCGGCGCACTCCACCACGACAGCCGCCGGTTCGATGAGGCGTCCGCGCACTACCAAGACGCACTGGGCCTGCTCCAGACCGCAGGCGACCAACGCCTCGAAGCCATTCACGTCGCCAACCTCGGCATCCTCGAGCAAGAGCGCGGCCAGCTGCCGCAAGCACGCGCCCACTTCTCCGCCGCGCGCGAGCTGCTCGAAGCGCTCGATGATCGGCGTCTGCTCGCGATCGTGGAGGGGAACGTCGGCAACCTCGAGCACGAGCTCGGCAACGCGACCGAGGCTCGAACCTGCCACGAACGCGCGCTGAGCCTGCTCCGCGAAACCGGGGACCGACGCTCCGAAGCGCTCTGCTTGGGGCGACTCGCGCGGACCAACGCCTCACTGGCCTGGCTGGATGACGCGAGAGGGTGCCTCCAGGCGGCCGACCGCTTGCTCGGTCGCTACCCCGACCCACTCGTTCGCGCCGCGATCGAAGTCGACCGAGGCTTTCTCGACGTCGCCGACCTGCGACAGGGTCGCGCGTGCAACGACGCAGACGCGGTCGAGGCCGCAACCGAGCGGGTCCAAGCCCGGATTCGTGCCGCGACCGAACCACGCGATGAAGCGCTTCCCTGGGTCGCGATCTCCGACGACATCCGCACCGCCGTGCGCACGCTCGAGGCAGAGCTCGCACGAAGCGACGCAGGGACGGACGCGAACGCGGCCGCCGCCCGACCCGCGCTGGTCGTGGGCCCGGAAGGGAAGTGGATGCGTCCGCCAGGGAAAGACCCGCAAGACTTCCGGCGCCGTCGCAGCTTGCGACTGATCCTCGTCGCGCTCACCCAGCGGCATCGCGAGGTTCCCGGTGCGGGGATTTCACTCGAAGGCCTGCTCGCCGCCGGCTGGCCGGGCGAACGCGTCGTCCCCACGGCCGGGGCGAACCGCGTGTACGTGGCGCTCACCACCCTGCGAAAGCTGGGGCTGCGGGGTCATCTCCTCAGCCAAGACGACGGCTACCTGCTCGACCCGGCGCTCCCCGTGGAGCGCAGCAACTCGGACTGGGAAAGCCTGCGCGCAGCCGTGTCCTGAACCGCGCGAAGGCGGTATCCTTGGAAGCCGTGGCGAAGCCCAAGCGCGCGAAGCTCCAAACCAACGGGGCGGCGTTGACGGACAACCCGTTCGCGGCGGCGTTCGGCGGGCTCTCTCCATCGACGCCAGACGTCCCAGAGGCGGCACCTGAACCTGCCGCACCCCATCGGGATGAGGCGCTCGTCTTCGGACCGCGCGCGATCGTACGGCGTCAGAAGAAAGGACAAGGCGGCAAGACCGTGGCCTGCGTCGAGGGCCTGCCGCCCGCCACCGCCAGCGCGCTCTTGCCCAAGCTCAAGCGGGAGCTGGGGTGCAGCGGTCGCGTCGACGCGGAGATGCTCATTTTAGGAACGCGCGACCATGCCCGCGTCGCCGCATGGCTGACCGAAGCGGGCGCTCCCCGCGTGACCCTGGGAAACTGAGCGATGTCGCGCATTCCCGGCAGAACAACGCTCAAAGCGCAGTTTGCCCCCGAACCGAGGTGGACGAATGTAGTCCAACCCGCTACATTTCAGGCAGCGCAGGTGGCCTCGGGGGACCCTTCGCAGGAGTTGTCGTGAGCAAGCCCGATCCCAAGACCGACGTATACGGCGCCGTCCCGACGCCGATCCCGTCGTCGGCGGAGCCCGAGCCCACGACCGAAATCGAGGTTGGCTCGATCGACGTGCTCGGCCTGCTCGGCACCGAAATCCACGGCGGCTTTCTCGTCGAGGAGCTCGTCTCGAGCGACGGCCTGAGCATCGTTTACCGCGCCGAGAACCCGCAAAGTGGAAGCCGCGCCGCGCTGAAGTGTTTCTTCGGCCTGCGCGACCTCTCCCCCGACAGCCTTTCCTCGTTCCGCGATCGCTTCCGCCGCATCACGTCGCTGCTCGGCGCCTTGTCCAACGACCAAGCCAGCATGACGCGCGTGCTGGGCCAGGGCTGGATGGCGGTGGGCGACAAAGAGATCCCCTGCATGCTGGTCGACTGGGTCGACGGCGTGCCGATGGAGTCCATTCTCGATGTGGAGCGGCGCGCCGGTGGGCAGCGTCGCTCCGCCGCCGAGGTCTTCACGCTGATGCGCGCCCCGATGAAGGCGCTGGCCGCCGCGCACGCGTACGGGCTCACCCACCGCAACATCAAGCCGGCCAACTTCTTGGTTGAGGGCGACGCGCTTGCGCCCGGCGTCGGGATTCGCATCACCGACTACGCGCTTGCCCGACTCGAAGGGGAGCCGTTCGAAGACGCGATCACCTTCCTCACCCCCGAGTACGCCGCCCCCGAGCAGTTCATGGGCTATGAGCACCTCGTCGGTCCGTGGACCGACGTGTTCTCGATGGCGCTGGTGCTCATCGAGATGATGCTCGGCGGCCACCAAGTCATGCCTGGCGACGACTTCGAGTCGCTCCGCGACGCGTGCCTGAACGAGGAGAAGCGCCCAACGCCGCGCACGTTCGGGCTCGAGGTGTCGGATGAAGTCGAGCTGGTCTTTCACCGCGCGCTCGAGATCGACGTCCACCGTCGCTACAACTCCGGCGCGCACTTCAAAGGCGCTCTCTCTCGGGCCCTCGAGAACTCGACCGTCACCAACGCGCGCGGCCTGTTCCGCGCCGCGGGCGAGTTTCAGCACAGCGAGTCGGACTACATCACCCGCAGCGAGAAGGCCCCCACGACTCCGCGACGCACGACCGAGCGGGTCACGCCCAAGCCTGAGGGCGACACCCAGGTCTCCGCCATCCCGCCGGTCGCTCAGCGGCCGCCGATGCCCGCCATCATCACGGGCGAGACCGTCGTCGCTCCGCAGCCGGTTCGCACCGGGAACACCGTGCTGGCGCCGTTGCCCCAGTTCGACGACTCGTAGCGGCCGTGCACCCGTTCGATCCCGGCGACGTTGCGGTTCCGGACGAGCTTCCGACGCCGTTCAAGCAGGGTCGGCCCCACCCCCTGGCGGCTCGTGCCGCGGCTGAGCTTCAAGCGTATCTCGAGGGCTCGATGCCTGAGCACGTCGTCCGCGGGCCGCTGGGCGGCAAGATGTTCGGCGTCCTCGTCGTGCGTACCGCTGCGGGCGAGTTCGGCACCCTGTGGGGATTCGCCGGCATGATCGAAGGACAACGCATCGTCCCCAACTTCGTGCCGCCGGTCTGCGACGAAGACGCCCACGCGGCGCTGTGGGCCACCGAAGGCGCCGAAGTCGAGCGACTCACCGCTGCGATCGACGCTGCCCCCGAAGGACCCGAACGCGACGCGATGATCGAGGAGCAGCGAGCGCGCTCGCAGGCACTGCTGCCCAAGCTGCAGGACACCTATCGCATCCCCAACGCCCGCGGCCAGGAACGAACGCTCGCCGAGCTGTTCGCTCCACGGCCGATTCCGGGCGGCTCCGGTGACTGCGCCGCACCCAAGCTGCTCGCGCACGCGTATCGCACCGGCCTGTACCCCGTCGCCCTCGCCGAGTTCTGGTGGGGCAGCCCAACGCCCGCGGGGGGACGACACCACGGCGTCTTCTATCCGGCGTGCCGGGGCAAGTGCGCCACGATCCTTCCGTTCATGCTCGAGGGCGTGCCGTGCGAGCCGCCTCCGTCGTACGGCAACCACGGCGTCCTCGATGACGCCCCTCGGCCCGTGTTCGAAGACGACGACCTCGTCGTCGTGGACAAGCCCAGCGGGCTGCTTTCCGTGCCTGGCCGCGGCAACGCCCTGCGCGACTGCGTGCAGGTCCGCGTGCAGCAGCGCTACGACGGGCCCGACCCCAGCTGGCCTCGACTGGTGCATCGACTCGACCAGCTCACCTCTGGCCTGCTCATCGTCGCCAAACACAAGCCCGCCTACGTCGGGATCCAGCAGCAGTTCTCGCGGCGCACGATCACCAAGCGGTACATCGCTCTCGTCCACGGCGACGTGGCGAGCGAGCGGGGCGAGATCGACCTGCCGATCCGCACCGATATCGACGACCGCCCCCGGCAGATGCACGACCCCGAGCACGGCAAACCCGCCGTCACCCGCTGGGAGAACCTCGGCCGAGAGGGCGAGTACACGCGCATCGCGTTCTTCCCCAAGACCGGCCGGACGCACCAGCTCCGCATGCACGCAGCCCACCCCATGGGGCTTGGTGCACCCATCGTCGGCGATCCGCTGTACGGTTTTCCCGACGACGCACCCCGAATGATGCTGCACGCGGAATCGCTGGCGTTCGTACATCCGATGCGCGGCAACCCGATCGAGCTGACGGTTCCTGCGCCCTTTTGAAAGCAGGCCTGTCCATGCGCGCCCAACGTCGTCTCTGGCGAGTATCCTGGGGCGTGTTGCAACGCTCTTGTCACGGCCTGCTCGCCCTGTTCCTGCTCGCCGCCTGCTCTGACAGCAACACCGCTGCGGGCGGCGAAGCGGGAGACGGCAGCACCTCGAACGCTGCGGACTCGACGGGCATGCCGAACCCGACCGTGACCGGCGAGACCAACGCCAACACGAGCACCACGACGACCACCTCCGGCGCAGACGAGAGCACGGAGACCAGCGCCGCCGCCTCGGACTCGACGACCGAGGCGGACGGCACCACCGGTGGCCCGGTCGCGTGCGAGCCCGTGCCCGCGTGCACCGATGTACCCATTCCCGACGGCGGTCCGCTGCTCGACTGGGAGAACTTCGGCACCACCGCGGTGGTGTTCTCAGGCGACCCGCGGCACCGCGGCCGCGACATGTTCTACAACCCAGACGAGGCGCACTGGGCCATGGCGAAGTTCGCCTATGGGCCCACCGACTGGGACCTCTCCGAGGAGCGCGTTGACGCGTACCTGCTTCGCAACTGCGAAGGCGACTGGGAGTCGCTCGGTCCGCAGTTCACGACCGACGACGGGGACCACCCCACGATCGAAGGGGTCGAGGATTCCGGCGGCTGGGTGTTCCTCGAGCTGCCCGAGTCGCTTCCACCCGGCCGCCACCGCATCCACTGGGTCGTCCGCGGCGACGGAAGCCGCGCCGACACCTTCATCGAGGTCGTCGAGCCCGGCACGCCGATCATTCTGTCCGACGTAGATGGCACGCTCACGACATCCGAGTGGGAGCGAGCGGTCGACTTCTTGCTCGATACGATCCCGAACGTGAACGAGGGTGCTCCGGAGGCGCTGCAGGCCCTGGTCGACCTGGGCTACCGGCCGATGTACCTCACTGCGCGGCCCGAGTTTCTCGGCAACCGAACCTACGAGTTCATCGAGGCGCGCGGCCTGCCGCCGGGCATCATCCACACTTCGCTGTCGGCGACCGGGGCGTTGGGAAGCGCGGCCGTCGAGCTGAAAAGCGGGGAGCTCGACGCGCTCGCGAGCCGTGGCCTCGTTCCCAGCTGGGTGTTCGGCAACACCGACTCCGATGCCGAGGCCTACGAGAACGCGGGCATCGCCCCGCTCGAGCAGCGCGTATTCTTCCAGTACGACGACGAGTTCGGCGGGCGGACCATCGACAGCTACACCGACCTGCTGCCGGAGTTCGCCGAGCTCGACTCCGTCTGCGATTAGCAACGACGGCCACGCACCGTAACGCGACCACCAGCGTCCTCGTTCTCCGAGGCGTCAGGACTTCTGATGTCTCAAAGCAACGAACTCCAAACCGAAGCCGACCTTCGCGAGAGACTGCAGGCCGATCGCGTCACCGTATTCGTCACGTTTCGCGGCGACTGGTGCCCGTTTTGCCGCTCGTACCTTTCGAAGCTGGAGCGCTCGTACGCCGAGCTCCATGACCATGGCATCGAACTGTTCGGCGTTTCGATCGACGACCAACGCAAGCAGGCTGCGCTCAAAAGCAAACTCGGGGTTTCTTTCGAGTTCCTCACCGATACCGCACGGGTCTTTCACGAGACGCACGGGGTCCACCTGGGGAAAGACAAGGGGAACGGTCCGTTCCTCCAGCCGGGAGTATTCATCTATGCCGGCCACGACAAGGTTTTCGAGTGGATTCAAACCCCGCGCCTTCTGAACATGGGCGGCGCCATGAGCCGCATCGCGCCCGATGAAGTCGCCCGGCGAGCGCTCGAAGCCCAAGCCAACCTCGCCACGCGCGAAGCCTCCTGAGAAACGAAAGCGCCCCGGTACGGAGCCGATGAAGGCTTCCGTCCGGGGCGAGGTCCCCAAGGGGTGACTCACTCATCGACGCGCAGCTGCAGCTGCCGCTGGACGTCGCTGGGCGAGATGACGACGGAGAGGTTGGGGATCCGTTCCGCCATCTCTTTGTAGAGCTCGATCTCTTTGAGGCGCAGAAGCACCGGGTTGTTCTCGAGCAATCGTGCCGTGTTGGCCAGCGATCGGGTCGCGGCGGTTTCCTCCCGACGCAGGATGTTCTGCGCCGCCGCACGTTGTTCGGCCTCGATCACTTTGTTGAGCAGTGCTTTCATGTCGCCCGGAAGCACGACGTCTTTGATGTCGAGCCGGCGAGCTTCGACGCCCCACGCGGAGGCGCGTTCGGCCACGGCGGCCACCATCTGCGATGCAAGCTCCACGCGACGCTCGAGCAGTGCGTCCACGGTCACGCCGGCAACCGCTGTGCGTGCCGCAAGCTGGACTTCTGCGTAGAGCGCGTCGTGCAGGCTCGTCACTGCCTGCACCGCAGCCACCGGTTCGGTGATGCAGTACTTGAGCATCAGGTTCAGACGAAGCGTGGCTTTGTCTGCCGAGATCAGCTCTTGCCCGACGACCTGCAGCTCCTGCTCGCGAAGGTCGAGGGTGGTGACGGTCAGGGTGCGGTCGTAGGTGCTCAGCGCGTACGCGCCTTCTTCGAGCACCTCGGCAAGCTCGCCGTCTGCGTAGACCATGGCGCGCTGCCACGGAGCCACGGTGACGGTTCGAACGAAGCCGGCCGCAAGCGACCAGAAGCGCGCCGGCACACCCGCGCGCAGCGGCCGAAGGTCGACCAGTTGGGAATCGACGCGACCGCCGAACTGCCACAGCACCCACTCGCCCGGGCCAACGACCCGGAACGGTTCACCGCGGTGCGAGATCAGGGCGATGAACCCCGCCTCGACCTCGACCATGCGCGCGTCTTCGGCGGGCAGCACCCGGTCGAAGCCGGGACGCAGCTCGCTGATCCGCTCGTGCGCGTGGATGGTCTCCACCTGGACCTCATCGAACCAGGTGAACGTGCGGTGCTTGCCCGGTCCGAGGAACCGGGTGAGGACGCCGTTGACGTACAGCAATGCACGCTGTCCTTCTTGAACGATCGTAAGGGTCATGTTCTTGTCCTCCTGTTGGCAGGCGACACGGGTGTGCCGCCTGAAAGTCGTCGTGCTGTGCAGAGTCTTGGCCGAGACGAGGAATGAACTCGAGGCTTGGGCCTTGGCCGTTCCGAACCGGGGCCTGTCCGCCGGCGACACGTCTGCATGCAAACGTACGCGGGCTGAAGCACGGGCGCATGGACGAGCCATCAGCGCGTACCGACCTGCCGCAAGGGTCTGGCGGAGCCCTCACGCACGCAAGCATGCGCTCAGCGGCCCTCGCCCCTCATTCGTTTTTTTCTCGAAAAAGAAAACAGATTAACAGTCTGTCGCGTGTACCAATTCCGCCACTCCCCCGTAGTGGTGGGGGAGCCAGGATTCGAACCTGGAGATTCTCTGAACCAAACAGAGTGAAAGCGTTTCAGGCTTTCGTGTCCTAGTCGCCCGCGAAGCGCGGGACCCTCGGTACCGATTCGACTCGGGCACGCATTTCGAATGCGCGACCGATAGGCGTGAGAGGGCCGCTGACGAACGACCAAGACTCTGCACAGGACGCTGGCTCCGTTCGCGGTCACCAGGCTCGGACCCCCGCCGTGGGTGGGGGGAGATCTGCCGGTTTCGCCGCGAGACGTGAAGCTAGCAATGGGGTTGAAGTGAAGACACGTTCGTGGCTCCTTGCCCGAAGCTGCGCTCCAAGGCGGCCGCGGTTTAGCGCCGCCGCACGGAACGTCAAGGATGTTTTTTCGGGGGCAACCGAGCAAGCCACCGCGACGCCGCCGGTTCCTCCGCGATTTCGCGGGCATTGCTTTGCGTCGATGCAGCGTCACACTGCGATCGTGCCCCCGCTTCCGATCGACGATCGAACCGGTCTCGACCCCGCGACCCGGGCTACGCTCGAGGCGTTGCTGGAGGAACACGGCAACCTCCAGTCCGTCGTGCGCTGGGCATTCGCGGGGGGGCACGCGCTGCTCGACGTCGTCGGCCAAGACGAGTTCACCAACGACGTCTGCATTCAGTGGACCGAGGACCTCGTCCTCGTCTACGACGCAACGTGACTCGGGGGGATCACGGCGGTCGCCGTGTACGACCATCAGCCAACCCCCGACGCTCTGCTCGACGACCGACTCGCGCGCGGTTGGCGTCCCACCCCCACCGCTACGGTCCACGGCGACGCGATCCTCGGACACGCCAGCACGCGAGCCTGAGCGAGCGCCCCGAATCGAATCCGCAGAGCTGGCATACTTGAGCCGTGTCGACGCTGACCCTGGCCTGCGATGAGCACGTTTCCGCCGCCGCTGGACTCGGTTGCGTCTGCATCGTCTATCGCGGCCGACACTTCAAGCACTACCCGGACGCGTGTACCGAGTGGACGCGGAAGGCGTACGAGCACCACGGCAACGAACGCGTCGCCGTACTCGTGGTCATCGAGAACCATGCCGAGACTCCGGACTCGGCATCACAGCGCGCCTACGGTGAGAACCTCAAGAAATCGGCCGACTACGCCAATGCGTTCGGCCAGCTGCTGCTCTCCAGCGGACTGATGGGCTCCGCGCACCGAGCCATCGTCAGCACGATCTTCTTGTTCTCGCGGGTTCCTCTCAAGCTCAAGGTTTTCGGCGCCGTCGATGAGCTCACCGAGTGGGCGAGCGAGTACACGGCGCCGCCCCACCCCACGCCCACCGCGCTCGCGGCCTTCGTGGAGTCGGTTCGTACCGCAGTCTAGGCGTTCGGGCTGGGCGTCAGCTGCTCGACCGTGGCAGCCGGGAACCCGCCATCATCGATGCAGGAGACCAAGTAGCCACGCACGCGCTTCGCCAACGCGGCGATGCCCTCACTGTCGAGGCCGGTCGTGTCGAACTGCGGCCCCACGTAGACGTCGACGGGGCGGAACGCCGCAAACAGCCAGCCCATGTTCTTGTTGTTGACCTGATAGAGGCCACGCACGGCGATGGGAACGAAGGGCATCCCGGCGTTGCGCGCCATCATGAAGACGCCCTGCTTGAACGCCCCCACGTCCCCGGTCATGGTCCGGTGTCCTTCGGGAAACGTCAGGACCGACATGCCGATCTCTTTGCGGTTGCGGGCCGCGTCGCTGATGTCTCGGATCAGCGTCTCCCGCTTGGTCTTGTCGACGGGAATGCCCTTCGACAAGCTCATGAGCCAGCCGTAAATGGGGATCTTGAACTGCCACGCGTTCATCAGGCCTGAGAACGCGTGCGGGATGACCTTGGCAGCCACCATGCCGTCGAGCAGGTTGATGTGGTTCTGACCGAACACGCTGCGCACCGCCGGGTCAAAGTCGGGGTGGTAATGGACCCGAAACCGAATCGTGGCCAGCGGCACCGTCGAGGAGAACAGCGGCGCCGTGACCCACCCGTGCACCTTCTGGTACGGGAACCGAATCACCAGCAGGAGGAGGGTGAAGAACGCACCGACCCCCATCACGGCGAACGAGACCGCCCATACGTAGACGCTGAACAGCGCCTGACCGAGTTTGGCGAGCGGCTTCATTCGCGGGACTGTAGGCCATTGCACCATCCCGCCCTAGGCCGCCGACCGCGCGAGGGTAACCGCACGGAATCACGAAAGACTTCAAAAACTGCCACTGAGTGCCCGTCGGTTGGTTGACCGCTCGTAAATCGTTCGATCACGAGCAAGGGCATCCCCCGGGTCGACGTTGGGGGCGACGCACCGTTTTGGTGCTTCGGGTGAAGGCCGAACCGGGACGCCGCGTCGAAAATCGCATGAAGGCGACGCATACGCTGATGCTCCTCGGCGTCGCCGCGGCGCTCGTCGCGTGCGATGCCCCTTCCCCGACCGACCCCGTGACCCTGTCTGGTGGAGACAGTGGAATCGTGTTCCCGCCCGCCGAGGAACCGGACCCAGATGTCGAGCCCGGCGACCCCGTCGAACCCGGCCCTTCGGAGGAGCCGCCCGCAACGCGCGAGCCCCCCTCGTGCGGCGCGGAAACGCTGACGCTCGACGTCCGCCCACCCGACGTGATGCTGGTGCTGGACAAGTCGGGCTCGATGATGACGACGTGGGATCACGATCGTGACGGAGCGACCGCTGAAGTGACCCGGTGGTCCTCGCTCCACGGCGTGGTCGAGAACCTCGTCACCGACTTCGATGACGCTTTGCACCTGGGCGCGGTGCTGTTTCCCGCTGCCGACGTTCCCGACGTGAGCGGGGCCGAGGCCTGCCGCATGGCTACGGGCCCGGACGCCCCCGCGAGCGCAGCCGGTGGGGCGTCGCTCCTCGCGGCGCTGCCTAGCGCCGACGCAACGGCCATTTACGGAGGCACGCCCGCCTCGGAAGGCCTGCGAATCGCCACCGACCACCTCGTCTCGATCGCGGATGGACGACCACAGGCCATCGTTCTCATCACCGACGGGGCCGCCAACTGCGGTGATGGCCTGACGGGTGCCGAGCGCTTTACCGTCTACGACGCCGAGGTCCCCTTCGTCGCTGCAGACGCATTCGCCACGGGCGTACCGGTCTACGTTGTCGGCATCGACATCGAGGACGACCTACTCGAGATCCCCGTCGCCAACCCCTGGGAGCGCCTAAGCGAAGTCGCCGATGCAGGCGGTGTTCCCCGCGAGGGCGGGGTCCCGTTCTACGATGTCTTCGACGAGGGCGAGCTCGACGACGCGCTCTCGACGATCGCCTCGGACGTGGGCTGTACGCTCACACTGCCCGAAGCGCTGGACGACCTCTCGCGCTTGGAGCTGGCGATCGATGGCGTCGCAGTCCCGGCTGTGGACAGTTGCGACGGCGGCGAGGGCTGGATGCTGGACGGAGAGGATGTACGCCTGTGCGCGGCCTCCTGCGAAGCAGCGCAGTCGGATGCCGAGGTCGACGCACGACTCTCGTGCATTCCCGAAGGCTGACGGCGCACCGAAAGGTGCGCCTTTCGCCCGGTGCTGGTAGCGTTCCAGCGGTGACGAATGACGCCGAGCTGCTGGAGCGCTGGCGAGCGGGCGACCGAAAGGCCGGAGAAGCCCTGTTCGATCGTCACTTCGATGCAGTCGCTCGATTCTTTCGAAACAAGGTCGACCACGGCATCGACGACCTCATTCAGCGAACGTTCCTGGCCTGCGTGGAGTCCCGCGACAAGTTCCGCGGCGACTCCAGCTTTCGCACGTACATCTTCGCAGTCGCCCACAACATTCTCGGCAAGCACTACCGAAGCAAGCGTCGTCACGGCGACAAGATCGACTTCGGCGTGACCTCGGTCCACGACATCGCACCTTCGCCGAGCATGATCGTGGCCAAGCACCGAGAGCAGAAGCTTCTGCTGCAGGCGCTGCGCCGCATCCCGATGGACCTACAGGTCGTGCTGGAGCTCTACTACTGGGAACGGCTCCCCGCGAACCAGGTGGCCGAGGTCGTCGGCATCCCCGAAGGCACCGCGCGCACCCGCATTCGCCGAGCAAAACAGCTGCTCGAACAAGAGATGGCCAAGCTCGCCGCAAGCCCCGAGGATCTCAACTCCACGCTCGTGAACCTCGAAGACTGGGCCGCAAGTCTGCGCGAGCACCTGCTCGACGAGCCCGAGTGAGCGCCGCTCAGCCCGGCAGGCTCTCGGCCATCGAAGCAACCGAGGCTGCGACGGCCGCATCGATGTCGTGGAGCGCCTTGGCGACGCGCGGGTCGTCACTGCCCCACGCGCCGTACATGTGCAGGGTCGGCAGGTACTGCAGGCGAATGAACCCCTCGTAGAGCTCGAGCGCGCGTGGGGCCAGCTCAGGCTCGCCCGCGTGCACGCGCGCCAGGAGCGACTCGAACTCCTGCATCAAGGCGGCACCGCGCGTCTCGACGTCCGCGGCCATCGCTTGCGCTTCGTCTGCGGCAACCTGAAACCGCTGAAGCCGAGCCGTCGTCGCCTCGGGCGTGTGGGCGACGTGGTTCTGCGCCTTGCAGTATCGGCACGTCACCACGTCGGCGTGCCCAACGTTGTCCAACGGCGCCGCACATGACGCACACCGTACGATCGACGCCTGGAGGGTCCCCATGTCGGTAGGCTAAACCGCGGGCCTTCAGATATGTTCCGCCCCGTGGATCTGATCCAGATCTCCCGCCAGCTCTCGGACGCGTGCGACGCCCTGTCGTTCAGCGAGCCCGTCACGCACGTCTACAACCCGCTGAACTACGCGCAGGCCTCGGTCGAGCAGTACCTCACCAAGTACGGCAAGAAGACCGGGCGCATCGTGTTCTTGGGGATGAACCCCGGCCCGTGGGGCATGGCGCAGACCGGCGTGCCGTTCGGCGAGGTCTCGTTCGTCCGCGACTGGATGAAGCTGGACGCGCAGGTGACCAAGCCGGCGCACGAGCATCCCAAGCGCCCCGTCATGGGCCTGGACTGTCCGCGCAGCGAAGTCAGCGGCGCACGACTGTGGGGCTGGGCCAAAGAGCGCTTCGGACCCGCCCGCAGCTTCTTCGCGCGATTCTTCGTCGTGAACTACTGCCCGTTGTCGTTCATGGAAGAGGGTGGCCGTAACGTCACCCCGGACAAGTTGCCCATCGCCGAACGCAAGCCGCTGTTCGAGGTCTGCGACGCCTCGCTGCAAGACACGTTCGACGTCTTGAAGCCAACGATGATCGTGGGCGTCGGCGCGTTCGCGAAGAAGCGCGCGCTCAAGGTCTTGGGGGATCGAGACATCCCCGTCGGGCAGATGCTGCACCCCAGCCCCGCAAGCCCCAAGGCCAACCGCGGGTGGGCGCCCGCCGCCGAAGCCGACCTTGAAGCCCTCGGCATCGAGATCCCTCGATGAGCGTCGACGTCACCACGCAAATTCAGATCCAGGCCTCTGTGCGCGAGGTCTCCACGTACGCAGCCGATCCGGACAACGCCCCGAACTGGTACGAGAAGATCGAATCGATCGAGTGGGTGACGCAGCCGCCGCTGACGAAGGGCTCGAAGATGGCGTTCGTCGCCCACTTCCTCGGGCGACGGCTCGCGTACACCTACGAGGTCGTCGAATACAAGCCGGGTCGACGCCTGGTGATGCGCACGGCAGAAGGGCCGTTTCCGATGGAGACCACGTACACCTGGGAGCGCGTCGGCGACGACACCCGCATGACGCTGCGGAACCGAGGCCAGCCGTCGGGGTTCTCGCGGCTGATGGCGCCCTTCATGCGCGGGGCCATGCGGCGCGCGAACCAGGCGGACTTGCGCGCGCTCAAGGCCCTGTTCGAGGGCACCCGCGGAACGTAAAACGCCCCGCGGCCGAAGCCAACGGGGCGCCAACATAGGAGAACCTCGGACTAGCCGAGCACTTTCTTCATCGCGGCGATCGTCTTGTCGCAGTGCTCTTTGCAGTTCTTGCACTCGGCGTGGTGGCCGACGTGCGGCCCGCAAGCCTTCGCGCAGTCGCTGCAGGTGTCGATGCAAAGCTTGGCGATGCCCTCGAGGTGCTTCGAGTTCGCGGCGGCGAGCGACTCGCTCGCACGGCAGACCGCGAGCATGTCGTTCACGGACTTGGCGCAGTCGCCCATGGACTTGTCGCCGGTGCTGAGCAGGCGGATGCAGTGCGCCAGGCATGCCTGTCCGGCTGCGATGCAGTCGGCGACCGTGTTGACCAGGTCCATGTCGCCTCCTTCGCCAGCGGCGGCGCCGTGGCCCTCATGACCTTCGTGGCCTGCGTGTTCGTCCATCTTTTTTCCGTCCTCGGCCTTTGCGTCGGCCTTCGTGGGTTCAGGTTTCTTGTCGTCGGCGGGGTCAGCCGCGCACGCGATCGTGGTGGCGGTGGCCTTGGCTGCGAGCGCCCCGGCGCCGGCGAGAAGAAGTTCGCGTCGGTGAATTCTCATGGGTTCAGCTCCGGTGGTGAGAGGCGGGGGCACCGCTCCGCAGACGGAGCAAAGTCCAGCGGTGAAAGCCCGCGCGCCTTGGAGGCGCCGTGCAGCCCCCCGGGCACGCTAACCGCCCCGGTGGCCGCCGACAACGCGTCGCCAGAAAAACCCCGAGCCCGGCGCGCAAGACGTGAGCCAACGAACCAGCGCGGCGGCTCCGGGCCGCCTCGGGGCGCGTCCCGATGGAGTTTCACGGGCATTTCATGATAATCACGGTTCTCCGGCGATGACCGATACCCAGGTGCCCGACTCGAGCCCGCCTCGCGGGACCGGCTCGATCGACAACACGTCGCCAGACGAGATCCCTCAGCCGGTGGCGCGGAAGTCGTCGAAGCAGCTCCGCCACTCGATGGCCGACATGCTCGTGGGCACGGTCCTTGCGGATCGCTACCGCCTGCAGCGGCGCATCGGCGAAGGTGCGATGGGCTGGGTGTTCCTCGCCGAGCACACCGAGATCGGCAAGAAGTACGCGGTCAAGGTCCTGCGACCGTCGCTGTGCAAGCTTCCCGAGGCCGTCCGTCGCTTCCGCCGAGAAGCTCGCTCGGCCTCGCAGATCGGCAGCAACCACATCGTCGACGTCACCGACTTCGGCACGACGGCCAACGGCGCCGTCTTCTACGTCATGGAGTACCTCCACGGCGGCGAAGATCTGTCTAAGCTGATTAATAGCGTCGGCAAGGTGCCGTGGCAGCGGGTGGTCAACATGCTCAAGCAGCTGTGCGTCGCGCTGCAGGCTGCCCACGACAACGGCATCATCCACCGCGATGTGAAGCCGGCGAACTTTTACCGGATGGAGCACGAGGGCAACCCGGACTTCATCAAGGTGCTCGACTTCGGAATCGCCCGGTTGTCCACGCCGAAGGACAGCATCGTCACCGCGACCGGCGTCATCATGGGCACGCCGGACTTCATGGCGCCCGAGCAGGCGCAGGGCAAGCACGTCGATGCGCGCGCCGACATCTACTCGCTGGGTGCGTGCGCGTACTCGCTGCTGACCGGGCGCCCCCCGTTCGTGGGCGCGAACGAGTACGACGTCATCTACAAGCAGCTCAACGAGGACCCGCAGGCGCCGAGCGAGGCCTATCCTTCGGGCGGCATCCCGACGTGGCTGGATGAAGCAGTCCTGCACGCGATGCGCAAAGATCCCGACGATCGCTTCCAGTCCATGAAGGACTTCCTCGCTGCGCTCGAAGCCGCGGGGACGCAGCCTCAGCTCGCATCGGCACCTCCGGCGAAGACGAGCGGCTCGAAGGCACAGATGCAGCGCGCCAAGACGCGGGCTGCTCGCAAGAAGAGCCCGCAGGTCAATCCGCTGCTGCTCGTCGCCGCCGCTGCGGGCTGCACCGTGATCGGGGCGCTCGGCTACTATTTGCTGTTCTACGGCAGCTGAGCTGAGCCACGCGGACCGAGGGTATCCCCCCGGTCGACCGAGGGTGCGCAAGCCCAAGTTGCGCCAAGTGCCCGGGAGAGCCCCCGGATCGACGGTCTGCGCCTGAATCCGGGAGAAGGCGGCCCCGTCGTACGTGCATGCTCCATCGGATGACGACGCTCGGGTTGTTCCTGCTGACCGCCGCCGTTTCGGGTGGCTGCAGCTTCCACTTCGGCAGCGGTAGCGGCGGCGCACAGCCGGCCTACTACAGCTACCAGAACGGCTACGCGAAGCCGGCCCGCTACTACAACGAGCCTGAGCCAGCGCACCGTGGCCAGCGGACCAAAGCACCTTCGAGCAAGGCTCCCTCGAACGCGGCGGACGAACCCGCTCGACGCACGCCCCCCGCGGCGACCGAGCCTGCGCGCCGCGCCAACCCCAAGTCTCCTGCACGCCGCGCCAACCCCAAGGCCGAGCCCACCCGGGCCAACCCCAAGTCCCCCGCACGCCGCAGCAACCCCAAGAAAGAGCCTGCTTCGCGCAAGCCCACCAAGCCTGAGCCTGCGTCCCGCAAGCCTACGTCCCGCAAGCCCACCAAGCCTGAGCCCACCCGCAAACCCACCTCGCGCAAGCCCACCAAGCCTGAGCCTGCGTCCCGCAAGCCTACTTCCCGCAAGCCCACCGCTCGCAAGCCCACCAAGCCTGAGCCCACCCGTAAGCCCACCGCTCGCAAGCCCACCAAGCCTGAGCCCAC
>JBCCQM010000141.1:0-21180 GCA_039024335.1 Myxococcota bacterium
AGAGCACACGATCGAGATCCTCTCCGAGGACGACCTCGACGGGATGCTGGTCGAGTAATTCCCCCCTCTTCAAAAAATCGAGATGCCTCGCGGTTGAATCCGCGAGGCATTTTTTGCGCGTGCACGCAGGCTTTTCAGCATGGATCGCACGCACTCCGACTCGTTGTCGTCCAGCAAGGCTGCCGTCACCGCCGCCCTCGCCCTCAGCGTCTGCCGGCTCGCTCTCGTCGCCGGCTTCGCGTTCGTGATGGTCTAGCGGCGGCTGCTAGCCCTCGGGCGTGATCTCGTCGCAGGTCTGCGCGATGACCTCGGTCAGCGTCGACGACAGCAGGTCGTTCATGTCGTCGGCAAGCGCCTGCGGGTCGAGATTGAACCCGCCCGGCAGCGACCCGACGACGGGCGTCTCGTCCGCGCCGGCGAGAACGTCATCGAGCGGAAGGTTTCCGTCGGCAGCGCAGGCGTTCTCCTCCAAGAAGCCACCCACGATGACGCAATCGAGGCCGCCACAGCCGGCCTTGGCCTCGGCGACCCGGTCCAGCACCCACTGACCGGTCGGGCCGCCGTCGACCATACCCGGTGACTGGTCCGGCTCGTCCCCGAGGAAAAACACCGCCAGCACGGCCCCTTCGTCGCGGAGGAACCCGTCGTTGGTCGCCGCGTTGACCGGGTCGAAGACCCAGCCGACCGGCGCGGCGTACATCTCGATGTTCGAACCGCCCTCTCCGATGTTGGCCGCGTTCGCAAACCACGCCTGCGCCCCGGCGACGTCACCGTCGGTGTTGAACTCGAAGAACGTCGAGCCGCCACCGGCGTCCCACAGTCGACCCTGAGCGCCGTTGCGCATGGTGTCCATCTGCGTGGGCGGCAGGTAGAAGGCCTCGTTGGTCTGGTCGCCGTCGCCGATGAACTGACACACGCCGTTGGTGATGCTCGTGTTGCCCGCGCTCGAGTAGGCCATCTCGGTGCTCGTCACCGCGACGTGGACGTTCGTCCCTGGCGGCAGCGCGTCGGCGAGCGTCTGCGCAAAGCCGGGGAACGCGAGGCCGAGCGCCTCCTGGTACGTGCCCATCGAGCCGGAGTTGTCGATCACGAACAGGATGTCGACCGCCGTGCAGCCCCCACACGTGTCGTCCGCCGCGCAGCCGACCGGGATGTCGGCGCCACCGCCCACGTCGAGCTTGATGACGTCGTCTTCACCCGAGGATTCTCCGTCCGCGCCCGACTCGGCGGCCGCCGACGTTCCACCGTCCCCGGTCTGGCCCGAGGACGCACTGCCGGGTCCGGTGGTGGACGGGCCACTGCTCGATGCTGCGGTTCCGCCCGCGCCGCCATCCAACGGGTCCTCCGCACGCGTCTGTACGCAGCCCGTCGAGGCGATCACCCATACTCCTACCCACGCTCGCAGCGAAATACGCGCCATGTCGGCCGCCTTGTGGCGGCCGCGTGACGCAGTGGGTCAAACTTTCTGCGGAGCGCGCTGCGCCTCGAGGGACCCGTTGACGCGGTCCTCGACCCGCGAGATCCATCCGCCGCCGAGCACGCGGTCGTCCGCGGCGTAGAACACCGCAGCCTGCCCGGGTGACGCCGAGCGGATCGGCTCGTCCATGTCCACGGTGGCCGTCTTGCCCGACCACCGCACGGTGGCCGCCGCCGGGACCGACTTGTGGCGGACCTGCACGGTGCAGCGGACCTCGCCCGACTCCCCCTCGAGCGCCAGCCGCTGCAGCTCCCCCACTTCCACGCGCTGCGTCTGCGTGTCGGCGACGTCGCCCACGACGACGGTCTGCGACGAGGGGATTACCTTGAGCACGTAGCGGCGCTCGGGCGTGCGGGTACGAAAGCCTCGACGCTGACCGACCGTCACCCGGTGGATGCCGTCGTGGTCACCGACCACGTTGCCATCGGTGTCCACCACGTTGCCGGGCTGAAGCGCCTGCGTCGACAGGCCCATCTCCTTCGCGCGCCGCTGCACGACGTCGCCGTGGTTGCCCCCGGGCACGAAGCACAGCTCCTGGGAATCCGGGGCGGCGAAGTTGGGCAGATTACGCTCTTCAGCGTACACGCGGACGTCGTCCTTGCTCCACGTGCCCAGCGGAAACCAAACCTTTCGCAGCGCGTCGCGCCCCATCGAGAACAAGAAATAGCTCTGGTCCTTGCGCGGGTCGACGCCGCGCAGCAGCGCCTCACCGAAGAGGTTGCGCGCGTAGTGGCCCGTGGCCATCGCCTCGGCACCGATCGCCGCAGCCCGCTGCAGCAGCGGCTGGAACTTGATGTGCTGGTTGCAGCGCGTACACGGGTTGGGCGTCAGGCCGGCCGCGTACTCCCGCGCGAACGGATCGATGACCTCTCGCTGGAAGCGTTCGCGTTCATCGACGACGTAGTGCGGGATCCCGATCTGGGCGCACACGCGCCGCGCGAGGTCGACCTCGGCCGGTGAGCAGCACGTGCCCCCGCGGCCCTTTCGCTCGTCTTCGGACGCGTCGTACAGACGCATCGTCATGCCGATGACTTCGTGCCCGGCTTCGAGCAGCAGCGATGCGGTGGCCGACGAATCGACCCCTCCACTCATGGCGCAGACGACTCTCATGGTGCGTTCTCCAGAGTTCCGTGGGCTTTGCGGACGCGTCCGACGATCGTGGGCAGACGCTCGATCAGCATCTGCACGTCCTCCTCGGTGGTGTCGCGCCCCATCGAGATGCGTACGGCCTCGGCGGCGCGCTCGGCAGGCTGGCCCAGCGCGAGGATGACCTTGGACGGCTCGAGGCTGCCGGCCGAGCAGGCCGCCCCGGTGCTGAGCGCGATGCCTTCGAGGTCGAAGTTCATGCACATCAGCTCCCCGGGCGCGCCCTCGAACCCGAAGTTGAGCGTGTTGCCGAGCCCCGGTGCCCCATGGACCCGGCCACCGGCATCGAGCACCGCCTCTGCGATCCGGTCTCGCCAGGGGCGGAGCTGCTCGGCATGCCCCTGCGCAGCCTCGGCCGCCAAGGTTGCCGCCACGCCGAACCCGTGCACCGCCATCCAGTTCTCGGTGCCGACTCGGCGCCCGCGCTCTTGGCTGCCACCAAAGGACAGAGGGGCGAGCTTGGTGTGCGTGTGGTGGACGAGCGCCCCCACGCCGGCCGGCCCGTAGATTTTGTGGCTCGATAGACTCAACAGGTCCACGCCCCATGCTCCGAAGGACACCGGACGCTTGCCGAACGCCTGCACCGCGTCGCAGTGGACGAGCACCTCGCCTCGCTCTGCCTTGACGGCGGCCGCGATCGCTTCGATGGGGTACACGTTGCCCAGTTCGTGGTTGGCGGCGGCGATTGAGACCAACCCCACCTCAGGGTGCGTGCGCACGAGACTCGCGAGCTGCTCGGCGCTGAGGGTGCCCTGCTCGTCCACCGGCACCCACACGACCGGTACGCCTTCGGCCTCCAGCGCTGCGGCCGCTGCTGCAACTGCGGGGTGCTCGAGCCGGGTCGTCGCGACGCCGCACGGCAGCCCTCGGGCGCGAAGCGACCGCGCCCCGCCCACGATCGCGAGGTTGTCGGCCTCGGTCCCGCCGCTGACGAACGTGACACCCAACGCCTCCGCGTCCACGGCCGCAGCGACGGCCCTGCGTGCCGCTTCGACGAGGTCCCGCGTGGCACGCCCGAGCGCATGGGTGCTCGACGGGTTCCCCAGGCCCTCCCGCGACAGCACATCGACCATCGCGGACCGAACCCGCGCGTCCAGTGGAGTCGTGGCGTTGTGGTCGAGGTTGATCACGCGGCGCGCAGCATAGCGCACCGCGTTGACCCGCTCGGCTGGCCGTGGTGTCCTGGAGCCGGAACGAGGAGCCCGGTGCGCCTCGACACGCAGATTGAGCACGCTCACCACGATCCTTCGGCGCGCCGGACACATCACCGACGCCGACATCGAGCGCATCGGCGCGCACAGCCGCCGTCATCGGTGCGCGCCGTTCGTCTCCGTCGTGGAGCTGGGTCTCGCCGACGAAGACACCTTGGTGCGGGTGCTTTCGGGGCGGCTCATGGTGCCGATCGCCAGCGCCGAGGTGCTGCGAAAGGTCGAGCGGGAGACCCTCAAGCACGTGCCCGCGGAGCTCGCCTGGTCCGGTGGCGTGCTGCCCGTCTCGGTGGATGACGCGGGCAACCTGACACTCGCGATGGCGGACCCGACCGATGAGCGAGCCGTGCACGCCATCGCCGACCACACGGGCATGTACCTCCTGCGTGCGGTCGCCCCGGTCGGACCCCTGCGTGCGGCGGTGAAGCGCTGCTACGGCGCTCGCGTCCGCCCGACGAAGGGACCGCCAACCCCGCTGGAGATGCCTGCGGTCGACACCGAACCGAAGGCACCGCCCCCCCAAGCAGCTCCTCCCGCGCCCGCGTCCGCCGTCGTGACCGCACCACCCGCGCCCGCACGCCCTGCGCCCGCCCCTGCCGTGGCCGCGCCCGGCCCCTCGCGCCGGCAGCAAACGATGCCGCGGTATGGAGCCTCGTCCCCCTCACAGCTCCCCGCGTCCGCGCCGCTGTCTCCGGCCTCGTTCACCGAGATGCTGCCCCGCCTCGTCGAGGCCTCCGACCGCGACGCGATCATGGCGGTGCTGCTGGACTTCCTCGCGGACGGATTCGAACGAGTCATCCTCTTCATCCACCTTCGCGACGAACTCAAGGGCCGCGATGCCCGGGGCTCGGACCTGGTCCCCGAAGCGGTCGCGCAGGTTCGCATCCCCACCACCGGTCCGTCGGTCTTCTCCGACGTCATCCACGGCGCGCGCGTCCACTTCGGACCCTGGCCATCGTCGCGGGTCATCGACGCCGCCTTCGACAAGGCGATGGGCGGCATCAAGGGCAACGTGCTCGTCCTGCCCGTCAAGGTCCGCGACAAGGTCCCCGTGCTGGTGTTCGCCTCGGGCGCCTCGAGCCTGGTCGACCCGCGCAGCCTCACCCAGCTCGTCTCCGGGGTTCAGACGGCGCTCGAGCGGCTGATTTTCCGTCGCAAGTCGATGGACGTGCCGCGCGCTCGCTGAGCGGACGGCGTCCCCCCGTTTCGCCGAGGGCGCTTCGGCTAGGGCGCCTTGCCGAGTCGGGCGCAGTGACCCAGGTGGGCCTTGAGGTACTTGCTCGGAAGCTCACGCGCGAGCTGGGCGCCCAGCCGGCCCGAGAAGCCGACGAGCGTGTCGAGGTCGACGCCGGTCTTCACCCCCATGCCCTGCAACATGTAGACGACGTCCTCGGTCGAAACGTTGCCCGACGCGCCGGGGGCGTACGGACAGCCACCGAGCCCGCCCACGGCGCAGTCGATGGTGCGGATGCCGTGCTGCAGCGCGACGACGATGTTGGCCAGCGCCGTGCCGCGCGTGTCGTGGAAGTGGACGGCCAGGCGGTCGAGACCGATGCCCGCCTCGAGCAGCCCGAGCAGGATGTGCTCGATCTGTCGCGGCGTGCCGACACCGATCGTGTCGCCCAGGCTCAGCTCGTACACGCCCAGCTCCAGCAGCCCCTCGGCGACCTTGAGCACGTCATCGAGCGACACCGCGCCTTCGTACGGGCAGCCGTAGACGCAGCTTACGTAGCCACGCACCCGCATGCCGCGAGCCTTGGCCTCGCCGACCACCGCCTTGTAGGTCTCGAGCGCGTCCTCGGTGCTCTTGTTGATGTTCTTGCGGTTGTGGCTCTGGGTGGCCGCCATGAATACAGCGACCTCCTCCATGCCGGCCCGCGACGCGCCGTCGAGTCCCCGCATGTTGGGGACGAGTGCGCTGTACATCACGCCCTCTTGGCGCTTCACCCCGGTGGCGACCTCCATGTGGTCGGCCATGGCGGGGATCCAGCGCGGGTTCACGAAGCTGGTGATCTCGACCCGCTTGATCCCGGAGCGGACGGCGCCGTGAATCAGCTCGAGCTTGCGCTCGGTCGGCAGAATGACCTTCTCGTTCTGCAAACCGTCGCGAGGTCCGACCTCGTAGATCGAGACCTCGTCGGGGACTCCATCGAAGAGGCGACGGTCGGGCTGCACGGCGTGGGAAGGCGTGTCCATCAAGTCTTCGGGGGCTTCGGGCGCGCCACTTCAAACGCGCCGTCGGTGCGAGTGTACGCGATCCCGCCGAGGCGTCCGACCGAGCCGAGCGCGGCGGGGTCCATCGTCAACAAGTGACCTGCCTCATCTCTGCGGACCAGGTCCTCGGCCACGGTGAACGCGACGACCTCGCCCACCACGATGGTGGACGCGGGCTTGCCGGCGGCCGTCACTCCCACCGGAATGGCCTGAACCATGCGGCACTCCATCGACGCGCGCGCCTCGGCCACGCGGGGAGGTCGCACCACCTGGGCAGGCGCCGAGGAGAGCGGCAGCGACGCGGCGGCAAAGTCCCACTCGCTCTCACCGTGCGGCAGGTCGACCGCCGTGAGGTTCATGGCCTCCACGACCGGCTCACTCACGTGGGAGATCGTGAACTCGCGCGTGTCGAGGATGTTCACGAGCGTGTCGCGCGGGCGCCCGTCGCGGCTCCAGCCGCAGCCGATCACCACCGTCGGCGGACGCGAACCCATCGCCTGGAAGTAGCTGAACGGCGCCAGGTTCTGCGCGCCGTCGGGGCTCACCGTCGAGACCCACGCGATCGGCCGCGGGGCGACGAGGTCGGTCATCAAGCGGTACGTGTCGAGGCCGCTGATCGAGCTGGGATCGATGTGTTCGTGCTGCACGGGACTCGGCGCGACTATGCACCGCGCGGTACGCTCTTGCACGCCGTCCGTGATGCGCCGCGCCCTGCTTCCGATCGTCTTGTCGCTGACCGCCTGCAGCCCCGCTGCGCAGCCGGGCGCGCCCGAGCCTGCGCCCACGCCGGAGCCTGCGAGCACCCCGGAGCCTGTGCGCGCGCCCACGCCGGCCGCCGCCCCGGAGCCCACGCCGGCCGCCGCCGTCGCGGAGCCCGAGCCCGAGCCCGTCGCGCTCCCCGAGGACTACCTCGCGTTCGACGACGCCTGCGCGCCACAGACCGTCGTCACGATCGCCGCCGTCGGCGACATCATGGGCCATCGCGAGATCCAGCGGCAGGCGTACAAGACCGACGAAGGCTTCGGTGCCGTCTGGGCCAACATCGCCGACCTGCTCGCCGCGGCCGACGTCACGTACGGCAACCTCGAGGCCCCGACGGCACCAGGCCTCGGCCGCGACCACGAGGCCCACGACGACCCGGGCCGCCGATTCGACAACACGGTCTACTCCGGCTACGCGCGGTTCAACATCCACCCGAGCATCCTCGACGACCTCGTCCGCGCCGGCTTCGACGTCGTCTCGACCGCCAACAACCACTCGCTCGATCGGGACGCCGAGGGCATCGACCGCTCGCTCGACCAGCTGCGCAAGCGCACGCTGAAACACACCGGCACCCGATACCAAAACAGCGACGACGCCTTCCACACCGTCACGACCGCGGGCGACCTGCGCATCGCCTGGGTGGCGTGCACGAAGCACACGAACTTCGGCAAGGACGAGCTCGGCCAGGTGCTGCACTGCTTCGAGCCCACAGACCCCGTCCGCAAGCTCGTCCGCCGCCTGAAGAAGCGAAAGAACATCGACGCCATCATCGTGACGCCGCACTGGGGCAAGGAGTACAACCACGACCCGAGCGAGCGGCAGCAGAAGTTCGCGCAGCGCTGGCTCGACGCGGGCGCGACGGCGATCATCGGTTCGCACCCGCACGTCATCCAGCCCTGGGAGATCCGCGAGACCGAGGATGGGCGGCAGGGCTTCGTCTTCTACTCGCTGGGCAATTTCTTCAGCCACCAGCGCACGCTCAACCGCCGCTCGACCGTCCTCTTGTACGTCGGCCTCGCGAAGACCGAGGCGGGGGTCCGCGTCGTCGGCGCCCGCTACGTGCCGCTCCACGTGCGCATGGAAGGCAACAAGAACGCCTTCTTCGTGGAGGCCATCGACCGGGTCGGCGGGCACGACGACGCCCGCGCACTCTTGGTGGAGCAGCTCGGCGACGCGAACCTGATGCCCCCCCAGCTGCCGATCGACGTCCGTCCGCACTGTTCGGACGGTTGGTCGCCGGACCCGTCCTGATCCACTGCTATCGTCATTCCATGGGATCGGGCTGGACGCGACGGGAGCTCATGCGCGGCGGTGCGTCCGCCCTGCTCGCGGGAGGATGCGGCACGACGGAGTCCTTTCGGCCGCTGCCCCCCGAGGGCTCCCCCGACGTCTTCTTCATCACGCTCGACGACCTCGGCTGGAAGACCCTGCCCCGCTACGGCAACGCCAGCATCGAGACCCCCACGATCGACGCCATCGCCGACCGCGGTGCCACGTTCCTGCGGGCGTTCAACGCCTCGTCGAGTTGCTCGTCGTCTCGGGCGACGTTCGCCACCGGACAGCACGTGGCCAGTCACGGCGTGAACGGCCTGGTTCACCGCTTTCCCGACGGCGCGTTGTCGACCGGGAGACCCACGGTTGCGCGCACGCTGTTTCACCACGGCTACGACACCGTGCACTTCGGCAAGTGGCATGCCTCGCTCAACTCACCGCGGCTGCACGGCTACGCGTTCAACCTCAACGACGACGACGGTCGCACCGAGCACATCGAGTTCCCGGACAAGATCCTCGACATCCTGGACCGTCGCGGCGATCGCCCGCTGTACTTCGAACTGAACTTTCTCGCCACGCACCTGCGCCCTGGCGGCACGTTTCCCAACGACCGGGAGTTCGAAGTCGACCCTGACGCCATCGCGCTGCTCGACACGTGGACGATGCCCGACTGGCCGGAGATTCGAGCGCTGGCGGCCGCCTACTTCAGCCAGGTTCGTCGGGTCGACTCCGTGCTGCGGCACGTCTTCGACGCCCAAGACGCCCAGGGTCGACTCGAGAACACCCTCATCGTAATCACGAGCGACAACGGTGCGCCCTTCCCCGGCAACAAGCGGACACTGCACGACCGCGGCACCGGCACGCCGCTCATCGTCTCGTGGCCCGACGGCTTCGACGGCGGTCAGAGCATCGACGCGCTGGTCAGCAGCATCGACATCGCGCCCACCCTGCTCGCGGCCTCCGACGCCCCTGCGCTGGAGACCGCGGATGGGCGCTCGCTGCTCGGGCGCCTGCGCGGCGACGATGCGCAGGGCTACGACGCCGCCGTATTCAGCGCGATCGACAACCACGCCGAGTACACGCCGATGCGGTCGATCCGGACCGACCGCTACCGCCTGATTCGCAGCTACGGCGACACCCCGATTGGTCTGGGCCAGCTCGACGACCTCGACTGGGCCCGTCGCCTCGTCTACGAGCCCAACCAGCGGTGGAACGACCCACTGCCTGCCGTGGGCCTGTACGACCTCGAGGCGGACCCGCACGAGCAGACCAACCTGGCCGAGTCCGACGCGCACGCCGACGTGCTCATGGACCTGTGGGACCAGCTCGAGCGCCACCTCGAGGCCACCGACGACGCGCTCGCCGGCGCTTGAGTCCGCGGCGTCTACAGCATCGGCGCCAGGAAGTGGGCCGTGTGCGAGCCCTTCACCTTGGCGACCTGTTCGGGTGTGCCTTGAGCCACCACGAGACCACCGCCCGAGCCGCCCTCGGGGCCCATGTCGATGATGTAGTCGGCACACTTGATGACGTCGAGATTGTGCTCGATGACCACGATCGTGTTGCCGGCGTCGACGAGCCGCTGCAGCACCTTGAGCAGCTTCTGAATGTCGTCGAAGTGCAGACCCGTGGTGGGCTCGTCCAGGATGTAGAGCGTGCGGCCGGTGTGGCGCTTGCCGAGCTCGCGGCTGAGCTTGACGCGCTGGGCTTCACCACCGCTCATCGTCGGCGCGCTCTGACCGATCTTCATGTAGCCCAGGCCCACGTCCTGCAGCGTCTTGAGGATGCGGCCGATCTTCTTGTGGTTCTCGAACAGCTCGACGCAGTCGTCGACGCTCTTCTCGAGAATCTCGTGAATGGTGAAGCCCTTGTACCGGACCGCCAGCGTGGCGGCGTTGTAGCGCTTGCCGCCGCAGACTTCGCACGGCACATACACGTCCGAGAGGAAGTGCATCTCGACCTTCACCATGCCGTCGCCCTGGCAGGCTTCGCAGCGACCGCCCTTGACGTTGAACGAGAAGCGACCGGCTTTGTAGCCCCGGGTGCGCGCCTCGGGCAGGCCCGCGAACACGGTGCGAATCTCGTCGAACACCTTCGTGTACGTGCCGGGGTTGCTGCGCGGCGTCCGGCCGATCGGGCGCTGGTCGATGCTGATGACCTTGTCGAGCGCGTCGAGCCCCTTGATCGTCTTGTGGCTGCCGACCTTGACCGTGCTCCCATGCAGCGCCCGTGACAGCGCCGGCAGCAAGATGCCGCCCACCAGCGAGCTCTTGCCCGCGCCGCTGACTCCGGTCACCGCGGTGAACGTGCCGATCGGGAACTTCACGTCGACCGACTGCAGGTTGTGCTCGGCGGCGCCTTTGACCTCGATGAACGTGCGGGGCTTGCGACGCTCGCTCGGCATTTCGATGCGCTTGCGGCCGGAGATGTACTGGCCGGTGAGGCTGTCCTTGCTCTTGCGCAGCGCCGCGGGGCTGCCCGCGAACACCACCTTGCCGCCCAGGTGCCCTGCCCCGGGTCCAAAGTCGATGACGTGGTCGGAGGCTTCGATCGTTTCCTCGTCGTGCTCCACGACCAGGACCGTGTTGCCCAGGTCGCGCAAGCGCTGCAGCGTGGCGACCAGGCGCTGGTTGTCGCGCTGGTGCAGGCCGATCGAGGGCTCGTCGAGCACGTACATCACGCCCGAGAGCTCGCTGCCCAGCTGCGACGCGAGCCGGATGCGCTGCGCCTCGCCGCCGCTGAGCGTCGGACCCGCGCGGTCCAGCGTCAGGTAGTCGAGGCCGACGTTGAGCAGGAACGACAGCCGCGCGTTGATCTCCCGAAGCACGCCCTCGGCGATGGTCCGCTTGTTGCCGGGCAGCTCCATCTCGTCGAAGTGCATGGCTGCAGCCCGCACCGTCATGCCGGTGACGTCGGCGACGCCGAGCGCGTCCACCCGCACCGAGAGGCTCTCGGGACGCATGCGCTTGCCGCCGCACGACTCGCACGCGCGCTCGGCAAAGTACTTGCGGTAGTGGTCCCGCGCCGCGTCGGAGTTGGTCTGCTGAAAGCGGCGCATGAGGTTGGGCACCACGCCCTCGAACCGCATGCCCCACGACCCGTGCGACTCGCTGCCCTCCTTGCCCCACGTGACGCGCAGCCGCTTGCCGCCGAGCCCGAACAGCACCGCGCTCTGCTTGCGCTTGCCCAGCTTCTTCCAGGGCATGTCGAGGTCGACGTCGCACGCCTTCGAGAGCGCCTCGATGATGCGGTACGTCCAGCCTTCGCCCCGGTCCATCGCGGTGGCCCACGGCGCGATGGCCCCGTCACGGATCGACAGCTCGGGATTCGGGATGACCAGCTCGGGATCGACCTCCATCCGGGTGCCCAGGCCGTTGCAGGCCTCGCACATGCCCAGAGGGCTGTTGAAGGAGAAGCTCTGCGGCGACAGCTCCGGAAACGAGTGGCCACAGCACATCCGGTTCTCGGAGAACAGCAGCGCATCCCCGCCGTCGACGGGCTCGGCCCGCATCTCGCCCTTGCCCTCGCGCAGCGCCAGCTCGACGCTCTCGGCGAGGCGCTGGCGGTCTTCGCCGCGGATCGTGATCCGGTCCGCGACCAGCTCGATGGTGTGCTTGAACTTCTTGTCGAGCTTCGGCGGGTCGTCGAGGCGGTGAATCTCGCCGTCGACGCGCACCCGCAGGAAGCCGCGCCCTTTGAGCTCTTCGAACAGGTCCCGGAACTCGCCCTTGCGGTGGGTGACGATGGGCGCGAGCAGGGTCAGCTTGGTGCCCTCGGGCTGCGCCTGCAGGTCGCGGACGATTTCCTCCGACGATTGACCGGCGACCTCCTTGCCGCAGATGTGGCAGTGCTGCACGCCGACGCGGGCGTAGAGCACCCGGAGGTAGTCGTAGATCTCGGTGATGGTGCCGACGGTCGAGCGCGGGTTGTTCGAGGCGCTCTTCTGCTCGATGGCGATCGTCGGTGACAGCCCGCGCAGGTGCTCCACCTCGGGTCGGTCGAGCTGGCCCAGGAACTGTCGTGCGTACGCACTGAGACTCTCGACGTAGCGCCGCTGTCCCTCGGCATACAGGGTGTCGAACGCCAGCGAACTCTTGCCCGAGCCGCTCACCCCGGTGAACGTGACGAGCTGCCGCTTGGGGATCTCGAGGTAGTCGACGTCGAGGTTGTGCTGTCGCGCCTGCTCTACGACGATGAAGTCGGGTTCGGCTGCGGCCTTGGGCGCGCCGCGCTTGGCCACGGTACGGGACCGCGTGCGCGTCGCCTTGTTGACCTTCTTGGCCGTGGACGTGGAGGCCGATGCTTTCGAGGCGGCCTTCTTCGCGGTGGGCTTGGCCGCGGCCTTCTTGGTGCCGGCCTTGCTGATCTTTTTCGTCGCGACCTTCTTTTTGGGTGCCGCGCGGGGCTTGGAGGCTCGCCGAGGGGCACGGGTCTTCGCGGTGGTCGCAGGCATCAGGCGAGCGCGGCAATAGCACGCAACCCCGGGTCGTGCACCCTTGTTCAGTCTGCGAGCTCGCGCGCTTGAGCCTGACCCGCTGTGAAGGCGAGGATGCCGGCATGACGCAGCGTAACGTGTTGATCACTGGGGCGGGCGGCGGCCTGGGGCTGGGCGTGACGGAGGCCTTCGCCGACGCAGGCGACGCGGTGACGGCCGTCGCGTTCGCGCCCGGAGAAGCCGACGCACTCGCCGCGCTGGGATGGTCCAACGTGTCGGTGGTCGAGGCCGACGCGCGCGACGTCGCCGCGATGGAGGCCGTCGTGGCGGGCCTCTCGCGCGTCGACGCCCTCGTGCACCTCGCCGGCGGCTTCGGCATGGGCGACACCGCGGCCTTCGACGTAGCCGAGTACCAGCGCTTGGTCGAGATCAACCTGACGACCACCTTCGCGACCGTGCGGGCCGTCCTCCCCGCCATGCGCCGCGAAGGCCACGGGCGCATCGTCACCGTCGCCTCGCGCAGCGCCATCGAGCCTCCCGCCCAGATGGCGGTCTACGCAGCGACGAAGGCCGCCGTGCTCGCCTTCACGCGCGCCGTCGCCGAGGAGCACCGCGGCGTCGACATCACGGCCAACAGCGTCCTGCCGACCATCATCGATACCCCCGCCAACCGGGCGGCCATGGGAGACGAGGGTGCCGACGCCTGGGTCACCCCGGCAAGCCTCGCCAAAACCCTGCGCTTCCTCGCCTCCCCCGACGCCGGAGACCTCCGCGGCAGCGCACTACAAACCTACGGCGGGGTCTGAGACGGGTTTGCCCCTTCTTTGGGCGGCGCCATTTTGAGGGCTCCGCGGTCCTTCGGGCCCCCCTTTCGGTGGGGGGGCCCTGCGGTCCGCTCCTCGGGCGCCTCGGCTGCTTGCCCGCGGCTCAAACCTCTCCTTTTCCGCTCCGCGCCCCTTCGGGTCGCTCGCTCTCTTGCTGAGTCGCGGCCTTGATGGCGCTGGCGCGCCTGTGACTTCGCTTGACGGATTCAGGAAGCGAGGTGCTGTTTCGAACGGGTCTCGGGTACGCCTCACGCAACGAATCGAACCCGTGCGCGGCGAGACCGAACGCCGCTCCGCACGAGAGCGAGCGACCCGAAGGGGCGCGCAGCGGGAAAAACAGAACGTTGCGAGCGCAGACTCTCCCCACCGTAGCGGGCTCCAGGCCCCCCCACCAAAAGGGGGGCCGGAAGCCGGCGGAGGACCGTAGCGAAGCTCAGCACGAGAGCGAGCGGCCCGAAGGGGCGCGCAGCGGGAAAATGAGAAACGTCGCGAGCGCAGACTCTCCCCACCGTAGCGGGCTGCAGGGCCCCCCACCCAAAGGGGGGACCGAAAGCCCGTGGAGGATCCCTACGCCGCTTCCGAACAGGTCAGCTCGGCGCCGCTGGGGCTCACGCCGTCCGCGCACGTGTCGAACACGCCCGTACACGCCTCCGGCATACAGTCACACGTCGGCATGCCCTCGCAGGCGGGCGAGACCGGCACGCACGAGAACTGCGGGCCGAGCTGGGTCGCAATCTCGATGCAGGTCTCGTCGTCAGCACAGGTCTCGCAGCCTGGGACGACGTCGCAGTACTCCAGCGGTACGCAGAGCTGGGTCCAGCACCCATCAGCCACCGACGGTGCGCTGCCCTCCGGGCACGGTGGCGGCTCCGAGTCGCAGACCACGGTGAACGGGTTGCAGTTGCCCGGCTCGACTTCGCAGGTGCCAAAGTTGCACTGTGCCGCGGGCATGCCCACGCCCAGCGCCTGACACGTCGGGATCAAGCACGCCTCGATCTCGCACTCGGGTGCGGCATCCCCCACGGGGATCGCATCGCAGGTGCAGCAGTCGTCCACGACCATGCAGTCCTCGTCCACGATGCACTCGGGCTCGGTCGTGCCTCCCGTCGAAGAGCTGTCGTCGCCCGTCGAGGAGCTTCCGCCCGTCGTGCCGTCGTCGTCCTCGCCACCGCTGCTGGTGCCGACGCTGCCATCGGTGTCCGAGTCACTGCTGGACCCGCTCGGGCCCGTGCCGTCGGTCGGCTGCCCCGTGTCGGCCGTGTCGCTCTCGCCACCGCTCTCCGAGGCGTCGGCCGTCGTGACCGCGCTGGTGTCCGGCAGCGTGTCGCCACCGCCGCCGCTGGACCCCACGCTCGAGGCGGCCGTAGCAGAGGCGGCATCGGTGTCGTCGCCCGTCAGCGGCAGTCCGTCGTCGGAGCACGCCGCGAGCAGGAGCACGCCGACGCTCCACAGTTTCAAGTCAAAGCAACGCATATCCAGCAGGGTATGGCAGCGCGTCCACGGCCGCCAGGGCCCCATCCGGGCGGCCGCTGGCCAGCGCTACGGAGTCTCGTCCATACTGCGAGCGACCCAGGCCCGGGTGGTGGAACTGGTAGACACGGGGGACTTAAACTCCCCTTCGCAAGAGTGCGGGTTCGAGCCCCGCCCCGGGCACCACGGCGACTCTTGCTGCCTTGCATCAGCGCAGCCGCGTCACTCGAACAGGCGGCGGGCCGCGCGGGAGTTGAGCTGCACGCTGGCCGGTACGCCGAGCGCACGCGTCTGGTCCGCGAACGCCTCGAGCACGTCGGCCGCTTTGGCCCCGCGCGGGCGAACGCTGGGCTTGCTCAGCAGCACGACTCGGCTGCGCTCGATGTTTGCGCCGTCCAGCACCGTCTCGAACGCGGGCAGGTATGGAAGCGCCGGGTCTCCGTTTCCGTGTCCATCCGAGCCGCCGTTGACCCAGAGCCAAACCGGGTGGCCGGTGGAGCCGGTCGGCACCAGGGCCTCCAGCAGTACGCGCGCGCGCTCCTGCTCCGCCTGCTCACGCAGGTCGTAGCGCTCGATGCCGAGCGGACCGTCCTCCAGCCGTCGCGCGTACACGACGTCTCGCGCGAGCGCGACGGCCTTCGCGTCCAGGGACATGCCCCACACGGCCATGCCCTTGCCTTCATCGCGCGCCTCGTGCTCGTTTGGGTTCTCCACGAAGATCGGGATCACGCGGGCGCGCAGTGCAGCGCCGAAGTACGTCACGTCCGACGCGGCAATCCACGCTGCCCCCGCCTCGGCGACCGCACGAGGCCCTTGGGCCGACGCCGTCGCCATCGCGCGGGCAGGCTCCGCCAGCGCGGCGATCGACGCTCGCGCGTTGCGAGTCCGCGCGTGCTGCCCGGGGCTGCTCTCCTCCCCCCGCAGCGGCCGCGACGACTCCGAAAACAGCCGATCGCTCGGCGGAAACGACCCGAACCGCTCGGTCGCCGAGGCGGCAGCACCCCACCCCTCGTCGTCGTCGAGCCCTGGCGCCGTTGGCGGAACGACAGTGCGCCCCGCCATCGTCTCCGCCACCGCCACCGACACCCAGCTGGGTGGAAGCATCAACGCGCGCGGAGCCTGAAGCACCGGGTGGTCCTGCTGACTGAACAGCGAGTCCCGCAGCACGATCATCCCCGTCACCCCAGCGATCCACCGTCGCCAATCCGCCGCCGCCGCATCGCCGTCTCGGTACAACCCGTTCGCATCGGGCTTGGCCCGGAAGTTCTTGTTGTTGCCCTCGTAGACCAGGTCTTCGTACCGAGCGGCCACGGGAAGCCCCGCCCGCAGCGTCACGTGCTCGAACCGGGTCGGCGCATCGAGCAGCACGCCCCGGTCGATCTCCGGCATCCCGGGGTCGTCCACGGTCGGCCGCGCCCACGCCTCCACCGGCCGTTCGTCCTCCGGCACTCCTGCGTCCTCCGTCCGCGGAACGAGGTCCGTCTCGGCGGGCATCTCGACATCTGCGGCCGAAGCATCCGCCGGTTTCACGTCCGCCCGCGGCTCGGGTCCACAGGCGACCGAGACTGCCACGAGAACTCCCGCGTACCGCATCACAGGCAGACGATACCGCTCCGAAGCACGCCGTGGAGTTCACGGGCCCGCGCGCCTTCGGCGACCGGCCGAGCGCAAACGGTGCGTCGGCCAGACGAAACGCGGCTACTCCGAGATCGTCGCGAGGAACATCTCTGCGATCGCCCCGTGCCCGGTGGGCGTGGGGTGGATGCAGGTGAGGTCGAACCAGTTCTCGTTGCCGGGGCCGCGGTAGCCGGGGGCTTCAGGGTCGGTGCTGCGGAAGCCGTGGCCTTGGAACTCTTCGAACATGAAGACGAAGTCGCTGCCGGTCTCTTGGGCGATCCGGGCGTACTGGTCTTCGATCCATCCGATGACCAGCAGCGCATCACCGATCGAGGTCAGCGGCTCGAAGCCCGCAAGACCGCTGAGCTGGCAGGATTCAACCTCGCCAGTTCCGTCGGTGAACTCGTACACGTTGGCGAAGACGACGTGGTGGCCGTTCGGGAAGTTCTCCGCGTCCTTGAGCCACTCCATGCTCTCGCGCATGTGGGTGACGGCCGACTCGGCGATCTCCCAGCTGACTTCCGGCGGTGCCCCCTCGCCGCTCTCCTGGGCGATCTTCGAGAGGTCGTTGCCGCCCATCGTGATGATCGTCAGCGTCTGCAGGTCCCGGCTGTCTTCGGGGTAGCAGTCGGAGATCTGGTTTCCGGCGATGAGGTCGTCGGTCCGCGCGCCCCACTTCGCGCACGAGGAGAAGTCCCCGGAGTCCTGCACGATCGAGGTCCCGTCGAACACGTTCGGGGTCTGCCACTGCCCTTTGTTGGACCCGAAGCTCAGCGCAAATCGGTCGGCGAGCGCGTCGGCGAGCTCGTTGCGGAAGTAGTCCCCAACCTGGGTCGGGGGCGTGCCGACGGTGACCGAGTCACCGAGAAACACGACGCGCTCGACGTCGTCGATGTCTTGAAAGTCCGTCCCCAGGCAGTGACTTCCCACCGGGATCCTCAGGCCGTCATAGTTGATGCCGGGGAAGCCGTTGACGAACACGCCCTCGTAGCAGGCCTCGAATGGACCGACGCCCTCTCCGCCGGAGGAGCTGCCGCCGCCATCGTCGGTCTCCGGCTCAGGCTGCGTGGAGGAGGAGTCTTCCGCGGGCTCGGTGGTCGCCGAGCTGGTCGTGCCGCTCGCCGAGGCGCCGGTGGTGGTACCGGGCTCGGGCTCCGGCGCCGTGGTGCTGCTGGACGCTGCGGCCCCGCTGCTCCCGTCGGTGCCCGACCCGCTTCCGGCCCCGTCATCCGAAGCGCACCCAAGCGCCAGCGCGCTCGCCATCAACCCAACGACACCCAATCCCCTCATCCGGGGCAGGATACGCCCGTCGCTCGCGTTCACGCAAAGGGCGCAAACGTGAGTGCGCCACGAAAGAAGCCGGCTGGGGAACCCAACCGGCCTTTGTCTGCACAACCCCTGCGGGTCGGCTTGGCTAGAGCCCCTTGAGGGTCTCCGGCATCTTGTAGTCCTTGTCGCGCATGATGCCGACCACCTCGGCGCCTGCCTTCTTCGCGAGGTCCATGAGCTCGACGGCGCGGCCGTACTCGGCCTTGTTGTCGAAGTTCACGAAGACCACTTTCTTCTCGCGAAACTCGAGCTGGCGGGTGATCTCATCGGCGAGACCGGACTCCTTGATCGGGTTGCGGTTGAGGGATATGGCTCCCTCTTCGGAAAGCCCGATGACCAAGGGCGCCTCGTCCGTGGGGTTCGGCGGCTTCTTGGTCTTGCTCTCGGGCGGAATCCGGACCGAGAGCTCGGGGACTTTGCGCGGCACCATCACCATGAAGATGATGAGGAGCACGAGGCAAACGTCGACCAGCGGGGTCACGTTGATCTCGCTGTTCGCTCCACCTTTGCCGCCTCCGGCTGACATTCCCATGGTTGCTGTCCTCCTTTCGAAGTGCCCGGAGCGTTACTCGCTCGAGGGCAGGTCCACGACCAGCGCGATTTCCGGCTGGACGGTCGAGTCGTTGCTGTTGACCCACTCCATGACGGTGCGGACCCGACCGTAGTCGGTGTTCTTGTCGCCCTTGATGAACAGGAGCGGACCCGTGCTGCCGTTGGCCGCGGCTTTACCAGCGGCGGTCTTCAGCTGCTCTTCGAGCGCGGTCAGGAACCCGGTGCGCTCGACGTAGTTTTCGGTCTCGATCCAGGCGCCTTCGTCATCGACGGAGACGAAGACCTGGTCGCCCTCTTTGTGCTCGGTGGCCGTCACGACGACCGGAAGCGGCACGTCGCGTCCACGTCCAAGCATCGGCGTCACCACCATGAAGATGATGAGCAGCACGAGGCAGACGTCGACCAGCGGCGTCACGTTGATGTCGCTGTTGGGCGCCTCGTGCTTGAGACCCTTGTCGGACTTGTAGGCGATCTTCCGCGACCGCTTGCCGACGCCGCCGCTCATGCGTAGCGGCCTTCCTTCAGCACGAAGTCGATGAGCTCAGAGGCGACGTCGTTCATGTCGATCTGGTACGCCTCGACGCGGCCGTTGAACACGTTGAAGAGCATCACGGCCGGGATGGCGACGAGAAGACCGACCGCCGTCGCGACGAGTGCCTCGGAGATACCGCCGGAGACCGCACCGAGGCCGCCGCCGCCGTCGCCGGACAGACCCTGGAACGAGTTGATGATACCGACGACCGTGCCGAGCAGGCCGACGAACGGTGCCGTCGAGCCGACCGTGGCGAGCCAGGTGAGCCCGCGCTTGAGGTTGGCGGTCTCGCGCTCTTTGGAGCGCTCCATCTGACGGTTCACGGCGTCGACCAGGTCGAAGTCGCCCACGTCGTCCGGGCCCTCTTCACGAAGCGCCTCCAGCCCTTCGAGGTACTCGCGGAGACCCGCGCCGACGACCTTGGCAACCGGGCTGGCCGGGTGCTGCTGGGCAGCGGCGACCGCCTCTTGCATCTTCCGCTCCTGCAGGAAGGTGCGAAGCATCATGATGTAGTTGATCGACTGGCGCTTGGCTTTGCCGTAGGCGACCCAGCGCTCGATGATGATCGCGAGTGCGACCAGGAACATCACGAGCAGTCCGATGAGGACGAGCTTCGCGAAGATTCCCATCTCCGCCCACATGCCCTCCAGGGAGAAGTCGGGGGCCGATTCGGCGATCAGTACGGTCAGGTGTTCCATGATTGTTTGCGTTGTCCTGTGGCCTGAGAAAACTCGGGGTGGCGTCGGCGGGCGTGGTCCGGCCCGCAACGCCGAGCATTGAAAATCACTGGGTTGTGAAGCTCCGGCTTAGTCGAACTTGAGCTGGAACTCGACGGTGGAGCAGGTCTTGACGGCCTTGCCACCGGCCATGAAGGGCTTGAAGCGCCACTTCTTCACGGTGTCGCGGCAGATTTGGTCGACCTTGGGGGCCGCTCCGCCACGGAACTTCTTCGCGGTCTTCACATCGACGACCTTGCCGCCCGTGCTGACGCAGAACGAGACTTTGCTGGATCCGGGACGGTTGTCGCCGAGCGAAGCGCCCGCGATTTTGCGTGCGTCGGGGTCGGGCGAGTAGATGGCGTTCGCCTTGACCGCTGCGATGGGCTTCTTGGCGACGGCGTCCTTCTTCTGCGTGTCGCGCTTGACCGCAACACCGCCGGGCACGCCACCGAGCTGTCCACCGACGACACCGCCCACGACACCGCCGGGCACGCCGCCAGGCACACCACCGGGCACGCCGCCGGGGATCTTCGGGCCCTTCTTGCCGGTCGAGTTGTTCTTCGTCGGCTCGGGGACCTTGTCTGGGGTCTCCTTGGGCTGGACGATGTCCTCCTCGATGGGGATGTCCTCTTCGGGAATCTCCTCTTCGGGCTCGGGCTCGGGCTCATCGCTGCCCGCCGGCGGTGGTGGCGGAGGCGGCGGTGGCGGTGGCGCGTCCTCGGTCATCATCTGCACGACGACCGTGGTCTGCGTGGGTGGGTCGACGCGCTTGATGCTCATCTTGCCGGCCACCCACATGAACGCGATGAGGCACGCGGTGGTGATCAGCGAAACGATCGCGGCGACGATCATGGCGCGAACCCACTTGGGGTTGCCACGCTGGACCTCGATGTAGTTGCCGAACATCGGGCGCCCAGCGCCCGCCATGTCCGCTGTTGCGGCTACCGACGTCATTTATTTCTTCCTCCGGCGGCGCTTCTTGTTCTTCTTCGCGCTCTCGGCAGCAGCTTCGGCGTCCGCAGCGGCCATCTCCGCCAGAATCTCCGTTTTTGCAGCTGCGTCTTCGGCTCGCTCGGTCGCCGAAAGCGGCGCCTTCGGGCAGCAGGTCTGCCCCTCTTCGAGCGTCGTGAGGTCATCGGGGCACTCCATGGTGCCTTCGAGATCACACTTCGCCTTCTGGTTCTTCCAGGCCAGCATGCTGTCCTCGCGAGCCAGAATGGCTTCGAGGCGCTCCTCGGGAAGTTCCGCCTCCTCGACGATGAGTCGCGCGAACTGCCGCTGCGTGTACGCCATCGAGCGCCACGTGTAGGCATCGAGGAACTGCGGGTCCAACGCGGTCGCCTTGTCGAGAAGCTCGATCACCTTGTCGGCGGTCGCGATGCGCTCGGCGGGCGGCAGGTCCTCGTTGTACGGGAGCTGCTTTTCCGCGTCGGGCCACAGCGGATCGAACGCCTCGATCGCAAGCGCGTGCCAAGCCTTCACCGAATCAGGGAAGTCCTCGGCGCGCTTCTTCATCCACTCGACGCGCTTCTCGGGCTGCCCGCACTTTTCGTACTGGCGGCCGATCACGTTGTACCAGCTCTCCTCGCGCGGAGCGTCCTTGTGCTTGTCCATCCAGTACTGGAG
>JBCCQM010000142.1:0-21175 GCA_039024335.1 Myxococcota bacterium
CCGGGCACCCCGGGCGCCGCACCGGGCACCCCGGGCGCCGCGCCAGGCACTCCGGGCGCTGCACCGGGCACCCCGGGCGCTGCACCGGGCACCCCAGGCGCGGCCGGCACGACCCCCGCGGCTGCGGCTGGCGATGCGGCCAAACCCAAGCCGAAGCCCAAGAAAAAGAAGAAGCGCTCGACGCCGAAGAAGAAGAAAAAGACCTCTTCGGGCAGCAAGAAGAAGTCGTCGACCGTCAACCCGTTTGGTTAGCCCACCGATGTTTTCGACCAAAGCCCCGATCGCCGTCGCCGTTGCGGCGGCCCTCTCGCTTCCCTCCGTCGCCTTCGCAGCGCCGACCACCGCCTCGGCGGTCCACCTCGGCTTCGCGCAGCCGGCCGGCCCCGACCCGTCCACCATGTCCGACGAGGACAAGATGAATCGGGCGAAGGCGCTCTACGGCGAGGGTGATGCGGCATACACCTCTGGCGACTACACGACCGCGCTCGCGAAGTTCGAAGAGGCGTACAACTACTACGCGCCGCAGCTTCACCTCTTCAACTTCAACATTGGCTCCGCCGCGTACGAGCTTGGCGACTGCGTGAAGGCCAAGACCGCGTTCCAGCGGTTCTTGGACCTGGTGCCCGACCACCCCGAGCGCGGCACCGCCCAAGAGAAGCTCATCGAGATCGAGCGCTCCGGGTGCGCCGAGCCGGTCACCACGACCACGCCCGCCCCGGTCGTCACGACCACGACCACCGCCCCGGTCGAGGACGATGACGATGCTCCGCTGCTTACCTCGAAGAAGGACGAGCGCGAAGAAGCCTCCGAGCGCGAGCGCGACGAAAAGGCGGCCAAGAAGACGGATCCGGTGCTGCTGACCGGCATCCTGCTCACCGGTCTCGGTGGCGCCGCGCTGATCGGCAGCGGCATCTCCGTCGCCTTGGCCAACAACAAGGCGCAGCGCCTCGCGGACCTGGCCACCCCGGGTCCCACCGGCTTTCCCGACGGCAACTACAGCGACGACGAGGTCTTCAACCTCGACCAGACCCAGCTCCCCGGCAACAACGCGGCCACCATCGGCCTGCTCGTCGGCGGTGCGGTCGTCGCCGGTGTGGGCGTTGGCCTGCTTGTCGTGGGCCTGAAGCGTCAGAAGGCCCGCAAGGCCAAGGTCGGCGACAAAAACGCCGCCCTGCCCCGCAAGCCTCACCTCACCGGTGTGGGCCCCGCCGTCCTCCGCGGTGGCGGTGGCGCGTCCGCGTCCGTCCGGTTCTAGGTCACCGTGCCGTCTCCGCGCGATCGAGCTCGCCTTCTCATCCAAGAGCGGCTCGCCGCGGAGTCTGGAACGCTGGGACTGGAGCGCCCCGCGCCGGTCTGCATGGTCTACCCGAGTCCGTATCGGGTGGGCATGTCGGCGCTGGGCATGCAGACGCTGTACCGGATCCTCAACGAGACCGGGCCCGGCGCCCATCGTGCGTTCTTGCCCGACGCGTGGGAGCCAGCTTCGCTCCCGTGGCCGGCCCCCAAAGAGTCGGTGCTCAGCTACGAGCAGCAGCGTCCGGTCAGCGACTACCGCATCCTCGCGATGTCGGTCTCGTACGAGCTCGAGGTCACCGGCGTCATCCGGCTGCTCGAGGGCGCCGGCATCCCCCTGTATGCAAAGGACAGGGGTCCCCGCGACCCGATCCTGATCGCCGGCGGCCCCATCACGACCACGAACCCGAGCGTTCTCCTGCCCTTCGTGGACATCTTGATGTTCGGCGAGGGCGAGGAGCAGCTGCCGATCGCGGTCGACAAGATCCTCGCAGAGCGCCAGCGCTCGACGGCAATCGAAGCCGTCGCCTCGATGCCCCACGCGATGCGCGGCGAGCTCGAGCCAGGGCACTTTGAAGACTTCCCCACGCAGGCCAAGGTCGACAAGTCGATCCTGCCCGCGTACTCGGCGATCACCACGCCGAACACCGAGCTGGCCGACATGTTCCTCGTCGAGCCCGAGCGAGGCTGCTCGCGGCAGTGCACGTTCTGCGTGATGCGGGGGCCGAGCACGGGCGGGATGCGCCTGCTCCCGATGGAGACGCCCCTGGGTCTCGTCCCCGAGTCTGCCAAACGCGTCGGCCTGGTCGGCGCGGCGGTGACCGACCACCCCAAGCTCGAGGAACTCGTGGCCCGCGTGGTCGAGTCCGGACGTGGCGTCGGGGTGAGCAGCCTGCGCGCCGACCGGCTCACGCCCGCCCTGGTCCGAAACCTGGCGTTGGGCGGCTACAAGCAGATCACCGTCGCCTCTGACGGCATCAGCCAGCGGCTGCGCAACGAGCTCAACCGGCGCATCAAGGGCGAGTCAATCCTTCGCGCTGCCGATCTCGTCCGCGACGAGCCGCGCGTCCGCGGCTTGAAGGTCTACAACATGATCGGCGTGCCCACCGAGACCGAGGACGACGTGGACGAGCTGATCGCGTTCAACCTCGAGCTCGTCGCGAAGGTGAAGCTGACCCTGACGTTCTCCACGTTCGTCGCCAAGCGGAACACGCCGCTGGACGGCCTTCCGTTCGTGGGCGTGAAGCAGGCCGAGGCGCGCCTGAAGAAAATCCAGAAGGCGCTGCGCGGCAAGGTCACCATCCGCCCGCAATCCCCCCGCTGGGCCCACATCGAGTATCTGCTCGCCCAGCGCGGCGCGGAGAGTGGAAAGGCCGCGGTCGAGGCGGTGTATGGCGGCGGCGGGTATCGGGCGTGGATCAAGGCGTTCGAGCGGGCCGAGCCCCTGCCCCGGCCCATCGTGTACGGCGACGAAGCCCTCAAGGCCCGTCGCAAAGCTCGCGCCGACGAACGCGCGGCGCGAGCACGGCTGCGCGTGGTCTCCTGATCCCTCCGCGGCTTGAGTCAGGGCGCCGCGTGGTCGCCCAGGATCGCGCGAACGGCAGCGTGTCGGGCCGGGATGCGGGCGACCGTCGCTTCGTGAGCCGGATGCATCCAGGCGCGCGCCGCCGCCATGCGCTGGGGGTCGTCCGCCAGCGTCACGTCCGAGCGCACCATCACCACCGCAAGCCAGACGTGGGCCAGCAGCGCGCCGCCGAGCAGCAGCACGATCGCGACGCCGATGCGCGCCTGCGCGGACGCCCGATGCAGCCCGGCCTGAACGCGGGTGGACGCGACCGCCAGCGGCGTGGCGACGACGAGCGCACAGGCCGTCAGGGCGCGCAGCGGGAGCGCTCGGTTCCCCCACGCATCCGCCCAGGCCTGCAGCGACGTCGCGCCCTCCAGCTTCACGGCGAGCCCCGGCCAGTCGAGGACCGCGGCCGTCGTCTCAGGATCGACGAACGCGGCGGCATGCAGACCCGCGGCGGGCACCACCAGCGCCAACACGGCCGCCGCGAGCGCGCGCCCCCAACCCCGTCGGGTTGCCGCCTCTGCGAGGGAGAGGGTGCTGGGAAGCAGCAGCGGCAACGCGTCGAGCAGCTTGCGCGCGCCGAACGACGTGCCGCCCGACCAGGTCCGCGTCCCGAGCACGGCGTACGCCTGGATGTCGCGCATGCCCGCATCGAGCCACAGCTGGTGCAGCACCAACCCCGCGATGAGCAGGCCGGCCCGCTCCCGCAGCCACGCCGAGCGTGCGGCCGCGACGAACCCGAACCCGATCACGGGCGACCAGCTCAGCACCCCATGATACGGCGAGAGCATCAAGGCCCGAACGTGGTGGGTCAGCGGGCCCGCGTAGTCCCCGAGGCTGCCGCCGTACATCCACAGCTGCAGCCGCAAGTGCAGCAGAGGCCACGCTGTGGCGCAGCCTGCCGCGACGGCGAGCCGCCGGATGCGATCGTCCGTCTTCGCGGTCCAGACGTCTTCGGCAACGAGCAACCACGCGGGAGCCAGCTGCGGCCGAATCCCCGCCGCCAGCCCGACCAGGCTGCCCAAGACCACGGCCCGCTGCAGCGGGGTCCCCCAGGTCCTCTCGCGCCAGGCGAGCACGAACGCGGCCATCACAGCGAAGCCCCACACGTGCGGGCGAAGCGGGGCCTCCGACGCGTAGTAGAGAAGCGGCGTCCCAACGGCCCACGCCAGCAGCGCGACCGTGCCCGCCCGTGCGGACCCGGTCGCTGCGGTGAACCGCGCCGCGATTGCCTGCCCGACGCGCCACAGCACGAGCATTGCGAAGGCCCGCACGGCGAGCAGCGGCACGACGCCGTACGGGTTGAGGCGGATCCCGGTTGACGCGAGCACGCGGTTCGCGAGCAGACCCAGCGCGTAGCCGGGCGCTTGGATCCAGGTCGCCCCCGCGGGCCAGTGGTTCGAGACGACGCCCTGCGAGGTTACGAACGTGAACGTGGGCGTCATCCGCAGCGCGCGGGCCTCGTCGTCATAGAGCAGATCGGCGTCGAGAAAGAACGCGTGCAGGTGGGCGAGCATGCCCGCGGAGTCCGCATTGTCCCGCACGATGTTGAACCACGGCGTACAGAACGCGATGAGCGCCAGGACCGGCCACAGGCGTCGGAACAGGCCCGCTGCACCGCGCGTATGGTTGGGCGAGGCCAATGGCCCGATGGTAGCGTGACGATGGTGAACCTGCTGGCCCCCCTGCTGCTGCTCAAGAGCGCGACGGCGCTCGGGGCCCTCGATCCGGCCCTGCTCGCTCAGACCGAGGCCGACGCCGGCGCGGTCCCCGGTCCTGACGCGATCACGATCAACCCCAGCGAGGTGAAGTACATCACCGTCCGGTACCAGGACACGGTCATTCGTGGCCGCCCGTGGGTGCCGCACAAGCGCATCGCGACCCTGGGCAAGGGCACGCGGCTGGTCGTACGCGGAGAGGTGGAGAGTCGCGACAAGCAGGGCTGCAAAGGCAAGCCTTGGTACGCCGTGTGGCCGATGGGCTACGTGTGCAGCCGCCACGCCACCCCCGCGAAGACGCCGCCCCAGCTCGGCGCTGCGATGCCCCTGCCCCCGGGCAAGCGGCTCCCGCATGCGTACGCGCTGGTGCGCGCCAACGACACGCCGTCCTACGGCAGCGAGGAAGACGTCCGGCTCGGCATCGAGAAGCGCAGCCTCACCCGCGGCATGTCGCTGGTGGTGACGCGATCGTTCGAGCTGGACGGCATCCGCTACGTCGAGACCAAGGGCGGGCTCATCGTGGCCAAGGCCGACATCGGCTGGATGGGCCAGGGATCACAGTGGCAGGGCGTCCGCATCGAGGACGCGACGCCCGGCCCGCTGTTCGCGTGGGTCCGCAAGGACAAGACCAAGGTGTACGACGCGCCCGCCTCACAGAACGACCCCGTGGCGACGCTTCCCCTTCGGGAGCGCGTCCACGTGCTCGAGACCCGCGGCGACTGGCGCAAGATCGGGGAGGACCAGTGGATCGATGAAGGCGACCTGAACGAGGTCACGATCATCGACCCGCCCGAGGGCACGATCACCGACTTCCGGCGCGCCGAGACGGGCAACGACCAGTGGGTCGACGTCGACGTCGGTGAGCAGGTGCTCGTAGCGTATCGGGGCGCGGAGCCCCTGTATGCCACGCTCATCAGCAGCGGCCGCGGCAGCCCCACGCCGCTGGGCAACTACCCCATCTGGGCCAAGGTGGCCTCGATGGACATGGCGAACCAGGACTACGAAGACAACCCGTACCTGGTCCAAGGCGTGCCCTGGGTGCTGCTCTTCCAAGGCCACATCGCGCTGCACGGCGCCTACTGGCACAACCGCTTCGGCAACCGGAAGAGCCACGGCTGCGTGAATCTGGCCCCGCTGGACGCCCGCTGGGTCTTCGAATGGATGGGCCCGACGCTGCCGTACGGATGGACGGGCTTCTTGCCCGACGACCTGCACAAGAGCCCCATCGTTCACGTGCGGGACTCCGGCAAAGAGCCGGGTCGCCAGTTCACGCAGCAGCGCCCCTGGGGCCCACCCGACCGAGACGCCGAGCGCAAGAAGACCGAGGCCGCCGAAGAGCGGCGCGCGATGGCAGCCGCCGCCACCAGCCCCGACGTGCCCGCAGGCGAGTTCCTGCCCGCCGCTGGCACGCCCGCGCCCCGCATCGAGTCCAAGCCCGCCCCGACCGCGCCGCTGTGACGTCACGCGCAGGCGAACCGGCGCGCTCGTGGCGGGAGGGTTGCCCCGGTCGGCAGCGCGCGCGTACGCTCCGCGCACATGCGTACCGCACAGCGCTTGCTCGTCGCGATGCTCGGCCTCGGCCTGCTCGGGCCCGCCGCCGGATGCCGTCCCGATGCAGAGCGCTCGGTCCGGACCCCCAAAGGTGGCGTGCGATTGGGCTACGCCCTCAAGACCGGCACCAGCTTCGACGGTCACCTGCGGATCGGGACCACCCGCCAGGTCGAGGGCCTCTCCGAGAGCCTCACGCAGAGCGTCGAGTGTGACGCCCGCTTGTTCGTGATGGCGGTCGACGAGTCCGGCGCCGCGACGGTACGCGCCACGTTCCGCAACGTCGACCTCGACTGGTCGGTGCCCCCGGCGGTCGGCCTGAGCAGCGACCAATTCGCGAAGCTGGCCTCCGAGCAGCTCCGCGGGCTCGAGCTGCGCTTCACCCTCTCCTCTCGCGGCAAGCTGCTCGCGCTGCCGACGGGACCGCAGCGGCCCGCGCCGGAGATCGTGGGGCTGCTCGACACGCTCGGACTCGCCGTCACCCTGGGCTTCGTCGAGATGCCGGCCGCGGCGATCGAGCCCCGGCACGCGTGGCAGGACATCCCCGCCGACCCCGTCCGCCTGCTCGGGGCGCCGACCATCGCGGCGACCTTCGAGGGCCGCGTACGGCCCGGCAAGGACGGCCCCGTGCTGGCCAGGGTCGCGCAGACGCTGACGTCCGCGCGCGAGGTCAGCACCCCCAGCGGCCCGCGCAGGCGGCAGATCGAAGCCGACGTGATGCTCCGCCTCGATGCGGACGGCGTCCCGGCGCAGGTCGACAGCGAGCTTCGAGACTTCGACCCGCAGCGGGGCCTGGCCGTCCAGGAGTTTCACAGCGCCTGGACGCTGACCGATGCCGGCAACGACGCCGCGACCGCGGTCCAGGACATCACCGATCCCTGCGACCCGGACTACGTCGGGTCCGAGCGCTGTACGGCACCGGAGACCCCGTGAGTTCGCGGCAGCCGCCGCCCGTCCACACGCTCGGCGCGAGCGATCTGAAGGTGCCCCGCGTGGTCCTGGGCACCATGGCGTACGGAACCGGGCGCTCGGAGGCGCAGCAGGTCGAGACCGTGCGCGCAGCCCTCGACGCCGGGTTGACCGCGCTGGACACCGCGCCGCTGTACCACTTCGGCCACACCGAAACGATGCTCGGCGAAGCCCTGCGAGGGCGCGCGGCGACGGTCTTGGGCAAGGTCGGCCTGCGCTGGGATGACGATGCGCGCGGCGACGTACTGCTGCGCACCACCGTGGGCGGCCGCCCGATCGTGGTCCGCAAGGACAGTCGGCCGCAGGCCGTGCGGGCCGACGTGGAGTCCAGCCTCACGCGCCTGCGTCTCGAGGCGCTCGACCTGTGTCAGGTCCATCACCCCGACGTCCACACCCCGATCGAGGACACGATGGGCGCCCTGCTGCAGCTTCGTGCCGAGGGAAAAATCCGGCACATCGGGGTGAGCAACTTCGACGCCGAGCAGCTCGCGCGCGCCCAGTCGGCGCTCGGGGACGTCCCCTTGTGTTCGCACCAGCTCGAGTTCAGCCTGCTGCACCTGCCTGGCCGGGCTGGCCTCGAGCAGGCCGCGAACGCAAAGGTGGGCACGCTGGTGTACTCGCCGCTGCACCGCGGGGCGCTCACGGGCGGCCGCTCGAAGCGCGGGGGGATTGCCGTGGCCGACCCGCGCGCCCGGGGGACGGCGTTCGTTCACGCCAACGCGGCCCGCATCGACGCCACGCTCGAAGCGGTCGTTCGTCCCGTGGCCGCGCGCTTGAACGCGTCCATCGTGCAGGTGGTGCTGGCCTGGGTGCTGCATCAGCCCGGGGTCACGGCGGCCATCGTTGGCGTGAGCCGCCCCGAGCAGGCCCGCGACACGGCACGCGCCGCGACGCTGGCCCTCGAACCCGAGGAGGTCACGTCGATCGAGCGAGGCTTTGCGGCCCTGCAGCTCGACCCCACGGCCGAACCCCGCAAGCGCGACCGGGTCGAGCGCAAGGCCCGGGCGGTCGCGGGACGTTTGCTCCGTCGGCTGCGACGCTGAGGCGCGTTCAGGCCGTCGGCGCGCCGAGCCACGCAATGACGTCGGGCCACAGCCCGGCCGCGTCGGGGCGGAAAAACCCGAAGTGGCCGATTGAGCGCAGTCCCGCCTCCGCGGGCGCCACGTGGCGACGACGCACGCGCGGATATTCGCGCATCAGCGTGTCGACCGAGCGCGCCGTGCCCCAGTCGTCGTCGTCGAAGCTGTACGCGAGCACGGGCGCGTCGAAGTCTGCGTAGCGGTGCAGCGGCAAGGTCGGGTCGCCGAACAGATACCGCGGGTCTCGGCACCATCGCGCCCACTCCCGGGCGACCCCGGCGGGAAGGTCCTCGCCGCCGCCGAAATTCGACCACGGGATGTAGCCCACCGCGCGCGCCATCGCGGGAAACGTCAGGTGCATGTGCAGCGCGACCATGGCCTTTTGCGAGCCGCCCTGCAGCCGCCAGTGCCCGCTTTGCGCCGAGAACGTCGCGATCCCATCGACCTCCTCCGCGTTGTCGAGCAGCCCCGCGAGCTGACCGCCCACGCTGTGCCCCACCATCGAGATGCCGGCGCCCCGGTGCCGAGAGCGCACCCAGTCGAGCGCGCCCGCCATGTCGAGCATGCCCCAGTCGCGCATGCGGGCTCGGAACCCCCGCAGGGATGCCGGCGCCGAGTCACCGATGCCGCGGTAGTCGTACGTCAGCACCCCGTACCCCTCGTCGACCAAGGACGCGGCGAAGTGCCGATAGAACCGCCGCGGCACCGCCGTGGCCGCGTTGATCATCACGACGCGCGCGGGGTCGTCCGGACCCCACCACGACCCCGCGAGTTCGTAGCCATCGCGAGCAGGGATCGACACGGTCTGCGCGGAGGCGGTGGGCATGGATCAGGCGTACGCCGCGGGACCCGACCTTCACCAGCCGGATCCATACGGTCTGGACCTGCGCGGTTGCAGCTACCCGCCCGCAAGCGCCGCGAGGTTCCGCGGGCGCGCGGTGAGCGTGACGCGTTGTTCACTGTCTCCTCGCCGAAACCGGATCGAAACGGTGGTGCCGATCTTCACGTGGCTCGGTCCCAGCGACGAGGCCGCGACGCGAACGCCTTGGCTGAACACGTCTTGGTCGCGGACACTGAGGATTTCATCGCCGGGGCGCAGCCCCGCCTTGCTGGCGGCCCCCTCCTCGGACACCGCCCGAATCCACAGCCGGTCGCGGTCGGGGTCGGCCGGCGGCTCTTCGTCGGTGACCTCGTCCTCTTCGGGCGGCAGGGGGCGCTCGGTCCAGCTGCGCACCGCGGTGCGCAGGCCCAGGTCTCCGCGCTCGGCGAACGGCACCGCGCCGGCTCCGATCGCCGTGATCGTGCCCAGGTCCGCCTCGCCGCCGGGCTCCACCTCGTAGTCGGCGCGGGCACTCCCGCCCTCCCCGCCGTCGGGGTCGAACACCGTGATCGTACCGTCCCCGGGCGGGACGTCGTCGACGCTGAACCGACCGCGGCGATCGGTCCGGGGCCCGCCCCCGAGCATCATCTCCAGCCCGGCCGACACCGAGCTGGTGCCTCCATCGCCGACCGTCATGACCACCAGGCCCGCGAGCGGCTCTCCGTTGGCATCGACGACCGTGCCGGTCAGCGTGCCGTAGGCGTCGAGCGTGAGATCCAGATCCGCCGTGGTGCCGCGCTCGAGCTCGACCTCGGCCTCCGCCACGCCTTCGGCGCTGGAGACCTTGACCGTATAGGTCCCCGGGTCGAGTCCTGCGACCTCGTAGGCGCCTTGCGGGTTGTTGACCTGCTTGGAGCGCGGCGTCGTGCCCTGCACCGCAATCGTGTACCGAGCGACCGCTTGGGTGCCGGACTTGACCTGCCCGCGGACGGACGCAAGCGCCTCCACTTCGAGCTTCAGGTCGCTGCCCAGCGCCACCGAAGACGCGCTCACGCGGCTGGTGCCGCCGTTGGCCTCCGCGGTCACCCGATAGGTGCCCTCGCGCAGATTCTCGATCGTGAATCGGCCCGCGGCGTCGGTCAGCACGGGGGTCCCGCCCGCCATCGCGTCCATCGCCGCGGCCCCCGGACGCGGTCCCTTGGACGGCGCGTCCTGCATGCGGGCCTCGACCTCTTTCCCGCGCCGGCCGGTCCGCGCCTGGACCATCTCCTGGATCCAGCGCTCGCCGCCGCCTTCGAGGGCAGCGCGCACCCAAGCGTCCGCCACGGGGGCACCGTCGCCGTCCACGACGACCCCGCTGATGGTGCCGCTGCGCCCCTCGACCACGAGCCGGACGTCGGCAAGGCCGCCTTCGGGGACCGTGAACGACCGCGGTTCTCCGGGCGCCTCCTCATCGTCGAAGTTCAGCGACGGACCCGCGCCCGCCCGCACGCGCACCTCGTACTCGCCGGGCTCGAGACCCCGAGCGACGAAGGTTCCGTCTTCGCGGGTCGCCGCCCCGCCCCCGAACATCGGGTTGTCCTTGACGGAGAACGATATCTGCATCGGCGACGCGTCCACGTCGACGCGCCTGACGTTGACCCGCGCGTCCTCGACCGGGTCGCCCGCGGCCGTCACGACGACGCCCGACAGCGCAACGCGAGCCTCGAGGTCCACGACCACGTCCTGGGCCCCCTCGTCTCCCACATCGAGCGCAAGCTCGCCGTGGCTGCCGTCGTCGGCGTCGGCCACGACCTTGACCGAACCCGGCGCGACCGGGTGAAGCTCGAATCGGCCGTCTTCATCGGTCCGCGTCCGCACGAAGGCGTTTGCGATGCCGCTGAGCATGCCGGTGATGCCCATGCCTTCGGCGTCAATCGAGAGCGCGACCGTGGCCGGCCCCGGCGGATCGATCCGGCCGGAGATGGTCACGCCAGCCCGCATGGTCACGAGCACGTCGGTCACGTCCTCGTCCTCGACCTGGGCCGACGTCCCGGTGAGGTTGGGCAGACGGTCTTCGCCCAAAGCAGCGACCATGTAGTTGCCAGGCTGCACCCCCGGAATCTCGAAGAATCCGTCGGCTTCGCTGGGGCGGCGAGCAACCGTGAGCCCCGGCGGCTGCAGCGAGAGCGCGCCCACCCAGACGCCTTCGAGTCCATCCTCCTCGTCACCGCCCTCGGGCACGACGAAGCCGCTGATCGTGAAGGCCGGTTCGACCCACACCACCACGTCGGAGGTGGTCTCGGCGATGCCCAACGACACCTCGGTCACCTCGGCCGAGGCGTGTCCGGCTGCGACCGCCGTCACGCTGAGCACGCCCGAGGGCAGCCCCGAGAGGCGGAAGCGGCCTTCGTCGTCCGCGACGACCCGGTGCTCCCCGAAGCCGCGCACCGAGAAGCCCCCGCCTTGCGCACCGGCCTGCGGCGCCGAAGCGACCACGACAGCGCCCGCGACGGCGTCTTCGGACCCCCGCATGCGTACGGCCCCTTCGATGACGCCGCCGGGGGTGAGGGCAATGTCGACGCTCCGAGGACCGTCGACGACCTCGAACGAGGCTTGGTTCGCAACGTAGTCCGGATGGGTCACGGCCGCGAGGTAGGTGCCGCGCGGCAGCGTCATCGCGAACGCACCGTCCTCGTCGGTGAGGACGCCCGAGGGCGCGCGGTCGAAGCTGATCAGATTGGCGGCATCCAGCCGAGTGACCGAAACCAGCGCCCCGTCGACCGGTCCCCCGGAGACATCCTCGACCGTCCCTGAGACGACCTGCCCCCCGCGGGACAGCACCAACGCGAGCGGATCCGGCTCGGCCCCGGCGACGACGCGGACGGCGGTGAGCGCCCCGCCAAGGTATCCACGCGCCGTTGCCGAGACCGTGTATCGGCCGGGCGGGACGTCTGTGAGGCTGAAGCCGCCACCGGCGTCCGTCCGCACGTAGACGGGTTGCGCACGCTCGCCCGCCTTGCCCATGCCCTGCTCGAAGCTCTTGGGCGTGAGCAGGACCAGCGCCTCCGCGATGCCCGACCCTGCCTCGTCTCGAACGGTGCCGGTCAAGCGGACGGGCTCAGGCTCGGGCATCTGGGCCCGCAGCGCCCGCTTCTTCGCGAGCACCTCTTGCTTCGCCGAGGCTGCGGGTGCGGGTTCTTCCGAAGCCTACGGGGCACCGGCGTCGAGCACGAGCCAGGAGACGAGGGCCAAGATGAGGGCCACGACGCCGCCGCCGATGAGGGTCCGGGTACGCACGGGCCATAGGACCACGGGCGCGCGAGATTTGTTTCCAGGCCGCGTGCGCCGGGCTCAGACGTAGCGCCGCGGGACTCGCTTGGAGACGCCGCAGGTCACTTCGTACGAGAGCGTGCCCGACCAGCCCGCCATCTCGTGCAGATCGACGCGCTCGAGCCCCTGGCGCCCCAGCAAGGTAACCGCCTCGCCCGCGCGTACGCCCGGCAGGTCAGTCACGTCGAGCATGGTGACGTCCATCGTGATGTTCCCGACGACACGGCAGCGGTGACCCCGAACGATCATCTCGGCCGCCCCGCTCATGTTGCGGGGATACCCGTCCGCGTAGCCCACGGGCACGATCGCCAGCCGCGAGGCGCGGTCGAGCTGGTCGCGACCGCCGTACGAGACCCGCACCCCGGCGGGCACTTCGCGGACGGCCAGCACCGACGACCGGACGCTCATCGACTGCCGCAGCCCCTCGAGCTGCACGTCTTCGCTCGACGCCGCGCCGTACAGCGCGATGCCGGGCCGCACCATGTCGAAGTGGGCGCCGCCGAAGCGAACCAGGCCCGCCGAGTTGCAGGCGTGCCGCAGCCGCGGCGTGAGCCCAGCGGCCGCAATGGTGCCCAGGCAGTCGTCGAACACCCCCAGCTGACGCTTCGAGGTGAGGACGTCGGCCGCATCGTCGGCGCACGCGAGGTGGGTCATCACGCCCTCGAACTCGATCGTGCGGCCGCCGTCGCGCGCAAACCAGTCCAGCACGGGCGCGAGGTCCCCGGGCAGCAGGCCCAGCCGCGTCATGCCGCTGTCGATCTTCACGTGGACGCGCGCACTGCCGGCACCGGTCCGCAGCACGGCAGCCTTGAGCCGCTCCAGCTGGTCGACCGACCACACCACCGGGGTGAGCTGGCGATGCACGATCACGTCGGCCGAGTCGGGCGCAACCCCGCCCAGGACCACCACCGGGGCATGGACGCCGGCCTCGCGAAGCTCGACGCCTTCTTCGACCAGGCTGACCGCCAGACCCCACGCGCCGGCCTCGACGAACAGCTTGGAGACCGTGGTCGCTCCGTGCCCGTAGCCATCGGCCTTGACCACCGCCAGCACTCGGGCGCCGCCGACGTGGCGCTGCACCGCGGCGATGTTCTGCCGGAGCGCGCCGGTGTCGATCTCGGCGAACGTGGGCCGAACCTCGACCGCCCGGGCGTACCGGGCCGGCGGGGTGCTCGGCTGCATCGCGGAGGCCATCGTTGCGCTTATACGCCGGGGCATCGGAGGCTGACAACGCGCAGAGGCCCCCCTGGTGTTCCCAGAGAGGCCTCCGTGTGCGCGCTGAACGAGCGGGGAGATCTAGTTGGCGACCGCGCTCGTCTCGCCGAGCAGCTTCTCGTCCAGGATCATGCGGCGGCCGCTCGAGCTGACGAGGCCGTTGCGGGCCATCGCGCTGAGGGTGCGTGACACGGTCTCGCGACACGAGCCGACCATCCGAGCGAGCTCCGACTGGGTGGGCACCGGCGCCAGGATCCAGCTGCTGCTCTGCGGCGCGCGACGCCCCTGACGCTGGGCGAGGCGGACGAGCGTGCGGCGCAGACGCTCTTCGACGTCGTGCAGCGCCAGGCTGCTGGCGACGTTCTCGATGTCGCGAAGCTTGGTGGACATCAGCCGCATGAGGCGAACGAGGGTCTCGGGCTGACGCTGCACGTGGGCCGCCACCACCTCCGCAGGGATGCGAAGCAGCTCGCTCGGCGTGGCGGTCACGGCCGACGTCGACATCGGGCTTTGATCGAAGGCACAGCCCTCGCCGATCACGTCACCGGGACCGTAGCTGCTGAGGATCAGATCTCGACCAGCGCCCTGACGCACGAGGTTCACCCGACCGCGCAGCACCACGTAGACACCGTCGGCGGGGGCGCCCTCCTCGAGCAGCACGGTGCCCGCGGTCTTCCGCAGGCGCGTCGCCGCCGCGCAGAGCGTATCGATCTCCTCGGGACGGGCCGCCGTGAACGGCTCGACCACCGCGAGCACCTCGTTGACGGGCAGGCGTTCGAGGGGGACGACGGTGCGACGGGTCTCGAGAGCAGAGCGCATGTCTAGTCCTCTTAGCGAGGACCGTGCCAGACAGCACAACGCGCGCAAATCCCCCAAGGATATGGAATCTCTAGTGCTTTTTCGGACTCGCCATTTTCACTCCAGGGGGATCCGCTGTTGCAGAAATCATACAGTGGTGGAAAGCCACCACGGCCGAGCGTGGCAAATGACCGCACTTGGGGCGAGTTCGCTCTGAGCGTCGCCGTCCGCGCGGGTGACGTCGGTGCGTCACGCTGGTATCCCGCGATGGTGCAAGACGTCGTCGTCAATGGCGAGCACCACGCCGTGCCCGAGGGCAGCTCGGTCGCCGACCTGCTACAGCAGCTCGCCCTGAAGCCCGAGCACGTCGCCGTCGAACGCAACCGCGAGATCGTTCCCCGCGCCGAGCTCGGCAACACCACCCTGTCGCCCGGCGACACGCTCGAGATCGTGACCTTCGTTGGAGGAGGCTGACCGTGACCGACACCCCCACGCACACTGAACCCGCCCCCGCTGAAGACACCTGGACGCTCGCCGGCCGCACCCTTCACTCCCGGCTGCTGGTCGGGACCGGCAAGTACAAGGATGCCGAGGAGACCACCGCCGCCCTCGCGGCATCGGGCGCCGAGATCGTCACGGTCGCCCTGCGACGGGTCGACCTCAAGGCCAAGGACAACCTGCTCAGCTGGATCGACCGCGACGCGTACACGCTCCTGCCGAACACGGCCGGCTGCTACAGCGCCGACGAAGCCGTTCGCACCCTCCGCCTCGCCCGCGAGCTCGGCATCGCCGACATCGTGAAGCTCGAGGTGATCGGCGACCCCAAGACGCTGCTGCCCGACAATGAGCAGACGTTGCGCGCCGCGCAGCAGCTCATCGATGACGGCTTCACCGTCCTGCCGTACGTCTCCGACGACCCGATCGTCTGCCGCAAGCTCGAAGACATGGGCTGCGCGGCCGTCATGCCGCTGGCGGCACCGATCGGCAGCGGCCTGGGCATCCGCAACCCGCACAACATTCGGCTCATCGTCGAGCAGTCCAGCATCCCCGTGATCGTCGATGCGGGCGTCGGGACGGCCAGCGACGCAGCCGTCGCCATGGAGCTCGGGTGTGATGGCGTGCTGATGAACACCGCGATCGCGGCCGCCAAACTCCCGATGCAGATGGCCGACGCGATGAAGCTGGGCATCGAGGCGGGTCGGAAGGCGTTCCTCGCGGGCCGCATGCCGATGCGCGCGCATGCCCACGCGTCGAGCCCGACCATCGGCCTGATCGAGTGACCCCGCCACTTCTGGCGATCACGCCGCCAGCGGGCCCGGTCTCGACCAGCCTCGTCGAGGCCTCGATCCGCAGCGGCGTGCCCGTGGCCGTGCTGCTGCGCGAGCCCGGAGCCTCCCCGCAGGGGCTTCTCGACCCACGGGGCCGTCTTGCCGCGCTGCGTCGGGCGGCCGCCGACGCCGGGCTCTGCGTGCTGCTCTCGGTGGACCCCGCACGCGCCGAGGACGGGGTCGCGGCGGCGTGCGATGCCGGGCTGCATGGCGTGCAGCTGCGCGGCGACGCCTCGCCGGATGTCGTTCGCAGGGTCCGCCAGGCCTGGCCGGGCGGCGTCGTCGGTCGCTCGGTCCACGGCGCCCCAGGCTCCGAGCCCGAGCCGGCCGACTACGTCGTGTTCGCCCCCGTGTTCCCGCCCAAGACCCCGGCCGCCTTCGAGAAGCGCGCGGTCGGGATCGAGGCCCTCGCGCCCTGGACGGCCTCCGGGCGCCGCGTCTACGCGCTCGGGGGAATCTCCGTCGAGACGGCGCCGGCGTGCATCGCCGCGGGCGCGTTCGGCGTGGCCGGGATCTCCACTTTCTTGGGCAGCGTGGACGCGGTCGCCGACACTCTGGCAGCGCTGGCCGCCGTGGTCGCGCATGCCCGCCATGTTCCGCCGCGCGACTGACGAAGACGACGAGCCTCGCCGTCCCCCCGACCGCAGCTGGTCCAGCCGGTTCGCGTGGATGACGCTCGTCGGCGGTGTTGCCCTGGTCGTGACCCGGATGGGTTTTGCGACCGTCGTGCAGGTGCACGGCGACGGCATGGCCCCCACCCTCGTCGACACCGACCACGTGGTGATCTCCCGCGATCCTTGGAGCGCCGAGCGGGGCGACATCGTTCTGTACGACCCCGGCATGGCCCAGCCGGGCTCCTGGCAGCCCGAGCAGGACGCGGTGGAGGACCCCTACGGCTCCGAGATCGCCGGCGGTGCGCCGGATGCCACCCGAGACCCCCGCGGCACTCTGCGCAACACCGGGATCCACGCCTCCATGGTCGACCCGGACGAGCTGGCCTCGAACTGGAAGACCGTGCAGTCCCGCAAGGACGGGATCGCCAAGGTCGACCGCGGGCCCCTTCGGCTCGGCCGGGTCCTCGCCGTCCCCGGCGACATCGTGAGCTTCCATGGACAAGGCGGGGCGCTGGGTCTGTCGGTCAACGGCAAGGCCCTGCCGCACAAGCTCAGCGAGCCCATCCGGATCCGGCTCACCGATGACGCCGCGCCCGAGCCTGCCCTGCGCGCCCTCGCCTACGAGACGACCGACGCCCGGCGCTACCCCGTCTTGGTGCGGGCTGCCGACGCCCCGCCCTCGTGGACCGGTCTCGACCTGCCCCCGCCGGAGATGGGGCCGGTCGAAATGGAGGCGCCTGGCTACCTCGTCGTCGCGGACAATCGCGACGGCGGTTCCTGCTGCGACTCCCGCGCGCTGGGCTGGCTGCCCGAGGGCGCGCTGCGGGGCCGCGTCCTGCTGCGGCTCGCCGGCGACCCCGGAGCCACCCCCGACCTGGACCCCAGCGCCCGCGGCATCCTCTGGAAGCCGTGAGCGCCACCGGGCGCGTCCGAGCAAAAAGCGGCTTGACGGTCTCTCAAACCGGTCGTAGAACACGCGCCCACCCGCCGTTGTAGCTCAGCTGGTAGAGCAGCTGATTCGTAATCAGCAGGTCAGCGGTTCAAGTCCGCTCAACGGCTCCACGAGACCCCGCCCTCCCGGCGGGGTCTTGCTTTTGGTGGGGCGGGTACCGCGTGCGCGGCCGCATCCGACGACAGCGCGTCGCTATTCGACCCGACGCACCATGAGCGCCACGGTCGCCTCCGACTCGGTGCCTGAGCTGAGCGAGAAGAGGTACAGCCCATCGGTCAGCGCAAGCGTGTGGGTCTCGTTGGCCGGGAACTCGAACCCGCCACCAGCCTGGTCGACCTGATTCGGCACGTCCCCGCTCGACGGGACCTCGCTGGGAAGCTCGTCCAGCACGTCGACCCAGGACCCTTCGATGAACATCGCGGAGCCTCCGTCCTGCCGAACCTCATACGTCCCGGCATCCAGGTACACGGTGCGACGAACCGCAGCGCCAACGTCGCTTGAGAAGCTCCCGCCCTCGAGCTGAGACCCCGTCCCGCACGAGAACGTGGCTTCGACTCGCCACAGCCCCTCCTCGGTCGCCTCAAGCTGCGGATCGTCGCACACGTCGAGAGGCGGATACCCGGCAGGCGCCTGGGATTCATACTCCGCCGCGAGCTCGCCCGGCGTGAGCCCGTAGACGGCTTCGAGGTCGAATCCGCTGTGAACGAGCGTCCGATACGACTCCCACCCGCGGGTTTCGACGAGGTAGCGCTGGAAGTGCGTGGCCTCAGCGTAGTTGGGCAGCTCGTCCGCTCCGAACGACGCCGTGGTCAACGTCGCGTTGGGGTCGCGCCTCGTTCCGTTCACGCCCGCAAGGAGCTCCGCGTTGCCTTCGCGCCAGAACGTCGAGGGGAAGTCGATGTCCCGTAGAGCTGCGTGGCTGAGTTCATGCTCCATGGCGAACCACTGCGAGTACACGTGGTCTTCGTCCCCTCGGTAGCAGCCCCAGATGCCGTCGCCGCATGGCAGCTCGTCGATGTCCATGACGAAGATGTCGATGCGGCTGCGCGCAGAGAGGCCCATCCGCCCTTCGACGAACGCCATCTGCGTATCGATGGCCGCGAGGTCGTCGGCGCATGGAGCGAGTTCGGCTCGCGTCACGCCGATGCGGGCTCGGGCCGACTCGAACTCGAGTGGCGGTAAAGCGTCCTGGTCGGCGCACCCGACCAGGATGAAGGGAAGCCCCGCGGCGAGGATCGAGAGTTTCATACGATCTCGTCGTTGAGGATGCGGGTTCGGACGCCTCGGTCGGTCGCGAGCCCGAACTCCGACGTCGTACCGTGGAAGCGCAGCATAGGCTGCAAGGCCGTCGTTCTCCCTTGCAGAGTTCACAGCTAGCGGTCAGGCCGCTCAGTGAGCGGGACGCCACCGTGTTAGCGTGCCGGCCCGCCGGAGTGGAAAAGCCATCCCCAGACGCCAACGAGCTGAGCTCGCGGATCCTCAGCCCGCTCCTTTGGTATCTCCAAGACCATTTGGGTCAAAACGAGGCCAATGCTTCGCTGGAAGAAGCCGGGCTGACGCAGGCGGTCTTCGACGAGGTCGGGTGGCTCTCGCATGAGTCGTTCGAGGCGTTCATCGCAGCGTGTCGGAAGCGCTTGGGCAGCAGCACCCGCTTCGTCGACGCCTGCCTTCACCATCCACGTCGGGCGTATGGGCCGCTGCTCGTGGTGTTCCCGTTTCTCAGCGGCCGTCAGGTGTACGAAACGGTCGGCCGCACGATGTCGCTCGTCAGTCGAATCAGCCGCTACGAAGTGGAGGCTCGCTCGGACCGCGACATCGTGCTCCGGTACTTCAGCCAGCGCGCAGAGTCCCGACTCATGTGTCTGACGCGACGGGCTCAGCTTCCGGTGCTCACGAACCTCGTGGGGCTTCCGACCGCCCGCCTGACCGAGACGAGCTGCATCGGGCGCGGTGACGCGTGCTGTACCTACCGACTCCGCCTGCGGGCGCACTCGCGCTGGCGTGCAATGTTCATTGGTGGTCTCGCCGGGCTGGTGTCAGCGGTCATCATGCCGCGCTCGCTGATGACACCGTTGTCCGCGCTCGTGGGCCTTCCCGTCGCAGGGTTCTTGCTCGGGGGCGGCGTCGACCTCGTGCGCCGTTTCGTTGCCCAGCGGCGGATTCTCAACGAGACCCGGCAGAGCGGCGAGGGGCCGGCTCGCCTCGCCGCGGCCTCACAAGACTCGCATGCGCCAACGGGAGACTCTGCGTCGGGAACCGGCCGCGATGATGTGGCGGCCGGTCCCGACGCGATCACCCGCACTCGCGTCGACAGCAACCCGTCCTCGCCCACGCCGCAGCTGCTCGCCGAGGGCATCGCGCCCGGAACGGTTTTCGACCGGTACGAAGTCCTCCAGCGTATCGGCCACGGCGGTATGGGAACGGTCTTTGCCGCCCACGACACCAAGCTGGGCCGTCGCGTCGCACTCAAGCTCTTGCACGGCTGGCACCGCGCCGAGGAACAGCGGGTCACGCGGATGGTTCGTGAGGGCCGAGCGCTCGCCGCCCTCACGCATCCGAACGTCATCACGGTTTACGACGTCCTCGAGGCTAAAGGCGGAGTGTTCTTGGTGATGGAATACGTCGACGGCACAACCCTGAAAACATGGGCCGCCGACCATCCCGAGGCGACCGACGCCGACCTGCTGCCGCTCCTGCTTCAAGCTGCGGATGGACTCGCCGCCGCACATGAAGCAGGTCTCATCCATCGGGACTTCAAGCCATCGAACGTGCTCGTGGGCACCGACGGCCGCGTCCGCGTCGCCGACTTCGGCTTGGCGCGCCGAGTCGAAACCGACGCTGGCTACCTGCAGGCCGAGCCGCCGATGCTCGATCCGCTCTCCTCCGACGACCCCTTCCCTGATCCCACGCACCCCGACAGCACCGGAACCGGCGTCGTTGCGGGCACGCCGAGGTACATGGCCCCCGAGCAGTACGAAGGGCGGCGACTCGATCCGCGCTGCGATCAGTTCGCGTTCTGTGTGGTTGCGTACGAGCTGCTTTGCGGCGTCCATCCCTTCGACGGGACGCCCACGGACGACACGTATCGAGCCGCGAAGGCCGGACGGCGAGCTCCGCCGCGCAAGACCGCGCTGCCGGCACTCATCCCCATCCTCGCCCGCGGGCTCGAAGCCAATCGCCAGCGGCGCTTCAGCTCCATGCATGAGCTCGCAGAGGCGCTGCGCGCTGCGGGGGTGCCCAACACGGGGCGCGACGGACGCCCAGGATCGCGCGTCTTCGGTCGTCGCCGGTGAGATTCAGCCGGTTCGGCGCGGACACGTGGGCCCAAGGGTGCAACTCTGAGGCTCTCGCGACGTCTGCTGATCGACCATGACACACCCGCAGCACCCCGGTTCGCCTCCTCCGCCTGCGGGATCATCGCAGCCCTCCCCCTACGGCCAGCCGCCCGCGGCCAACCCGTACGGCCAGCCCCAGCAGCCTGGGCCCTACGGTCAGCCCCAGCAGCCTGGGCCCTACGGTCAGCCCCAGCAGCCCGGTCCCTACGGGCCGCCGCCGGGTGCGAACCCGTACGCGAATCCCTACGGCGCGCCGGGACCCGTGCCCGGCCAGCAGCCGTACGCGGCCGCGCAGATCGTGCCGAGCGCGCCCAGCGTGGTGGGCTGCATGCTCAAGCTTCTGTTCGGCGGGCTCTTCTTCTTTGCCAGCCTCAGCGCATCGCTCGAGACTGCCTTTGAAGGCATCTTTGAGGGGGTGCTCGCGGGCCTGTTCACGGGCCTGTTCGGCTGGATGATGGCCGCGGGCCTGTGGGGGCTGATCAAGCGCACGCCCACGCCCCTGGCGATCAAGCTCGGCGTGCCCCTGGGCGCAGCGCTCCTGGGCGGGCTGATCGGGCCCCCGATCAGCCGCAGCCACATGGAGTCCAAAGAGGAGGACCGGTTCCAAGAGCTGGTCGTTGCGAC
>JBCCQM010000143.1:0-20974 GCA_039024335.1 Myxococcota bacterium
AGGCAATGTCGCCGGTCGTGGCGTCGTCTTCGATGGCGGGCGCACCGGCCTCGTCATCGGCACAGCCCGCCGTGATCGCGAGCAGCAGACCCAGGGTGTGAAGAGCGTTGGAGGCGCGGTTGTTGTGTCGCACGTGGACTCGAACACCGCCTCCGAGGCGATGTGTCACCGGCGCCGGTCGATTTCCGGAAGCCGCGAGGAAACGCACAGTGTAATCAGGAACCCTACACCCCGGGAACTGCACTTGAAGGCCGGACATGGGATGGGGACTTCGCACCGGAACCGTACTTTGGGTTGGTCTTGCGCTCGTCGGATGCAGCGACGGGGGCTCGAGCGCCGTGTTCGACTCGAACAGCGCGAGCGGAAGCGCCGGCGAGACCGGCCCTGGAAGCGGAGCGCCCACCGATGGCGACGATTCTGGCCCTGGGTCCTCGTCCCCAAGCGGCGGAGCGGGCAGCGCTGAGGACTCCGGCGCGGACGAGTCGAGCACCGGCGACGACATCGACATCAAGCTCGACGTCGGCTCGCCCGAAGGTGGCTTCGGAAGCTGCGAGTGCGAGCTGACCTATCTTTGGGTCGCCGACGCGCAGCAGGGCACGGTCTCGAAGATCAACACCCGCACGATGGTCGAAGAGGGCCGCTACCTGACGCGTGCCGACGGAACCGGCAACCCATCGCGCACGTCCGTGAACCTCTCGGGCGACGTCGCGGTGGCCAACCGCCACGGCGGCCTGACGAAGTTCTACGCCAACCCCGACAACTGCCAGGACACCAACGGCATCCCCGGAATCCAGACCAGCACCGGGCCCGACGACGTGCTCCCGTGGGATCAAGAAGAGTGCCGAGCCTGGTTCGCCGACTTCCCCGTCACCAACCAGCGCCCCGTCGCATGGACCGGTGACACGACCGCGCCCGGCAACTGCGACGCCTCCGTCGCGCAAGTCTGGACCGTGGCCTCGACCGTCCCGGGCCTCTTCCCGGGAACGGGCGGCGCAGGTGGCGTGACCGCGTACCTGGTCGACGGAGAGACCGGCATGATCGACGAGCAGGTCGACATCCCCGACTTCCCCGGCGGCAGCTTCGGGGCGTACGGCGGCGCGGTCGATGGTGCCGGCAACCTGTACTTCAGCCCGTTGGGAGGCTTGGGTGCGGCCTTGCTCGCCCGCGTCGACCGCGACACGCTCGACTACACCATCTGGGAGATCCCCGCGGGCATCGCTCCGTACGGCATCACCGTTGACCACAAAGGTCGCGTGTGGCTCGCCAGCACGTTCGGCAGCATCGCTGGGCGCTTCGATCCCGGGACCGAGACGTGGGGCGTGGTCGAAGGGCTCGGGGGTGGCAGCGGCCTCGCCGAAGGACCCAACGACCTGATGTACGTCAGCCAAGGTGACAACGTGCTCGCCGTGCAGATCGACGACCTGTCCGTTCAGGGCACGTGGACCACCGACGAAACCGTCAAGGGCGTCAGCTTCGACGCCGACGGATTCCTCTGGGCGGTGACGCAGCGCGACGACGAAGATCCCAACTCCTCCGCCGCCGCCTTCAAGATCGACGTGGAGACCATGACCACCGATGGTGTGTTCACCGGCCTTCAAGACCCGTACACGTACTCGGACATGACCGGGAACGCGCTCGGCTCGGTCGCCTGTACCCCAGCGGGGTGACGCCGGCGGCTCCCCCGTGGGAGACTTCCAAGCATGTTGGCTTGGTTGAATCGTACGGTTGGAGTGTCCGTGCTCGTTGGGGTCGCCGCGTGGTGGGCTCCACAGCGCGCCGACGCGTGCTCGCCGGACTTCTGCTACGAGAGCGGTGAGTTCGTCGCTTTCGAGATCGCGAACGAGACCGTATCGACCGAGGGCGTGCTCTTGATCGGGGGCTCCACGCTCGGAGGCCCTGGCCTGCCCCTCGAGACGGTCCAGTCCCTCGTCGAAATCACCGTGACGGACAGCGGAGGCAACCCGGTCGACGGATCGATCGATGGCATTCAAGGCGTCTACACCTGGAGGCCGACGTCACCGCTCCCGGCTGGAGAAACGCTGACCGTCGCGTATTCCGTCACCCCCGAGGACGAGAACTGCGCCGACCCCCTCGCGGGTACGGATACGGTCGTCGTCGTCGACGAGCCCCTCCCGACCGTCGCGCTTCCCGAGCTGACGTTCAGCGCGGACTTTCGGCTTCAGCCCTCACGCAGCTTGGACAGCCTGGTCTGCTGCGACGGAGCGTATCCCGAGAATCTCTGCGGCAGTGCGGACTGGTTCGACGGCTACTGCGTCTCCAGCCAAGGCACTGGACTGGCGACGGCCAGGATCGACCTGACCAGCGTCGACCCCGAACTCACCACGACGACGCGCCTGGAGTTCGTGATCGATGGCGAGCTCTTCCGTGCCCGTAAACTCCTCGACCTCCCCGAAGCGCCGGTTTTCTCCTACCAACGGTCGTCTGCGTTCGAGCTCGTCGTCCGGGTCGTCGACCTCGCAACCGGCGAGGCCATCGAGAGTGAAGTCTTCGTCGCGGACGGCGGCGAAGAGGGTGCGCTGGGGTCACAGGGCCTGGACGTCACGGCCGAACTCGAAGAGAGCTGCGAAGCACAGCCCTACGTGTGTCAGCACGATGGATCGATTTGGGATCAATCGGCATGTACACCCTACGGGGATGACGGAGAGACCACAGAGTCCGCGTCGGATGGAGAAGACACGTTCGTCACCGACGGAGGCGACGGTGGTTTCGAGACCAACGGTGACGAGACGGGCGACACGGACGCTGACAGCGGCTCGGGTTCGGGCGGCGACGCGGCGGCCGACGACACCGGAGGCTGCTCGGTCGGCGGCTCCCCGGCCTGGGGCACGCTCGCGCTCTTCGGCCTGTTCGGGCTTCGCCGTCGCCGCGGCTGAGATCGCTCTCGGTCTCGGCATCGTGAGATGCTTGTGCCCGTGGTGGAGAAACGCCTCCGGTCGGCAGCCATTCCGCTCGCTGCGGCGCTGCTCGCCTGGTCGGCGCCCGACGTCTCGCGCGCCTGCTCCACCACGTTCTGCTACGACACGGGCGCGTTCGGGCCGGTCTCCATCGCCAACGAGACGCTTCGGACCAACGGCGTCTTGCTCATCGCTTCGCAGCTTGCCCCGGGACGCCGCCATCTGACGGTCGAAGAGGCGGCGGAGCTCATCGAAATCGTGGTCACGAACGAAGCCGGGGACGAGGTCAAGGGCACGTTCGACGGAGTCCCCGGCGCCTACGTTTGGCGTCCGCTCGATCCCCTCACGGTCAGCGAAGTCCTCACAATCGACTTCACGGTCAGTGAGGACAACTGCTTCGGCCCAGACGAGGGCAGCACGACGGTCACCGTGGTCCCCGAAGCCACGCCGGCGCTCTCTCCTGCCACCGTCATGTTCGAGCAGGAATACGACTTCGACGACCGGGAAAACCTCGACAACGTGGTCTGCTGCGACGGCGCGTATCCATCCGCCTACTGCGGGCGTCTCGACTACCAGGGATACTGCGCGGTGGCGGAGGGCACCGGATACGCCCAAGCCACCCTCACGATCGAGGACGTCGATCCGGCGGTCGCCGCCACCACCCGCATCGACTTCGTGGTCGATGGCAAGGTCGTCGAGAGCCGTATCAGCCCCAACTTCCCGGAGCGTCCCGACTTCTGGGTTTCGAAGCCCACCGCCTTCGAAGTCACCACCCGCGTCGTCGACGTGGCGACCGGCGAGGAGGTCCAGGGCGACACGTTCGTCGCAGATGGTGACGGCCTCGGCGACCTCGGACCGCGACCGCTCGACGTCGACGCGGAGCTGGCCGCAAACTGTCAGACACCGCCATACGTTTGCGAGCACGATGGCACCGCCTGGATCGAGACCGCCTGCACCCCGTACTGGGACGACGAGCCCGCCACCGGCTCGAGCAGCGGCACGGACGATCCGCCGGAGCCTACGACGACCGACATCGGGACCAGCTCGGGGTCTGGCGGCGACGCAGCAGCCCAAGATGCCGCCGGCTGCGCCTGTACCGGCGGCGGCGCCCCTGCGTGGGCTGGCTTCGGCCTGCTCGGCCTGCTTCGCCTGCGCCGCCGCCTATCCACGTCTCCAACGGCGCACTGACACACTGGACACAGAGCTGTGCCCTTTGTGAGGCCCGCACACAAAAACCGTGCAGGATACACGAACCGGCGTCGAACGGCTCTCGCCAGCGGTGCAGGTAGGCTACCCGCTGGGATTGGCTGAGTCCTTTGCCGCGAATCCTCGAAGCGTGTGTATACTGCGGATGTCCGGGACCAGCCGAGTGTCGTTTCCGCAAACCACACACGTCCATCTAGCTCGTCGCTTATTCTCGCCCGAATCCCCTCCCACCGGAAGCTAGACGCGCTAGCAAGCCTCTAGTGGCCTCGTCGAAGCGCTGCCTGTGACCGACAACGGCCTCGTCAGGCTGCAACATATACAGTGCCAAGCAGACGCGTACATGGATCATCTTCTCCCGCAAGAGAAGATCGAAAACGCGAGTTACTGGAGTATCTGCCGCCAAGGCGCGTGCGAAGCCGCACCTTCCGAACGATCCCTTGACGCTGCTCCTCCACGCCGAGGGTGAAACCACCGGACAACAACTACTGAAGAAAGACCGCAGGCTTGCAGCATTCACGCCAGAACGTCACGCGATGCTCGCGCTTAGGCCCCGGGGCAGGCTTTGAAAGAGGGGCAGCTCTCCTGCGTCTCTTCATGCCGGCGACACCGCTGGATCCCTGGCCGTTCGGACATCGGCGTAACCGGAGGATCGAAGTCCGACAGTGTCACCGAGGGTGAATGGAGCGGCGGCGCAGACTACCTCTGTTTCGTCGCTAAGATACAGTTCCAGAGGGGCCTAGAGCTGTGCAACTGTACGACGGCAGGCTCGGAGATATCGTTGCACTTATCCGCGGTCTGAGTAAAGCTCGCCACTCCACATAGCGCCTAGTCTGTGCCCGCGGATTCGGCCACTGGACATCATCGCTCGCCGCCTCATGCTTCGCTCGCGCCCATCCGGACACGTCTTAGCTCCAGAGCTTCTGGCCCTCCGCGACCGAAAAGTCCGAGGCTAGAGTTCAAGCGCCGCCGCACCGTCGTAGCGAGCCGCACCGTCCCGTTCACAGTACAGATAGACTCCTCAAGCATCGCGAACAATCAGACCATAAAAATACCAACACCTTCCTTTCAGCCTAGACGAACTGCCCCCCGGAACACCCTTTCAAAACATCACAAACGGACATTTGAAGGGACCACGCCAAGAGCCGGCCCTCGGTCGCGACCTAGACCTCGCCAGGCACCTTGCAACTGCGGGACGCAACACACTCAACAGGACAAACCTATCACCGTGAAACTTCAAGCATCGGATCCCGACATTGAGACCATTTTCCGGAGAATCGAGAGAGAAGAACTTGATCTTCAGCCGGACTTCCAAAGAGGCGAAGTCTGGACGAAGAAGAAACAACGACGACTCATCGATTCAATCCTACGAGGCTGGCATATACCCCCAATCCACGTCGTTGAGAACCCAGAACTACAGAAGGGCGAGGTGCTTGACGGGCAACAAAGACTAGCTGCCATTCGGGATTTTATCCGAGGTTCGTTCTCAGTCGACGGAACGATCGAGCCAGAAAGCGAAAAAATTCGGGAGCTAGACAAATGCTCGTACGAAGCTCTCCCAAAACCGGTCAGACGCGCGTTTGATGGCTTCACGATCCGCATGTTCACGCTTCATGACTACACCTCGGATGAGCCCGCTGAACTCTTCTTCCGATTGAATCAAAACTCCAGCCTAACGCCCCCTGAGCAGCGCAACGCCTTCTTCGGAGATGCGAGAAACCAGGTGCGACGGCTCGCAGCCGGACTCGCTGAAAGAGGGATCGACGACAGCCTACTCGGTTTCTCAAACTCGAGAATGGCGCACGACGACGTCGTCGCACGAACGCTCTACACGCTTGAGATCCAGACTCTTCGAAAAAAAGTTACCGCAAGCGCACTTTCGGCCCGCTACCGCGACGGCACACACTTTAATTCGAATGCGACGGAGCGAATGAGCAACGCCCTCCGTGATTTCGGAACACTCTCACATATACCAGACGCCGACCGACACGAGATCAAATTCAACAAGGCTACTGTTTATAGTTGGTGGATATTCCTATCGAGAACCGGGCCAAGCCCTCGAATCGGCAACTTCATTAAAACGGTGGAGGCTGCCAGAGCACGTGTTAAATCAGGAAAAAGACTTGAGTTGCCCACCCTCACGCACACACTAGGCGAAGATTCTATTCGACTACTCCTCTCCATGTTCAACGACCGGGCGAGCTCGCGAGTCGCAGACACTGCATCGGTTGTATCCAGGGACATGGTACTCTGGGTACTTTACGGAGAATGGGTTCAACAGAACCCGCTCGAGGGTTCTCTATCGGAGGAGGACCGACGCATCCTGAGCGAGACGGTTGAACTAGTGGAGAAGGCTCAGAACAACGTCGATCTCGCTGCGTGGATGGACGCGAGTGGGTGGGGAACGGAAGTATGAGAGCCGCGAAAGTTCAAGATCACTGGCGCAGGCTCCGCAACGAAAGAAAGGGTGCTCGCCTACACAAGCTCATCATTAGCGACCACGCATCACTTGAGGACGGAGAAATCGATCTTGGAGGGAGACGAATCTCGGCACTATGTGGACTAAACGGCGCAGGAAAGAGCCGCACTGTGCGCATCCTTGCCGGACTTATGTGCTCGGCCAGGGACTTCTTGTCCGATGCGGAAGTTGGAGAAGATTGCTCCGTCGAGCTGTCCCTTCGTGAAAGCGGAGGATTAGAGGCAGTTATCTTGGACCGCAACGAGGTCCGCTCACTAGGGTCTTACGTGGAGCCCCACCTCGATAGTCCACGACTCATTCACTACTTCCGATCCGAAAACAACTTCGACGAGGTCCTTCAGCAGTTTGAGTTTGCTCGTTGGGACTCGCGGCAACTCGACGAGGCGAGCTCAATCACGCTCCGCAAGTATAGTTGGATCGAGGTCGCGGAACTCGACCCTATCCAGCCTCAGGGACCCGGCGGCCCAACTGCGCCCTTCGATCCTCTCGTTCGTTCACAGGTTCCGTTCTTCAGAGTCAAGAAAGGGAAAGCGATATATGACTCGCGCGGAATGGGAACGGGCGAGTTTTCGGCACTCTACCTTCTCTGGAACCTGTACTTTCATAAGCCCGAGATATTGCTTCTTGAAGAGCCAGAGGCATTCCTCCCCCCAAAATCGCAGATAGCGCTCATGGACATAATAGCGCGCTTCCTGGTCGAATCTGGAGCGTCAGCGCTAATCACAACACACTCGAAACACGTGTTGACAAGATTGCGACTCGAGGAGATCTCAGTCATCAGCAACGGGTCAATACTCAGCGCCGGGCATCGCCAGCTACTTGAGAGCTGGGGATTGCGTGAGCCGGTGCAACCGAAGACGTCGACGGTCATCGTCGAAGACTCTGCAGCAGCAGTCTTTACCAAGTGTCTTTTTGACAAATTTTGCGACACCGACACGATTGACTTGGACATTAGGGTTGGCGGTTCTAACGGGGAGATTTTCGCGGTCCTACTTGCGCTCGCGGGTGTTTCTGGAGAACGGCTGGTCGTCGGAATCCTTGATGGCGATCAGCGTACAGTAGTCCGCGAACATGGGCACTCTAGTATATTAGAAGCAGCTTCTTGTTTCCTTCCGGGCGATTCAGGTCCCGACTCGCTGCTGAAAGAAGCGGCATACGCGAACAAGAATGGATTTATCGAGGCCCTCGAGGCTGACTCGGAGGATCTCGCTCTGGCCGCACTTGATGGTGCGGAAAGCGTCGAATTTCACGATTGGGCGAGAGATGTAGCGTCCGCGCTCAGCTTGACTGAGGAGGAAGTCCTAGTCGCTTGTTTTTCGGCCTGGTGCGCAATTCGCTCGAATCGGGCGGCCGCCGTTTCCTTTGTCAATGAACTACAGAAGGCCCTCGGAAACTCGTAGTTCAGAGGAGTTATACAGGCATGCAGCAACATCTCGAGATTCTTCGAATGGTTATGGGGTGCCCACACGAACTTGAGTCCACGGTACCTAGGCGGGGAGGCCCGACATCAGGAACTGCTTAAAGCGCCGGACCGGAGCCGGCACAGATTAGTCGGCCTCCACCGCGCGCTAGTGGACAGCACCTTGAGTGGGGAAGCCTCGGATTCGCAAAGGAACTCACGGCGGCTAGCGTCCGCGAATCCGGGTCCAGCAGCGCCACTGCAGATAAGCGACGACGACCCAGAAGTTCTTGTAGGTCGGGTTTCGCGTCTGCTTGTGGTGATAGCGGTAGTAGATCTGCTGGGCGATCACCGCCAGGCGGAAGAGGCCGTACACCTCGTAGAAGCGCCAATCCTTCACGCGAATCCCGGTGCGCCCGGCGTAGTACTCGATGACCTCGGCGCGGGAGAGCATGCCGGGCAGGTGCGTGGGCTGGCGTCGGTTTCCGCGGGCGATGAAGTCGTCGCCCGGCTCGACCCAGTACGCCAGCATGTTGCCCAAATCCATCAGCGGGTCGCCGATGGTCGCGAGCTCCCAGTCCAGCACACCGATGACCGTGGTCGGGTCGTCGCGGTCGAGCACGACGTTGTCGAAGCGAAAGTCGTTGTGGGTGAGGCATAGCCGCTCGTCGTCGGGGATGTGCGCTTCGAGCCACTGCATGATGCGGCGTCCGGACGGCACGTTCCACGTTCGCGCCTCGCGGTAGCGCTTGTTCCAGCCCTCGATCTGCCGCCGCGCGTAGCCCTGGCCGCGACCGAGCTGATCGAGGCCGACGGCATCGATGTCGATGTCGTGCAGCGCGACGAGCGTATCGAGCACGTTCGTACACAGCGTGCGGACGTCGTTGCGAGAGAGGTCCACGCCTTTGGGCAGGTTGCGACGGGGAATGATCCCGTCGAGGTGCTGCATCACGTAGAACTCCGCGCCGATGAGCGCTTCGTCGTCGCTGTAGGCGTGAACCTTCGGCACGAGCGGGAAGTGAGGCCGCAGCGCCTCCTGCAGCCGAAACTCACGCCCCATGTCGTGGGCCGACTTGGCTTTGGTGCCCGCGGGCGGACGGCGAAGCACGAGGTCGTCGTTGGGGAACGACAACCGGTAGGTCCAGTTCGACGCGCCGCCGGTGTACTGCGTGACCTCGGGCTGCCCCTCGAGGTGCGGCAGCCGCTCGCGCAGCCACGGTACCAACCGCGTCAGCGCGAGCGCCTCGCCTTTCCGCGATCTGCTCACCCCTTCGCCTCCGCGCGCTTCATGCGAGCCTGGAGCTTACGCAGCTCGCGACGGATGACCCGAAGCCACAGCCGGTGCGGCAGCGCCCGCTTCATCCTCCACGCCGAGTGCGATTGACGGTGGGGCAGGATGAACGTCTTCCCGTCTTCGAGGTCTTCGAGGATCAGCCGCGCAATGTCGTCGGCCGACATGCGGGCGCGCTCCACCATACGACGCGCCATGGCTTCGGAGCGCGCATCGGCGGCACGCATGTTCTTGGCCAGGTCGCTGCGAAAGAACGATGGGCACGCCACGGCGACACGGATGCCATCGCCCGCGAGTTCGAGCTCGAGGGTCTCGGTCAACGCGACCACCGCGGCCTTCGTCGCGTTGTAGGCCCCGGCATCGGGCAGATGCACCAGCCCAGCCATCGACGCGATGTTGAGGATCGTGCCCGATCGCTGCGCCTTCATCATCGGCACGAACGTTCGGCAGCCCCGCGCCACGCCCAGCAGGTTGATCTCCACCGCCCAGCGCCAGTCGGCTTCGGAGGAGTCGGTGATGGCCCCCATCTGCGCCACGCCGGCGTTGTTCACCAGCAGGTCCACGCCGCCCCACTCCGTTTTCAGCCACTTCGCAGCGGCTTCGAGGTCGGACTCTTCGGTGACGTTGCAGCGCAGAAAGTGGGCGTGCTCGCCAAGCTCTTGGGCGATTGCCGCCCCGGCCTCAGCGTCGATGTCGCCCACGCAAACGCGAGCACCCGACGCGGCAAGATGCCGGGCGAACGCCGCGCCCAGTCCGGACGCACCGCCGGTGATGAACACCCGTCGATAGGCGGTCACGCGCGCTCCCGTCGGCTGTACTTGCGAAGTTCGGTGCGAGCCACCATCGCACGATGCACTTCGTCGGGACCGTCCGCCAGCCGCAGCGCCCGGGCGATCGCATGCATGCCCGCCAGCGGCGTGTCGTCGCTGACGCCCGCGCCCCCATGGATCTGAATCGCCATGTCGACCACCGTCTGCAGCACGTTCGGCGCCACGACCTTGATGGCGGAGATCTCGGTCATGGCTTGGCGCACCCCCACCGCGTCGATCTTCCACGCGGCGTAGAGGGTGAGCAGCCGCGCTTGGTCGATCGCCATGCGGGCTTCGGCGACCCGCTCCATGTTCCCGCCCAGCTCGAGCAGGCGCTGCCCGAACGCCTTGCGAGCCATGCCGCGCGCGATCATCAACCGCAGCGCTTCCTCGGCGGCCCCGACCGCCCGCATGCAGTGGTGAATCCGGCCAGGGCCCAAGCGCCCTTGCGCAATGCGGAAGCCCTCCCCCAGCCCGAGGATGAGGTGCGACTTCGGCACCCGCACGTTCTCGAACACGATCTCGCCATGCCCAAACGGTGCGTCGTATTCCCCATGGACGGTCAGCATCCGCGTGATGCGAACCCCCGGCGCGTCGATCGGCACCAGCACCATGCTGTGCCGTCGGTGCCGCTCACCGTCGGGGTTCGACAGGCCCATGAAGATCACGACCTTGCAGTTCGGATGACCGATGCCCGTCGACCACCACTTCGTACCGTTGAGCACGAGCTCGTCCCCGTCCTCGGTGATGCTCGCCCGCATGTTCGTCGCGTCCGACGAGGCGACCTCGGGCTCGGTCATGCAAAACGCGGAGCGAACCTTCCCCGCGAGCAGCGGCGTCAGCCAGGTCTGCTTCTGCCACTCGCTTCCGAAGTGGTAGAGCACCTCCATGTTCCCGGTGTCGGGAGCGTTGCAGTTGAAGATCTCCGGGGCGAACTCGTATGCGCCCATCATCGCCGCGAGCGGTGCGTACTCCAGCGTGGTCAGCCCGGCGCCGAGTCGCTCGTCGGGCAGGAACAAGTTCCACAGCCCTTCGGCCTTTGCCTTGGCCTTGAGCGCCTCGATCTGCGGCACGACCTGCCAGCGGGTCCAGTCCGCGCCCTCGTTGAGCGCCCGTGTCTGCGCCCGAATCTCGGCGGCCGCCGGCGCCACGTGAGTCGAGAGGAAGGCCTCGACCCGCTCCTGAAAGTCCTGCGTCTTGGGGCTGGGTGTGAAGTCCATGGGCGCCCCTACGATTGGACGCTTTCGCGGATGAAGGAAGTGATATCTCTTCAGACATCTCGATGAATCTCGTTCAGAGTACGGAGCAGCGATGGATCTGAACCTGCTGATGGTCTTCGAGGCCGTCTATCGAGAGCAGAACCTGACGCAGGCCGCCGATACCCTCTCGGTGACGCCTTCGGCGGTCAGCCACGCGCTGCGGCGGCTGCGGGACCAGCTGGGCGATCCCCTCTTCGAGCGAAGAGGGCGGCGCATGGTTCCCACCGCCGTCTGTGCCCGCAACGCCCCCGCGCTGCTCGACGAGCTCGGTGCCCTGCGCCGCCTGCTTCAGCAATGGGGCACCTTCGAGCCGAGCACCAGCGAGCAGCCGTTTCGCATCGGCATGCCCGAGGCCGTCGAAATGGCGTTCATGCCCTCGCTGCAGACGCGGATGCTGCGAGACGCGCCGAGCATCACGCTGTCCAGCGTGTCCTTCGACCGCGGCCAGCTCGCCCACCTGCTCTCCGCCGGCCGCCTCGATGCCGTGATCGACGTCGCCATCCCCATGCGCGAGCCGGTCAAGCAGGAACCGCTCTTCGAGGACGGCTTCTCCGTCGTCGCCCGGCCGGATCACCCCCTGCGTCGCGCCCCAACGATCCGCCAGTATCTCGCTGCCTCCCACGTCGCCGTCTCCCGCCGCCCCACGGGACTGGTGCTCGAAGACCGCGCACTGATCGAGCTAGGCCTCCAACGACGCGTCGCCGTGCGGTGCCAGACCTACGCCTCCGCCCTGTCGATCGTCGCCGCCAGCGATCACCTGCTCACCGTGCCGAGCCGCCTGGGCCGCGACATCCCCGGCTTCACCCGCATGCGCCGCTGGAAGCCTCCGTTCGACCTCCCCAAAGCCCAGCTTCACTTGTACTGGCACGCCAAGCACGACACGGACCCCGCGAGCACGTGGCTGCGACGCTGCATCGTCGACGCCATGCGCCGACGCTGAGATTCGCGGCGTCGTCGACACCGAGGGACACGACCACGCCTGACACGAGTGTCGCCCTCTGCAGGAAAAGACCGGCTGCCCGAATCATGCGACCGACGGGGCGCACTCATCGTCGTGATGGCTTGGCTTACGCGTACGTCGCTCCTTACCTTCCCCGCTGCGTTCGGACTTTTCTTGGCACCGAGCGCAGCCTCGGCCTGCGATGAAGGCGGAGACGAATGTGAGGGGAGTGCAGTCTTCTCGACCCTCGAGGTTGCGGTGAACGAGGTCACAACCGACGGGGTCATTATGCTCCGCGGCGCGCAAGCCGATCCCACACACGTGTCGATCGACCAGGTGTTGGGGCAGCTCGAGGTCATCGTCACCGATGAAACGGGCGCGGTCCTCGACGGCTCGGTGATCGGCGTTCCCGGCGTGTACGCCTGGCGCCCGAACTCACCCCTCGTTGGCGGCTCGACGCTGATCGTCAACGTTACGATGACCCCCTACGAACCGTGCGGCTCCCCCCTCGAGACGAGCGCGACGGTGGTGGTCGCGGAGACAGCCGCGCTTGGATTTGCGCTGCCCGAGCTGGAGTTTTCGACGACGTACGACGTCGTCCCCACGGAAACCTTCGAGACGCTCCCGGACTTCATCTGCTGCGACGGTGCCTATCCCGAATCAAGCCTGTGCGGTGGATATCTGTGGGGCCCGGACGGGTGGTGCGGCTCGCAGCGAGGCGTGGGCGTCGCCTCCGCCCGCGTGGACGTCGGGGAGCTCGACACGCTTCTCGCCTCGACCATTCGTCTGGACTACCTCGTCGATGGGAACGTTGCCTTCAGCGTCGCGGGCGTGGACGCGGCCGAGGAGGACGCCTTCATCTCCAGCCACGAAGCGTCGGCCGAGGTGCAGCTTCGCATCGTTCACATGGGAACCGACGAAGCGCTCGACGGCGAGGTTTTCGTCGCGGATGGTGGTCAGCCCGACGCGCTGGGCGAGATCGACATCGATCTCACCGCGGACATCGAGGCGAACTGCGAGATGCCGGCGTACCAGTGCGAGGTGGTCGATGGCTCCTGGGACCCAGACGACTGCACCTCCCTCGACGAGGACGAAAACGAGACGGACCCGACGACAACGGGAGACACCGACGGCACCGCACAAGACGATTCGGAGGCCGGCGGTGGATGCCGCGTCGGCGGAGGTCCGCGCGGCTTGATGCTGCTGGTGGGACTCCTCGGCCTTCGTCGTCGGCACCGATGAAGCGGCACCTCAGGTCTTCAGCGCGGCGCGGCGGCCTTCGAGGTAGCGGCGGATCGGCAGGTCGGTCGTGAGCGCGATGGCTTGGGCGTAGGCCGCATCCGCGTCGTCGGTGCGGCCTGCTTCGGCCAGCAGGTGCGCGCGCGTGGCCCAGGCGGGCTGGAAGCGTGCGATGGCCTCGGCGTCGACGGTGGCGAGCGCACGCAGGCCGGCCTCGGACCCATGCGCCTCGCCAACGGCAGCCGCATGAGCCACGGCCGCCCCGACCGTGGGCGCGAGCTGCAGCAGGCCGGCGTAGAGCTGGGCGATCGCGGTCCACGGTGGCGATGCGTCTCCCCGCCGCGCGCAGTGGGCCGACTGAATCGCGGCTTCGAGCTGGAAGCGACCGAGGCGACCGCACGCCCGCGCCCGACGAAGCAGCGACTCCCCGGCCACGATCGCGTTTCGATCCCAGCGCGTGGGATCCTGCTCTGCCAACGGCACGAACGCACCGCCCTCGTCGAAGCGGGCCGCGCGACGCGACTCCGAAAATGACAGCAGCGCGAGCAAGCCCAGCGCCTCGGGCTCGCCCGGCAGCGAACGCACGACGAGCTGGGCCAAGTACACCGCCTCTTCACGCAGCGGGCCATCCTCGCGCGTCGGGCGAGGCTCGAACCAGTCCAGCGCATACGCGCCGTAGATCGCCTCGAGCACCGCGTCGAGCCGGGCCGGACGCTCGGCCTCGTCGGGAACGTCGAAGGGGATCGCAGCGTCTCGAATCTTCCGCTTGGCCCGGACGAGTCGCTGCGCCATCGCGGTGGGCGAGACCAGGAACGCGGTGGCCACGTCGGTGGCTTCGAGCCCCAGGACCGTCTGCAGCATCATCGGCGCGCGGATGGACGCACTGATCGCCGGGTGGGCGCACACGAACAGCAAGCCAAGCCGGGCGTCGCGGTCGTCGGCGTCTTCGTCTTCGGACAGGTCGACATCGTCCAGCGCGACCGAAGGCCGGCGCTGTTGGGCGCGCTGCTGATCTCGCTGTCGGTTGCGCGCCACGGTGAAGAGCCAGGCCTCGGGGTTGTCGGGGATGCCGTCGGTCGGCCACCGCTGCAGCGCGCGCGCAAAGGCATCGGCCAGCGCATCTTCGGCGCCGCCGATGTCGCCCGTGCGGGCGCTCAGCTGCGCGAGCAGCCGACCGTAGGCGTCGCGAGCGACCGCAGCCGCCCGCGACTTCACCCCCGATGGGGTCACCCACCGCCCATCGCGGAGGGCCGGATTTCCACCAAGCCGTGCTTGGCCGCAGGGGACTTCTCAGCCCATTCGATTGCGGCGTCGAGGTTGGGCACGTCGACGACGAAGTAGCCGCCGAGCTGTTCTTTGGTGTCGGCGAAGGGCCCGTCCTGTACGCGGCGCTCACCGTCGCGAAGAGTGATGGTGGTTGCCGTAGGCGTGGGCTGCAGCCAGTCGGTGTCGACGAGGACGCCGGCAGCTCGCAGCGCGCCGATATACTCCCCGTAGGCGGCCTTCTGGGCTGCCATCTGCTCGGGGGTGGCGTCGGCAAAATCCGACTCGGAGGAGTAGAGGAGGAAAGTGTAGCGCATCGGTTCGGTCTCCAGTTCTATCAGGCTGCAGTTGCGGTTGAGGTTGAGGTTGAGGTTGAGGTTGAGGTTGCGGTGCCCAGGTTGCGAAGGCCCCGCTCGAAAATCGTGCCCATCATGCGGTCCATGAACAGACCGAACACGCGGGCGATGGGGTTGCGGCCGAGGTCGGCGTCCATGCTCCAGGTGACGCGCGTGCCGCCGGCAACCGGCTCCACCTTCACGCGCTGCGTGGGCGTGCCCATCGCGCCGAGATCGATGGAGTAGGTGACGGCGTCGTCTTCGACCGCGGCCACGGTCTGCGTGCCCCGTCCGTCTTTGCCGTCGAAGCGGAAGCCGGAGCCCACGCCCGCGTCGGGCCCGAACAGCTCGATGTTCAGGTTCGGGTCGACGTCACAGTAGGGGTTGAAGCGCTGGTAGCCGGCGTTGCTGGCCGCGAGCGCGAGCACGTCCGAGGGCGATGCATCGAGCACGGCCGAGCGCTCGACGTGGACGTGGCGGGAGAAGGCGAAGGGAAGCAGGCCCAGGGTCGCGAGACCGCCGGCGCCGACGAGGAGGGAGGTGGGAAGCGTCATGGTTCGGTGCTTTCGAGGGCCTGACGCCGCGACCCCTCGCCAATCGACATCTGCCCGAGATTTTTTTCGAATTTTCTCGAAGCGCCTGTTTTTAATGAAGAATTTCGGATTCTACGAAGTCGCCGCACGGCGTTTCGCGTCCTTTGCGCATCCGTTGGGTCCCGGATTCAGCACCACGACTTCACGACAGATGCCTCAGGTCTTGTCGCGCACGTGCCCAGCTCGAAACGCGGAGCCGTGGACGTCGGCAGCGCCCAGCTCGTGCTGAGCGAGCGGCGCGTTGGCAGCGGCCAGCAGCGACATCTGCGTGCCTCGGAGCCTGAGATGTCGCGCCACCGCGGGGACCAGAGCAGCGACGTAGAAGAGGAGGAACCATCCCGTTCCTGCCGCTACGAAGTACACGCCCATCGCCAAAAAGAGCGCAACACTGGCCCAAACGAACGTCCGGCTCTTCCGCGTTGCGGGGTGGGGCCGCCAAGTTGCGACGAGTTCGGTACCGTCGACGGTTTCCCTCGCTTCGAGGTGGAGCATCTGCGGATAGGGCACGGGCTCGGAGACTCCTCTGACCAGATCCGTCCAATGGCGATCCGGTCGCCGCCACAGGACAAGGCCGCCTTCCGCGGTGCGGGAGACGAAAGCACTTCCAAGCTGAGGCAGTCTCGAGGTCGCAGACTCGACTTCAGGCGACCGTTCGACAAGCCCGCGCTCGATTGCCGCAAACGCAGCATCGGGGGCAAGCGAGACGACCCAACGACGCGCCACGATGGCACCCTCGACCTTCGCCAGCGCTTTCACGCCCTCGTCTTGATCGTCCACGATAGGACCGACCTACCGCACGACGTGCGCCTGCATCAAGGTGACGCGCCGACAGGCCACGCATGAGCCCCGCCGGTTTGCTGAGTACGGGCTCAGAAGCCCGCATGGCTCCAGCGCCAGTCTTTGCCGTCGAAGAAGTACATCGCATACGAGCTCCCGCCGTCGAAGAACAAGCCGTCGCCCACGGCGAGCTCGTGCTCGAAGGTGGAGTCCCTCCAGTGCAGGATGCCGTCGTTGGCGCGCTCGACCACCTGGACGCTCTGAACCCACTCGTAGGAGCTCGAGCACTCATCCATCTTGTGCCACTCGCTCGGCGGAGGATCGTCCCCATCTTCATCCTCCTTGCCGACGAACGGGCCACCGTAGCGCACGAGTGTGGGGCGACGCGCCCCGAGAAGATGCGCGCTGCCGCTGGCAAACTCGACGAGCACGCCGGTGTACATGCGTCCGTCGTCGACGACGATGCTGACGCGGTCCTCGAGGCCGTCGCCGTCGATGTCGGCTCGAAGGCGGGTCGGGACGCCAATGCCCGCATGCCATCCGTCGAGCATGGCTCCCCACATCGAGAACAGCCACGGCAGCGTGCGCTGCTCCGGTTTGCTCGCCGACTGCATGAGCCAGATGCCCTCGGACTGCAGGGCATTCCCAAGCGAGAACGCCTCGACGTCGTGATGGATCGAGTCGTACGGCCGCTCGACCGCCGGGCCCACGCAGGGCTGGCCGGAGGGAAACCAGGCGAGCGTAAGTCCGACGGCGATGGCGAGTCCGACCGGGAGCGGCACCTCCAGACGCACGGACCCGCGATCGAGAAGTTCCCGCTACGTTCGGTTGCGTCCGAGCAAGAGCCCGCGCATCGTGCCCGCACGTGCGCCCACGACGAGCACGTAGGGCGCGAAGAAGAGGAAGCCCCCAAGCCCCATGCCGACCATCGCGACCCAGCCAGCAGCGCTGAAGCGATGGCGCCAGCCGGCCCACGCCGCCGCAACGAGAATGAAGCACGACAGGTCGACGGTGAACTGGCCCGGCCACGCCATGGCGCCGAGGACGGCAGCACCATCGCCATAGACGCTGAAGCCGTGTTCGCCGACAACGAGCAGCGTATAGCCCAGCAGCACGACCCAGGCAGGGATGAGCAATGCACGAACGCCTCGCATGCACGAGGGGTAGCGCCACCGCTGCCACGGAGCACCTACCTGCGGAGGTAAAGCGATAGGCTCGGTCGATGGCCGCGCCGACCTATCGCCCCGCTGTCGAGGCCGACATTCCCGCGATGATGGCGATCCGCAACGCGGTCCGAGAGAACGCGTTGGTCAGCACCGTCATCGACACCGACGACTACCGTCAGGCGATGTTCGTCGACGGACGGGCCTGGGTCTGCGAGGTCGACGGCGCCGTCGTGGGGTTTGGGTGCGGACGCACCGTGCAGGGCGATATCTGGGCGCTGTTTCTCGATGCGCGCTTCGAGGGCCGCGGCATCGGCCGCGCGCTGATGGACCGCGTCGAGGCGTGGATGTTCGGCCAGGGCGTCGTCGAGATCTGGCTCGTGACGGCGCCCGGCACCCGCGCCGAGCGGCTGTATCGACGGCGCGGGTGGACCGAGCTGGGTCTTCAGCCCAGCGGCGAGCTGAAGTTCGAGCTGCGGGCGCCCACCGATCCCACGTGACGCCCGCGGCCGGGTTTGCGATCCTGCATCGCGATGCGCCACCTCCAGGTCACCCTGTGGAGCTGTTTGCTGCTGTCCGCGACCGGATGCACCGACGACGCGACCGCCGACACCGACGGAGGCTCGAGTTCCTCGAGCACGTCCGGCACCACGGCCGCCGTCGACGAAAGCAGCTCGACCGGCCCCGTCTGTCCCGAGCTGGCGCTCGACCTCGGTGATGCGCCCTGCGTGCAGTTCAATCAGAACGAGATCACGGACTTCATCGACGACTGCGGCTTCGCGCTGACGTGCACGCCCCGCGAAGGTCCGAACGATGGCCGCATGCCCGACGGACTGAGCGTGCGGCCGGACTGCGCGTTCCAAGGCAGCATCAACGAGGACCGCATCGGCGCGTGGGCGCAGATCGTGGACGTGGAGCGAGACGGGGAGAGCATCGCCGTCCCGTTCTGCGCCGTACAGGAGGAGAGCCTGATCGGCGGCTACTCGGTCGAGTTTTCACCCGCACCCGTCATCGCCAAGTCCTTTGATCCATCCGCGGCGGTCTCGCTCGAAGACGAGAGCCCCACGCTGCGGATTCGGCCCTCCGCCGCCTGCCCCTTCGCCGACTGTGGCTTCTCGCTCGCGTTCGACGTGCTCAATGCAGGGTTCAGCCCGTCCTCGGTCACCGGGCTCGGCGAGCTCGAGGACGACGGGGGCAACGCAGTGCTCGTTCAGCCTCTCACCGCCGCCGAGGACATGCTGGACCCCGAGTTCACGACTGAGCCGTGGGTGTTCGCGATCGAATACAACTACTGCATGCAGGCCGGCGATGCGTGCTCGATGATCAACCCCAACACCGACGCGATGGATGCGTTCTCGGCGTTTGCGGTGATCATGCTCCCACAGGAGTGAGCGCAAACTCGACGCCCGCGTCCGCCGGCTCGGGCAAGTCGAGCAAGCCCCGGACCTGGGACAGCGGCGTCTCGAGGTGGTCCTCGTAGCGGAAGCCCAGCAGTGGTCCTGCCTTGGCGCCGAGCGTGCGACCGACGAGACGGTTCTTCGCGATCGCGGCTCGGTTGCCAAAGTCGCGAACGAAGTAGTAGGCGCGCGCGGCCCACTCTTGGGCGACGCCGCCGGGCGCGACGTCTTGCTCGACCGTGGCCGCCAGCACGCCGATCTCTCCCGCCCACCCCGTGTCGAATCCAGTGACCACGTGGATGAAGTCATGCGTGGCGACGTAGCGCAGCAAGGCCAGGTGCTTCTCGGCCCGGCCGCTGAGGTCGTCGGAGATCGAGAAGGGCTGAAGACCACAGGCGTCGAGCATCGACGCGTAGGCGCGACCGAGCGTGTTCGCGGGCAGACGCCGGAGCGCGGCGAGCTCAAGGCGCGGCATCGGCTCGAGGACGCCCGTGCTGGCGAGCTGTGCCCGTGCGGCGTCGGACATCTTGGCGCCGAAAAGCTCGGCCTTGAGCAGCGCCACATCACCCGGAGAGCCTCCGTTGCGAGCGGTCGCCACCAAGCGTCGAAAGTCGTTCCAGCGAGACATCGTGCTGCCTGCATCATGGGCACGAACGGGCACCACACAAGCCGCAAGCCTTGCGCCGCCCCACCCGTGCGGCCGATTCAGGGACTATTCGGGCAAGACGCCATGTACGGTTTCGAGACGGGCTGCCGAGCATGTCGGCGCCGTCGAGTTGGGATGATGCCGATGTCCAAAGAGTCTCTCGCGCCCGTCGATGACGGCGACCTTCTGCGAAGCGCGCGGCAGCCGAGACGCCGGGCCATCTTCACCGTCTTGCTCTTGCTGGTCATGGCGGGCGGGGTCGCGCTTGCGCCCATCTTGGGCCTGATCGGCGGTATCGCCCTTGGCCTCGCCTCGGGCGGCCTCTTGGTCATCATCTTCAACCTGACTTCTCGGGCGCCCAAAGCGATCAGCTCCGCGTATACGGCCGGCGCGACGGCCTGCCCCGCATGCGGCTCGGTCCAAACCGACCTCGTCGTCGGCGACGGCGCCCCAATACACAAGTGCTTCAGCTGCAACCACTCCTGGTAGCACAACTGACACACTCCCCGATCCAGCGCGGACGTGAGCACCGATGAGCCGAGACGCTTTCAAAGTTGGGCTGGGGCAGGGCAACCGGAAGAAGCGGCCGCGGGTTCCTGCTCGACTGCGGCACATCGGGCGCACGTCCGACGAAGCACAGCATCCGTGCGGACGCCTATGCTCGGAGTGCGGCTTTCTCGATCGACCCAAGCTCACGGATGGCTACCGGGCAGATGCCAACGCCCCGAGCCTGCACGATTGTCCGAACTGTGGCGCGACAGCGTGGCTCGACCTCGGACAAGACGACGTGGTCCAAGCGCTTGCGGAACAAGACGCCACACTCGTCGATGACCTCGCCGAGACGCGCCCGGCGGTCGCCTTGGGGGGCGCAGCCGTAGGCGCGGTGGGCGTGGGGCTTGCGACCGCGCTTGCCTACACTTTTTACGGTGCGGACCTGCTCGAGGTGGCGGCGGTCCTGGGCGGGCTCGCCCTCATTCTTGGCGTCATCGTCGGCGCACGACTCGTTCGAGGGGTGAAGTCGGCGCAAACCAGAGCGCTTCCGAAGCGCTGGCACCTGGCCCTTCCCAGCGGAGACAACCCCGCCTTCGATCGCGGGCCCGCAATGCTCGACGGGGACCCGGTCATTGCTCCGCTCAGCGGTACGCCTTGCCTCGCCTACGACGTCGCCGCGCGACTCGACGACGATCCCTCCGCTCCCCCGGCAAGCTGGCTTCTCATCGAGCAAGACCACGCGGCGTTGACCTGCGGCGCGCAGTCGGTTCCGGC
>JBCCQM010000144.1:0-20881 GCA_039024335.1 Myxococcota bacterium
CGGTAGATGGGATCCGCCACCATCGCCATATCGGCGTCAGTCATGATTGGAGTCCGGCGGGTGGATCCGTCGAATGAATCAACGGGGCAGTCTTCGTCCTGGATGTCTATTGGTTCCCATTGCCATGCTCCCGACGGACTTCTTCTGCATTCCCACTCGTGTTCCATCAACATCTTGAAGTAGCCGTCATCCCAGCGGGTTGGGTTCGACGTCCAGGCTCCTTCCAGTCCGCTTGTGACGGTGTCTGGCCCATGACCCTGCCCTTGTTGATTACGCCAGCCTAACCCTTGTTCTTTTGGGCCGGCACCTTCTGGAGGTGGGCCGAGCTTGCTTGCATCTCCATTGCCGTGGGCCTTTCCAACAGTGTGACCGCCGGCGGTGAGAGCCACGGTCTCTTCGTCGTTCATTCCCATGCGGGCGAACGTGACGCGGATCTGTTCTGCCGTCCGCAGCGGATCTGGCTGACCATCTACACCTTCAGGGTTCACGTAGATGAGGCCCATCTGAGTCGCGGCAAGGCCCGCCTCGAGGTTTTGGCCAGATCCTCGAGTACTTTCAAGCCATTCGGTCTCGGAGCCCCAGTACACGTCGTATTCGGGGTGCCAAATGTCCTCCCGGCCGAAGGCAAATCCGTAGGTCTCGAGGCCCATCGAGGCGTAAGCAACGGTCCCCGCAAATACGATCAGGTCTGCCCAGGATAGGCGGTCGCCATACTTCTTTTTGATCGGCCAGAGGAGACGTCGTGCTTTGTCCAGGTTCGCGTTGTCTGGCCAGGAGTTCAGAGGTGCGAAACGTATGTTTCCACTGCTTGCACCACCGCGTCCGTCGGAGACTCGATAGCTTCCAGCTGAATGCCATGCCAGACGGATCATGAGGGCTCCGTAGTTGCCCCAGTCCGCCGGCCACCAGGTCTGGCTGTTGGTCAGAAGGGAACGCACATCTGTCTCGAGCGCCTCGAAGTCCAGATTTTGCAGGGCGCGTCGATAGGAAAAACCCGGTTCGAGCGGAGTCGTCTTGGCGTCATGCTGGCGAAGCACGCTCAGATCGAGTCGTCCGGGCCACCAACGTTGAAGGGCGGTTACCCCTCGTCGGTGTGATTTCATAGGACAAGCGGAGAGAGCTTTTGTCTCGTTCACCATCGTTGTGCTGTCGGGTGGTCATGAGGCGGCTCCTCGCTCGGGCAGGGGTACAGAGGTCGCCATGAGTGGTGGATACGCGCAGCAAGACTCTTGAAGGGTCTTTGCAAGCGCGGTCAGACTGACCTGCGCACGGCCGGGTAAGTACCGACGGCACGTTTCTCTAGGGGCGCGGGTTCTCGGGGCCTATATCTCGGGTTCCGAGAAGGATCAGGCTGCTCTCGGTCGCGCGCTGCTGCGATGTTCAAGCTACGTCCAAAGCTCGATTTCAGCCAATATGGTTATTCGAGTCGATCGATAAGCCGAGCTTATTGATGTAAACAAGAGGCGAACTCGTCGGCAGGCGGGTCTGGCTTGGGAGGGAGTCGATGCCCTGGCTGAGGCGGGGGCTGCAGGGCGCCCTCATCACCGCCGTGCCGTTGGGGTCAACGGGAGGAAGACCGATGATCGTGGCGGGCCGGGATGCGACGTGGCGAGGGACCCGACGACACAGAGAGTCCGGTTGCCGGCCCGATGCTGCGCTGTTGGGTGAGCCGTGGATCCGCCGGCGGCGTTGACGGAGGTGGTCGGGCCACGCGAGGCAGCGCTCCCCGATGGCGCACCTGAAGGGCTCCACCACTGCGACGCTGGTCGTTCGCGGGGAGAGGGACACGCGGGTGCCGCTCGGGGGGCGCTCGAGCTGTGCCGAGGTCTCCGACACTTCGGCGTGACCACCGAGAGCGCGTTGTACCCCCGAGAGGGCCACGGGCTCGGCGAGCGCGCCCAGCAGCTCGACGATTCGCAGCGGTTCGTGCGGCTCTCCGAGACGTACGTCGCGGAGCCGAAGTGAACCGGGCGCCCGTACGAGACCGAGGCCGGAGCGGATCGGGCTGTGGCGTGGGCTCCGCAGGTGGCGAGTAAATCTGAGGCCGGATCGGGGTTCCTGCGCTTCGGTGCATTGAAAACCTGCCGCTCAGACCCCACTATCGAGGGCGGTAGGGGCATGAAGAGCTTCATTCGGGAACAGACGATGGGGGCGGTCGCGTGCATTGCGATCGCCGGGTGGGCAACCGGATGCGACTCCGCGGCGCCCGACGACTCCGCGGGTGGCAGCGGTCAGCTGACGACGATCGGCACCGCGGGCGCGGGCGACACGGACACCGACACGGCGGGCTCCGCCTCGGCCTCCGACTCGAACGCCTCCGCGAGCGCGTCGGGGACCTCGGGCGCGTCGGCCACGGCGAGCGCGTCGGATTCGGCCAGCGCCAGCGCGAGCGCTTCGGACTCCGACTCCGCGAGCGCGAGCGACACCAGCCCCGGCACGGGCCCGGTCTTCGACATCGGCATCCCGCCGGACGGCGGCTCGGGCTGCGGCAGCGGCAACGGCGGGGGTGGCGGAACCGACTTCTCGTACATCTGGATCGCCAACAGCAACGAGGGAACCATCTCCAAGGTCAACACGCAGACCTTGGTCGAAGAGGGCCGCTACCAGGTTCGTCCCGACGGCGGTGGAAGCCCGTCGCGGACGTCGGTCAACCTCAACGGTGACGTGGTCGTCGCGAGCCGCCTCGGCGGTCTGACGAAGTTCGCCGCGCGGACTGAAGACTGCCCCGACCCCAACAACACCTCGACCGGACCCGGTGATGTGAAGCCGTGGCCCGACGGCTGCATGCTGTGGCACACCCCGTTCACGACCGACTCACAGCGCCCCGTCGCGTGGTCGCAGGGCGAGTTCAACGACAGCACCTGCCAGTACGAGAACATGAAGGTGTGGACGTCGACGCACAACAACGGCACCGACGTCGCCGAGATCTACCGGGTCAACGGGGACACGGGCATGATCGAAGAGCAGGTCGACGTGAGTGGCGTCCGGACCCATGTGTTCGGCTTGTACGGCGCCGCAGCCGACTCCGAGGGCAACATGTGGGCGAGCGAGCTGGGCGTTGGCTTGCTCGTGAACGTCGACCTCGAGACGATGGCCGTGCGGACGTGGCCCATGGCCGCCGGCGGCTACGGCATGACCGTCGATAGCAATGGGTTCGTCTGGACCTGCAGCTCGCAGGTTGCTCGGTTCGACCCGGTCACCGAGACGTGGCAGACGAGCGCGAGCCTGAGCAGCTCGGGCAACGGCTGCATGGAAGACGGCAACGGCACCTTGTGGGTGGCGGCCGAAGACTTCGTAGGCGTCGATGCCAACACCCTGATGGAGACGCAGGTCATCGACATTCCCGCGCGCGTACGCGGCGTGAGCTTCGACTTCGAGGGCTTCATCTGGGGCCCCTCGATCAACTCGAACGAGGCGTATCGCGTCGACCCGGCCACGCTGCAGGTCGATACGGTCACGGGCTTCAACTACCCGTATACGTACTCGGACATGACCGGCTTCGCGCTCAGCAACGCGGGTACGCCGTCGGGCTGAGCCCCGCCGCAGTGCATATGACGACGGCCTCTCGGGAGCACCCCGGGAGGCCGTTTTTGCGGGCCGTTCTTGGTCTGTTTCTTGGGTCTGGCTCTTGGGTCTGGCTCAGCCGGGCCCCACGTAGACGGCGGTGCCGGTCTCTTTGCAGACGCTGCGCAGCGCCTTCCACTGCGCGTCGGTCAGGGCCGTGTCGCCCTCGCCAACGTGCTGCCGCAACGCTTTCTTTCGGGTCTCGCCGCTGGGGTGGGTCGAGAGGAACTCGAGCGCTCCGGGGATCTCTTGGCCGCGTTCGCTGAGGCGATCGAAGAAGGCGAGCAGTCCGCGGGAGTCGGTGCCCGCAGCGTTGAGCAAGTCGACGCCGACCCGGTCGGCCTCGAGCTCGTCTTCGCGGCTGTAGTGGTTGGTCACGGCGGACTTCACCAGCTCGGCGCCCGTGCTTTCGTCGAGCGTGAACAGCTTGAAGATGCCGTAGCCCATGCCTTCGACCATGCCGCGCGCCGGGTGCCCCTCGATGATGTGGGCCATCTCGTGCGCGAGGACGCCGGCGACCTCTTCGGGAGACTCGGCCTGGTCGATGATGTTGCGGTACAGGACGATGTGTCCGCCGGGCGCGGCGAAGGCGTTGAGGATCTCTTGATCGGCAACGTAGACGCGGAACTCGTAGGTGCCGTCGGTGTGCTCCGCGAGCGACTCGACCATCACGTCGAGCGCGGCGAGCCCCTCGGAGTCTTGGCAGAACGAGGTCTCTTTGCCGAGCTCTTCGATCATCTGCGAGCCCACCGTGGACTCGACGGACGCGGGTACGAAGCGGGAGAGTGGGCCCGACAGGAAGGGGATCGCGAGGAAGAAGCCGCCGATGGCAAACGCCAGCACGGTGCCGAGGGTGGCGAGTCTTCGCTTGCGACGAGCGTCGGGCGTCACGTCTGTGAAGGTAGGCGCTCGACGACCGCGCGGCCAGTGTTCGCCGCACGCCACGAAAAACCCCGCGAGATTGAGGTCTCGCGGGGTCGTGGGGTGGGTTCCCCGTCAGCGAACGATGAAGATGACGCGCTGCGGGGCTCGCGGGTCGGTGTAGAGCTCGGTCCGCCGGTGGGTCGTGTTGCCCCGACGGTGGGCGGGCGGGCTCCAGCGCCACCAGGGCGCCTCGACATGGTTGGGGCGGGCGTAGGGGTTGCGACGACCTTCGGCCGAGGCTGCAAACCAGACGAACGCGGCGACGAGCAGGAGCATGGGGTTGCCGAAGAGGCCGGCGATGCCGAAGAGCACCGCGGCGCCCTTGCCGATCTTCACCGCGATCTCGGTGGCCCGGCTGCCGCCCATGCGGGTCGCGAGGGCGGCCCTCAGCACGCGTCCACCGTCCATCGGGAACGCCGGCAGCAGGTTGAACACGCCGAGCGTGACGTTCGCGAAGATCAGCGACTGCAGCAGCCCGTACTCGGCCAGCCCGAACAGCGAGCTGACCGCGAAGAGGCCGGCGGCGAGGGCGAAGTTCACCGCGGGACCCGCAAGCGCGATCAAGAGTTCCTGCCGGGGTGTGCGGGGATCACCTTCGAGCTGCGCGACGCCGCCCATCGGCCAGAGCACGATGCGACGCGTCGAGATGCCGAAGCGTCGGGCGGTCAGTGCGTGGCCGAACTCGTGCAGCAGCACCGAACCGAACACACCGACGAGGAACACCACGCCGAGCAGCGCAGCGAGCCCCGTTCCTGCACCCTGGTATGCGGCCCAAGCGGCCCAGGCCACCAGGAGCAGGAACGAGGCGTGTACGTAGGCATCGATTCCGAAGAACCGACCGAGTTTCCAGGACCACTTCATGACGACTCCCTCAACATGGGCACCGCCGTCGGCCTGCCAAGAGCGCGGCGCCGTGCACGGGTGCGCAACGGCTGCGTTCTCAATCCGAAGTCACGTGATCTCATGGAGTTGGCCGACGGCGCGTTCGGCGGGCTTCACAGGAGCTTTACGCCGCATGGAACGCTGCGGGGTGCTTGCGAACCGTGGCGCGCGGGTCGGATGATGCGCGCATGAGGTCTGCGTCCTGGCTCGCGTGCGCGGTGTTGATCGGCTGTTCGGGCAAGGCGTCGGCGCCGGAGGAATCCGCGCCCGTCGCGGCAGCCAAACCCACGGAGTCGAAGCCGCGCTTCGTGCCCACGCTCGATGCTGGTGACGTCGCCGACGAAGTGCGCGGCGTCGTCGAGTCGTCCGGGGAGGAGACGGTCGTGGTGTACGTCGGTGCGAGCTGGTGCGGCCCGTGTCAGGCTTTCCACGCGGCGCTCGAGCGAGGCGACCTCGACGAGCGGCTCATGGGCGTGAAGTTCTTGGAGTATGACGCCGACCGAGACACCGCGCGGTTGAACGCGGCCGGATACACGGGCCGGCTCATCCCCCGGTTCGCACTTCCCGGTGCCGACGGACGATTCAGCGGCACCAAGATCGAGGGCGGCATCAAGGGTGACGGCGCTGTCGAGCACATTCTCGAGCGCCTCGAGCCGATGATCGCCGGCGCGAGCTAAGGGCCTGCGCGTAGGCGTTGTCGGGCGTCGCGCGCTGTGCCACTGTCGCGGGGCAGCGATGTTCGAGGACTTCCGAAAAGACTACAAACGGCACGGCAGCTACCTGCTCGAGCCCGGGGTGTTCGTGATGGCGGTCTATCGTTTCGGGCGGTGGAAGAACACGCTGCCCAAGCCGGCGCGCTGGGTTGCCAACAAGTTCTACCGAGTGGGCTTCCTCGCTACGCAGGCATACATGGGCTGTCACGTGCCCTGTGAGCTCGAGTTCGGGGAGTTGCCGCACCTCGTCCACGCCAAAGACCTTCACCTGCATCCGGGGGTGAAGATCGGCGATCGCGTCGGGCTGATGCACGGCATCACGGTGGCCACCACGGTCGACCGACCCGGCGTCCCCGAGCTGGGCGACGACGTCTTCGTGGGCGCAGGCGCCTGCATCATGGGGCCGGTAAAGATCGGCGACGGTGCTCGCATCGCGCCGAACTCGCTGGTGCTCAACGACGTCCCGGCAGGAACCACCGCGATCGGGGTCCCGGCTCGGATCATTCGCGCGCCCAAGAAAAAGGAGGCCGATGACGCGGCCTCCAAGAAAGCGTGAGCGCGGCTCGCTTCAGCCCGTGCTTTGGGTACGGGCTGGATTCGGCGTGCTGACCTCGACCGCGGGGAGCGAAAGCGTGACGGCGTGGGCCTCGAGCTGAAGCTCGATCCCCTGTACGAGCGCTTCGCAGCGGGCTTGCCACAGACGCGCGCCCGGTCCTCCATCGGCGGCGAGCGCCTGACCCGTGGCCAAGCCTTGGAGCACCTCGTCGATGCGAACCGCGTCGCCCCACATGCGCAGCTGGGGCAGCCCGTTCGACGAGCAGGACAGCGAAAGGTGCATCGTGGTGTCCGCGGATGCCTCGCGTGAGACGTGCTCTGCAATCGTAGACAGGACGCGCTCGAGTCCAGTGCGGTGTCCCGCCACGTGCAGCGACGCGAGGGAGTCGGCATGGACCTGGACCGACACGCCACACAGCGCACCGAGCCCGGGCGCCAGCGAGGCCAGCATCCTGGAGGCGTCGTAGGGGCGGTCGATGGTGGAGGGACCCGACTGGACCCGCTCCAGTTCATCGACCACGCGCGCGAGCTGGCCGAGCATGCCCGCGATGACGGGGTTGGTTGCGTCGGGCTGCTGCGCGAGTGCGTTCAGCAGCCGCTCGGCGTCCGTCGCAACGCCTTGCGTGAGGCCCCGGATCGCGTCGACCCGGCGCTCGTGCTCCGCTGCGCGCGTCTTGGTGATCTCGAGTTCGCCACACGCTTGGATGTGCTCCAGCGCGAGGGCGACCACGGGCGCGAGGCGGTCGAGCGCGGCGCCTTCCTTCGGACCCCACGTGCGGGCCGCGTCGCGGTCCATCATCACGACGCCGAACGGCTGCGGGCTCCGGCCCTGCCGCAGTGGCAGCATCACGAGCGACCGTGCGTCGACCGCATCGAGCTGCGCAGCAATGGGGCGGGTGCGGGAGTCGGTCTGCGTGTCCTCGATCGAGAACGGCATGTCGGCGCGGCGGCACGCCTCGAGCAGCCGCGGAGCGCTGTGTAGATCGATGCGGAGCCCGTCGAGGTTGCGCATGCGCTCTGCGCCCGCGCTGGTGCAGAAGCGGATCGAGCTTCGTCCTTCGAACGCGCCGAAGCTCACCCGACAGCCGGGGAACGCCCACGCGGTTTCGATGAGGGCGTCGAGCGCGGCCTCGGGCACGCGCTGGTACTCGCCATTGGCAGTTGTAGACCCAACGTTCGGGATGGCGCTCACGTGAACCGAGGTGTGCAAGTCCCGTGCGACCTTCGATCCACCGCCGTCGTCAGACCCGTCCATCTTCCCAATATCTACTATTCGCGGCCGTTCGTGCCGCAAAAAACGGTGATTGGATTCGGGACGGCGTTGACTCGATCGTGGGGCATTCCTCCTCGATCGAGTCGTTCTGGTGCATCTGTCGTTCGGCCGGCCGGTGAGGAGTGCCTCAAAGCGGGACAGCCGAACGGATCATCTTGGATCAGTCGGGCGTCTCATCGATCTCGTCGTCGGCGTCGACGAGCGATCCCCAACAGCCCCAGGCCGAGGAGTCCCCCGAGGGCACCACCCGCAGGGCGCTGGCCAGCTGAGCAGCCGCCCGCGGGGGTCTCGATGGTGACGTCGTCGAGCGCGTCGTCGATGGCGTCTTGGGCCTCCATCACCCCGATGGCGACGAGCGTGTCGAGGCACGTCTTAAGCTCTGGCCCCGCCATGACGAACTCGCCGTCGCAGAAGAGCGCGCCGTCCACGTCGCACGACGCGTCGCAGTCGACCCTGAGCTCGTGCTCGCAGCTCTCGAACTCCTCTTCCTGACAGTCCGTCTGGCAGGTCATGTTCGCTTGCGCGCCGCATGAGCCGCCGCAGCACTCGATGCAGTGCTCGTAGCAAGACCCGTTGACGGTGGCCTCGCATTGGATGTCGCACTCGCCATCACATGTGGCCTCGCAGGACGCCACGCAGGTCTCTGGGTCGTCGGCGTCGGCGCAGGACGCCGAGCACGAACCCGCGCACTCGTCGAAGCAGTTGTGGATGCAGATGACGTTGACGCCCGCGTCGCACTGGGTCGAGCACTGCTCGGTGCACTCGTCGGTACATGTGGGCTCGGGGTCGAGCGTGCAGGTGTCACGACAGACGGTGTGAAGCTGGGTCGCGCACGCCTTCTTGTAGATGCCGATGTCGCTGCAGCCTGCTTCGCAGTCGACGCTGCCCTTGATCTCGCAGCTGAACGCGTCCTCGAGCCGCATGCCGTTGCACTCGGGGATGCCGGCTTGAGCGGGTGAAGAAAGGAAAGCGCCAGTGAAGAGCGCAGCAGCAGGCAGCAACCAATGAAGAGCTTTAGGAGTCATCGTTAAGTCCAACAAAGCGCCGGCTCCGACGTACCCGCGTCAGCAACCGGACACAGAGGTAGTCGCCGCGTTCGCGCGATGGATTCCTGCGCGTGTGGAAAACTGCCCCGTTCAGTCGACGAAGCGAAGGCGACCCTTGGCCTTGGCGGGCCACGTCGCCAAGACTGCACCCGTAGGCGATTGCAGTCCGTGCTCGTTCATCGCGCGTCGCGCCCCGATCGTGAACGCGTTGGTGCCGTCCATGTCGACCTCGTTGGGCATGGTTTGCGTCGCGTTCACGCGCAGCGATCCCGACGCCGCGTCGTCTTGGAGCGCCGCGATCTCTTTTTGTAGAGCGGGCGCGTCGAGACTCTTCCCCGCGGCGTCGAGGCGAATCCACACGGCGATCGGCTCGTCCTTGGTCCAGCCTTCGTCGACGAGCGGGATCATGGCGGCCACGATCGTTCGGCGAGGTCCGCTGCTCGACCGGCCCACAGAGCTGCTTCCGCGGGTCTTGATGCCGGCCAGGTCGGGCCGCAGCACGACGTTGCGGAACTCGAGCACGGCGGCGTCTGGATCGCGATCGAGTGCGGCTGCGACGGTGTCGAAGGACTGCACTTGCACGTCTGTCGTCAGGCCGAGAGCGTCGCAGCCTCCGAACACCAGGCACACAACCACCATCAGCCCACGCACGCTTCACGCTATCACGCCCGACTTCCCGCTTCGGGAGCCGCAGGGGCGCCCGCGGTCGCCTACGTGGCCGGCCGCACCTTCGCCATCGGCGGCGGAGTGCCCGACGCCAACGAGGTCCTCGCCGCGCCCGCGGCCGACGTCTACTCGACGACCGACGGACAGACGTGGGTCGAAGAAGCCGACCTGCCCGAGGCGCGCGCGTCCGCCTCGGCCATCGCGAACGACCAGTTCAACTTCGTGCTCAGCGGCACGACGGCCCCGCCCGCCGCCGACCCCTCCGTGGTGGTCGCGGCACACTGCGCGTTCGACTGAGCTACTGCGCCCGGAACTGCTCGATGGCGACGTTGATCTCTTCGTCGTCGAGGATGTGGTCGGTGGACTTGGCCAGCGCGAAGATGTGCTTCACGAGGCCGTCCTCCGGCTCGATGCCGCGAGACTTGAGCCAGTACACCACGTTGCTCTCGCCCGACATGAAGCCGATCTCAATCGATTGACGCTTGCCGAACCAGCCCGCGGGTACGCCCGAGTAGATCTGGTCAGCCAGCCCTTCATCGCCCTTGTTGATGGCCTTGATGACCGCGGCGGCGTGGACCCCCGTCGCGGTTCGGAAGGCATCGTCGCCCACCAGCGGGTACTGTCCTGGTACGGGCACGCCCACCGCGCGGGCGACCATACGGCACCAGGGCACGAGGTTGGTCAGGTCGCGCTCGCCCAGCTCGCCCATCAGCTTCAGGTTCATCAGGGTTTGGTCGAGCGCCGCGTTGCCGACCCGCTCGCCGATGCCTAGAGCCGTGCCGTGAATCCGGTCGGCGCCCGCCTCGATCGCGCGAAGATTGTTGATCGTGCCCAGCCCGCGGTCGTTGTGTCCGTGCCAATCGATGCCGACGTGGTGAGCGCCGAGCGACTCGAGCAGCATGCGGGTGAACGAGATCAGATCCATCACCCCTTCGGGCGTGGCGTGACCAACGGTGTCGCACAAGCACAGCCGGGTCACGCCGTGGTCGACCGCGGCGCGGAACAGCTGATCCAAAATCGCCGGTGGCGTGCGCGTGGTGTCTTCGGTGACGAATGTCATCGGCAGGCCGTGCTTGGCGCAGAGGTCCGCAGCCATCACGGTGCGCTCCATCAGCAGGTCCGCATGCCAGTTTTCCGCGTACAGCCGGATCGGGCTGCTGCCGAGGAACGCGTACACGTTGATCGACTGCCCCGTCTTCTGCGCGATATCGGCGATGGCGTTGATGTCGTTGGGATGGGTTCGGCCAGCCGCCGCGTACTCGATGCCAAGCTTCTCCTGCTCCGAAAACTCGATGAGCGCGGTGACGTCTCGAACGGCGCGTTCACCTGCGCCCGGCAGCCCGAGGTCGACCGCGTCGATCCCCAAGCTGGCCGTGAGGCGGAGGATCTCCATCTTCTCTTCGATGCTCGGGTCACGAACCGAAGGGGATTGGATGCCATCGCGCAGGGTCTCGTCGAAGAACGACAGATCGTGACGCCGCAAGGGCGACAGCGGCCCGCGGCGGTTCCGCGTGTTCCAGTCGAAGATCAGCTCTCCGAGGTTCTCGCCCGAGGTCTCTTGCGCAACTGGGTTCTCCGCCATGGCCGATCGGAGCCTACTACAGCGCCCCGGCGCAGCGGGCGGAGTCGACTCACCCAAACCGGCGTTACACTGCAGCACGTGGACGTTGCGCGCGCGTGCGAAGAGGAGATCGTCGGCCTGCACCGATTCTTCGAGGCCTGGTTTCGCGGCGCGTTCTCGGACCGCGAGCGTGGCTTTCGCCGCTTCGCCGACGTGATGGACCCCGGCTTCGTCATCGTGTCCCCCCGTGGCACCGCCACCGCCTTGCCCGACTTGTCGAAGGGCCTGCGCGGCGCCTTCGGAACCTGGAAGCCCGACGACGCCATCGAGGTGCGAGACGTCCAGCTGCGCCACCTCCACGCTGACCTCGCCGTCCTCACCTACATCGAGGCCCAGCGCGCGGGCGGCAAAGAGACGGCTCGGCTGAGCACCGTCTTGATGCGGGAGGATGAGAGCACGCCCAACGGGATCCGCTGGCTGCACGTCCACGAGACCTGGATGCCGGGCCAGGCGGGCTGATTTTTATTCGGTAGGGTGTCCATCCCGGGCCGAGTCGGTCGTCGAGGGGATGAACCGATGCAGTACGCCATCCTGATCTACGAAAGCCCCGAAGACCTTCACATCCGCCGGGAGGGTTCTGAAGCCCACCAGGAGGTGAACTCGGCCTATGCGACCTACACCAAGGCGCTGATCGAAGCCGGTGTGATGCGCGGAGGAGAAGAACTCGCGCTCCCGGATGCGGCGACGACGCTCGTCGCGAAACAGGGTGGACGACCGGTGGTGCAGGACGGACCGTTTGCTGATGTGAAGGAGCAGCTCGGCGGCTTCTACATCATCGAGGTGGAGACGCTCGACGACGCAATTGCGTGGGCGTCTCGTTGTCCGGCCGCAAATCGGTGCAAGGTCGAGATTCGGCCCATCGAGGTTCCGCCTTCGGCATGAGCAGCTCTCACGCCGCCGTTGAAGCGGCCGCCCGCGACGCGTACGGCAAGCTCGTCGCATGGGGGGCCCGCTTCGCGCGTGACGTGGTGGCAGCCGAGGATGCGCTCGCGGATGCCCTCGAACGAGCGCTTCGGACGTGGCCTGAGCGCGGCGTGCCAACGAATCCGGAGGCGTGGCTGCTGACGGCGGCCCGGAACCGGCTGCGCGACGCCGACAAGCATGACGCGGTTCGCCGCCGCGCCGAGGCGACGATTACGCAGCTGCACGAGGAACTTGGAAGCGCCGAGACCGTGGTCGATCGACGCCTGGAGTTGATGTTGGCGTGTGCGCACCCCGCCATCGACGAAGCGGTGCGTGCTCCTCTCATGCTGCAGGTCGTGCTGGGCCTGGATGCGTCCACGGTGGCGCGCGCGTTCATGGTGTCTCCTTCGGGCATGTCGAAGCGACTGGTTCGCGCAAAGGCCAAGATCAAGGCCGCGGCGATCGGCTTCGAGCTGCCCGAGGCGGCACTGTGGCCGCGTCGGTTGGCGACGGTCCTCGACGCGATCTATGCGGCGTACGGGCGCTCGTGGGACCTGGGCTGTGCGACCGATGCTGGAGTGGATGCCCTGCGCGCTGAAGCGCTGCATCTTTCCCGGGTCGTTGCGGCCGCTGTTCCGACCGAGCCGGAGGTGTTGGCGTTGCGGTCGCTCATGCTCTACTGCGAAGCGAGGCGCGAGGCCCGGACCGATGCGGACGGCCTGTGGGTTCCGCTCGATGAGCAGGACGTCACGCGATGGGACGACGGCTGCCTACAGGAAGCGGAGCGGTTGCTGCATGCCGCAGCAAGCCGGGCGACGCTCGCAGCCTGTGGTGCGACCCATCACCCCGCCTCGCTCGTCCGTTTCGCTCCTGGCGGTGTCGCCAAAACTTGCGGTATGCCCGATACAGCGGCGTTTCGGCTCCTACCCAGGAGCGAAAAGTCCTTCGCGATCCGCCGCGCTGGGTCGCACCACAGGCTGCTAGGCCCTACCAGCTCGAGGCCGCGATTCAGTCGGCGCATGTCGCCCGACTTCGAGACGGTGTCGACAATCGTGCGGATGTCCGCGACCTGTATCGAGTCCTGCACCAGCATCACCCCAGCGTGGGCGCGTGGCTGGGGCTGTGTGCGGCCTCGGCTCGCCTCGATGGGCCGGACGCAGCGCTTGCCGTCTTACGAGCAGCCGACGGCGACGCCTTCGCGAACCATCAGCCCTATTGGGCGCTGCGCTTCGAGCTTGCCCGACAGGCGAACGCGCGGGACGAGGCGGACGCTTGCCTACAGCGCGCCATTGGACTGACCGCGCACCCTGCCGTGCGTCGCTGGCTGCAGCAGCGCCCCAACGACTGACGCGGCAAGCCCCCCTTCGGAGCGTTCTTCGCTCCGCGATGCTCTTCAGCCGGTCAGCGCACATGATAACTTTCGGCCTTCGTGGACGACGAGTTGGTGCTCTTGGAGGCGTGGCGGTGCGGTGACAAAGCGGCCGGGAGCACGTTGTTCGAGCGCTACTTCGACCCGCTGAACCGCTTCTTTCGGTCCAAGATCCCATCGCGTGCGGAAGACGCGATGCAGAAGACGTTCCTCGTCTGCGTCGAGTCACGGGACGCGTTCGAGGGGCGCTCGACGTTTCGCGCCTACGTGTTCGCGGTTGCCTACAACGTTCTGCGCAACCAGATCCGGGGCCTCATGCGAGAGCGGGAGCGGTTCGATCCTGGCGTCACGTCCGCCTGGGCGGTCGACCCTTCTCCCAGCGGGATGGTGGCCGAGGCCCAGGAGCATGAGCTGCTGCTGGCAGCGCTGCGCCAGCTCCCGTTCGACCAGCAGGTGGTGCTGGAGCTGTTCTACTGGGAGGACATGCAGGGCGCGGAGATCTCCGACGTGCTCGGCATCGCGGAGGGCACGGCCAGGAGTCGGCTGCGACTGGCGAAGCAGCGATTGGTACGGATTCTCGAGGGCATGGCCAGCGCGCCAGAGCTGCTGGAACGCACGGTGAGCGGGCTCGACGACTGGGCACGAAGCCTCCGAGAGGCCGTTCCGCGGCCGGTTTGATTTTTTTCGCTCCGGGAGTGATCGCGGCGCCAAGTCCCGACACCACGGGGGCATGGACCGACTGAAAACTGGATGCCTGCTGCTACCTCTCCTCGTCGCGTGCGTGGCCGAGGACGACGCCGGGCAGACGCCGGAAGGAACGACCGAAGCGGCCGAGGCCGAGTCGAGCGGCGAGGAGAGCACCTCTGGGGACGACAACAGCGACGCGTCCGGGAGCTCGTCGGGAACGGGCGAATGCAGTGACGCATGCTCCGACGGCGCGTGCGTCGAGGGCGTCTGCCTGCAAACCTGTGACCCGCTCGAAGGCGAGTGTCCCGAGCCCACCGGATGCTCGGCGCTCGAGGACGACGCGGGGGCGCCCGTGTGGGTCTGCACGGAGCGGGGAAGCGCCGGGTTCTCCGAAGCGTGCGACAGCGACCTCGATTGCCAGCCTCCGTTCACCTGCATCCACGATGAGGTTCGCTCGACGTGCCAGGCAGGCTGCCAAAGCGACTTCGAGTGCCTGGAGACCACCAAGTTGTGCAATCCGGACCTCGCGTTCCCGCTGTGCGTGGACGAGCGGTGGACGTGCCTGGGATCCATCGAGCCCGGGACCGCGACCACGGACACGATTCAGGTCGACGTGCAGTCGATCGGGGTGTTCGAAGGCGTGCTCGAAGGAGCCACGCTTCGCTTGTGCGCCGCCGATGACGATGACTGTTCGGACCCGCTTGGGACCGCGGTCTCCAACGAAGAAGGCCGCGCGACGTTTACGGTCGAGGTTGATGAGAACGGCTTCGTTGGCTACGCGGAGGCGGACCTCGACGGACACCTTCCCGGACTGGGGCGTCGCTCGGCGCCGATCGTGAGCGACGGGCAAATCATCCAAGTGGTTCTCGTCACCGATCTCGTCGCAACGCTGGTCGGTGGCGTCGACGACGAGCACGGTGGCCTGCTCTTCCTCGCCAACACGTGCAGCGATGGCGACACGCGGAGCGTCACCGCCCGGCCCGCGGTCGAGTATGACGGCTGGTCCGTCCGATACGCGGGCCCGGACGGCCAGCCCGACCCGACGCTCGAAGACGCGGCGCACGGGACTGGCATCATCGGCATGCTCGAGCCGGGAACGCCGGACATCGAGTTCCTCGGATCGCCCGTCGGCGTGTTCGCGACCGTGCCTGTGATCATTCGTCCGGGCACGGTTTCCTACCTCTTCGTGCAGCCCACGCCGTGAGCAACCGGCGCACACGCTACGATACGGACGTGGCGGACCAGCCCAGTCCTGAGCCCGGCCTCGAGAACCAGATGGTTCGGGCGCGGCTGCGCGAGGTGCTGTTCGGGGAGCCGACCGAGCCGGTCAAGATCGGGCGGTTCGTGGTGCTGCGCAAGCTGGGCGCCGGAGGCATGGGCGCCGTCTATGCTGCGTACGACGAGGACCTCGACCGCAAGGTCGCGATCAAGCTGCTGCACGCCAAGATGAGAGCCGGTCGCCTGCGGCGCGAGGCCAAGGCGATGGCCCAACTCTCGCACCCCAACGTCGTCCCCGTGTTCGACGTGGGTGTGTATGGCGAGGACGTGTTCGTCGCGATGGAGTTCATCGACGGGCCTACCTTGCGGGCATGGGTCGCGGCCGAGCAGCGGCCCTGGAAGGACGTGCTCGCCTGCTTTCTCGACGCCGGCCGCGGGCTGGCGGCCGCCCACGGGGCAAGCATCGTGCACCGCGACTTCAAGCCGGACAACGTGATGCTGGGCAACGACGGGCGCGCGCGCGTCCTGGACTTCGGCCTCGCACAGCCCACGGGCGACGAGGTGACGGCGCCGATCGGCTCCCCCACTTCGCTGAACGATACCGAGACGGCGACCCTCGCCGGGACTCCGGCGTACATGGCTCCCGAGCAGTTCCTCGGCGGACCGGTCGACGCGAAGAGCGATCAGTTCGCGTTCTGCGTGTCTCTGTGGGAGGCGCTGTATGGAGCTCGGCCGTTTGCATCCGACTCGTTCGAGGCGCTCAAGGACGCGGTCTGCTCGGGGCGGCGAACGTCCACGACTCGGGCGGCGTCGGTTCCCACGTGGCTGCGGCTGCACCTCGAGCGAGGGCTTGCGGTGGATCCGTCCGAGCGATTCGGGTCGATGGACGCGCTGCTGGACGCGCTTGCCCACGACCCCGGCGTCGTGCGACGGCGACGGCTTGCGATCGCTGCCACGGTCGCCGTTGCGACGGGTGCCAGCATAGCCGGGTATCTGCAGAGCCGCGATCGCGGCCCGCGTTGTGCGGAGGTGGAGACACTCTTCGATCAGGATGACCGCGACCGAGTGCGCGAGGTCTTGACCGGCGCGGACTGGCAAGCGCTCGAGCCCGAACTCGACGCCTACGCGCGGCGTTGGACCGAGACCCAAGCCCAGGCCTGCGAAGCATCGCAGGTCGATGCGGTCGCTGCTCGCACGCTGGAGCAGGGACGCCTGCGCTGCCTGCACTGGCAGCGGCAGGAGTTCGAGGCCTTGCTCGACGTCTTCGCGGACGGCCGAGCTGCTGGCACCGCCGCCGTGGAGGGCGTCCGGAGTCTGCGCGAGGTCTCGCTTTGCGAGAACGACCAGCGGATTCGATCGTTGCCGACCCCACCCGAAAATCCCGAAGTCCTCCGTGAGATTCAGACCTTGCGACCTCAGCTCGCGCGGGCCGTGGCGCTCGAGAGCACCGGCGACATCGACGGCGCCCTCGTCGTTGCCGAGGAGGTGGCCGCGCGCGCGGTGGCGTTGGGATACCGGCCGTTGGAGGCAGAAGCTCTCGTTTTGACCGGGCACATCCAGCGCTTCCGCGATCCGGCTGCGTCCGAAGAAGCGCTGCTTGCGGGGCGCAACGCGGCCGAAGCCGGGGGGTCCGACGTTCTCGTCGCCGAGGCCTCCGTCGCGCTGGGATTCGTCGTCGGCTACAAGCTGGGCCGGATTCGCGAGGGTATCGAACACACCCGCCACGGCGAGGCCTCGCTCGAGCGGATTGGAAGCGATGCCGACTTGGAGCTCGGAATCCTGCTCAACCATTCGGCGTTTGCCGCCGCGGAGGGTCGCTGGGAAGGCTACTTGCACTACAGCGAGAAGATCCTCGCCCGCACTGAGACCGCCGACAGTCTGCACAACGTATGCCTCGCGCTGGGCCAAATCGGCCGGCTCGACGAAGCGATCGAGATTGGGACGCGCGCGGTCGAGTTGGATTCGTCGTGGTGGCTGGCCCAGGGCTCCCTCGCGCTCGCGCTCGTCCATGCTGGGCACCCCGTGCGCGCTCAGGCCCACGCAGAGGCCGCAGTCGAGGCTGCCCGAGCCCGGAAGATCTCGCTGGCATGGCCCGAGGGAGTCTTGCGGTTGACCCGGCACGCCCAAGGGGACCGCAGCATGGCGCCGGAGCGGATCGAAACGCTCCGGACCCCACCGCTGGTGAGCTCGGCTCATGCCGGACCCGCGCTGTCCGCAACCGAGCACGGGATGGAGCTCCTGCACTACGGTGAGCCACAGCGCGCCAAGGCGTTCTTCGAGCGGGCCCTCGAACTCTTCGACCGCTGCTGCGAAGAGCAGCGTCCCAAGGCTCGAGCCCTGAACGGCCTCGGTCTCGTCTACCTCGCGCAGGGACAGCCCGAGCTCGCCCTCGAACCACTCGAACAGGCGCTGGCATTGGTCGAGGCGAAGCCGCGCAGGCCGGGGGACGATGCCCAGGTCCGGTTCGCGCTGGCACGAGCGCTCCGAGAGACCGCGACTGATCCCGAGCGGGCCCTCGCGCTGGCTCGGGCGGCGCGAGCAGGCCTGGCAGGGCTGGGGCCTGGGTTCGATGCTCGTTCGGCGGAGATCGACGCGTGGATCGAGGCGGGTGTCGTTTCGCCGTGACGCGTTCGAAGCGGCACGGTTCGGGGGACGTACCAGATCCCACGTCTCCCCTTTCCGAAGGCTAAGACCTGGCCGTGAGGGCCGTATTCCGCACCTTCGAACAAAAGATGCGCAACGGTCAGAGCCGGTGGTCGACGCTCACTGGGAGTGAGCCAGTCTCGCAAGCAAGCCAGCGCTGCCCGCCGTGAGGCGAACCGCGCCCGCGCCCGCTGCCGTCGGCACGAACGTGTACGAGCACGCGCCGTCGTTCCGGGCACCCGAGTGATGATCACCCGGCGCTGCCACGGGCGGCACTTGTACCTCACTCCTTATGGAGACCCTCGGAGGGGCCATACAGCGGAGGAAACGAAGAACTTCTACGGCTATACGATGGCTCGAGCGCTACTGAAGTACGGCGTCGACCTGCACGCCGCGACCCAGATGGGTAACCACCACCACACCAGCGTCACTGACCGTCTGGGGAATCGTCCGAACTTCAAAAACTCCGTCCACGGTAATCTGGCAAGAGGCCTCAACGCTCGCTTTGGCCGGTTCGACTCTGTCTGGTCCAGTGGCGGTTCCTGTGACACGGTGGCGCCTACGGATGACGAGTCGCTCGAGGATCTCGCGTATGCTGACTGCAACCCGGTCACCTCCGGTCTCGTCAAGTGGGGTCACCTTTGGCCCGGTTTCACGACTTACGGCTGGCGGTTTGGAGAAACGCGGACCTTTCAGCGCCCGCGCTGGTACTACGACCCGGAGAGTGCGGACAACCCAGAAATCCTCACCCTGACTCGGGTCCGCCCGGCCATTTTCCTCGAGCTCACCGACGATGAGCTCTTCGACAAGCTCATGAAGCGTTGCGAGGAGATTCAGCGTGCCAAGCAGGCTGAATACAAGGAGACCAACCGCCGCTTCATGGGTGTCAAGAAGCTCGCGAAGACCAAGTGGTGGCACCGCGCCAAGTCTTGGGAGGACCGTTTCAAGACCGTGCCCACCGTTGGGGCCTCGCAGAAGAGCCGGCGGATTGCTCAGCTTCGGCGTGACGCCACGTGGCGCGAGGAGTACGCCGAGCAGCGCGAGAACCTTCGTGCCGGGCGTGCCGTAACGTTGCCCTACGGCGCCTACGCACTTTCCCGGCTATACAACATCCCCGTTGCTGAGCCTCCCTGAGGCCCGCGACATTGCACCACGACGGCATCGCATCAGCGTCGCCGTCGTTGTGTATTGGTTTTGCAGGGGAAATTCCGCTGAAACAGGACCCGAATGCGCGACTTCGTGCCACCGCGCCCGGCTCCGCTTCCTTCTCCGTCGCTGACGGGCTCGCCGGGCGGCCTCGTTGGCCGCGAGCTCGTCCTGCTGGACAAAGAAACCTCCCGTCCGGTTACTCTGCTTGCTTCGTTGGCCGCGAGCTCGTCCTGCTGGACAAAGAAACCTCCCGTCCGGTTACTCCCACGTCCCCCGCAGCGCTGAACCCACAAGCCGCTAGTTCGGCAGCGGGGGGGCGTAGCTGGTCAGCTTGATCCCATCAACGGCGGCGACGTATTCCTCGAGGCTCGGCGTACGCCCGAGGATGGTGGAGAGGACGACGACGGGGGTGGAGGCGAGCAGGGACTCGCCCTTCTTTTCGGCGCTGTCGGCGACGACGCGGCCCTGGAACAGGCGGGTGGAGGTGGCCATGACGGTGTCGCCTTTTTCGGCCTTCTCCTGGTTGCCCATGCAGAGGTTACAGCCGGGGCGCTCCAGGTACATGGTGTTCTCGTACTTGGTCCGGGCTTCGCTCTTGGGGTCGGCGTCGTTGAACTCGAAGCCTGCGTACTTCTGCAGGACTTCCCAGTCGCCCTCTGCCTTGAGCTCGTTGACGATGTTGTACGTCGGCGGCGCAACGACGAGCGGGGCCTTGAAGGTGACCGCGCCCTGCTGCTTTTCGATGTTGCGGAACATCTGCGCGACGATCTTCATGTCGCCTTTGTGCACCATGCAGGAGCCCACGAAGCCCAGGTCGACCTTCTTGGTGCCTTCGTAGTGCGAGATGGGGCGAATCGTGTCGTGCGTGTAGCGCTTGGACACGTCGTCGTTGTGCACGTCGGGGTCGGCGATCATCGGCTCGATGATCTTGTCGAGGTCGACGACGAACTCGGCGGAGTACTTCGCGTTGTCGTCGGGGCGCAGCGTGTTGCCGGTGCCCGAGCGAAGCTCTTCGATGCGCGCGTCGGCCTTGGCGACGAGGCCCGCGAGCACGCCGCGGTCGTTGTCCATGCCGCGCTCGATCATGATGCCGATGCGGCTCTTGGCGATCTCGAGCGACTCGATGAGCGTCTCGGGCTCGGAGATGCAGATCGAGGCCTTGGCCTTCATCTCCGCAGTCCAGTCGGTGAACGTGAACGCCTGGTCGGCGAGCAGGGTACCGATGTGGACTTCGATGACCTTGCCCTGGAAGACGTTCTCGCCGAACTCGTCGAGCATCTGTGCCTGGGTGGCGTGGACGACGTCGCGGAAGTCCATGTGGTCCTTGAGCGTGCCCTTGAAGGTGACCTTGACCGACTGCGGGATCGGCATGGTCGCCTCACCCGTGGCCAGCGCGAGGGCGACGGTGCCCGAGTCTGCACCGAACGCAACGCCCTTGGACATGCGGGTGTGCGAGTCGCCGCCGATGATGACCGCGCGGTCGTCGACGGTGATGTCGTTGAGCACCTTGTGGATGACGTCGGTCATCGGCGCGTACCCGTTCTCGGGGTCGCGGGCGGTGATCAGGCCGATATTGTTCATGAATCTCATGAGCTTAGGAATGTTGCGGCGCGCCTCGAGGTCCCAGACCGACGCCGTGTGGCAGCCGGACTGGTAGGAGCCGTCGAC
>JBCCQM010000145.1:0-20877 GCA_039024335.1 Myxococcota bacterium
GACGAAGCCGATGAAGTCCGGGTGCTCTCGGTCGGCAGCGTCGAGGACACGATGGAGCGCAGCGCCGAGGCGGTCGACGTCCTCGACGGCGAGGATGCCCGCACCAAAAGTGCCGACCTGGGCGAAGTCCTTGCGCGCGGTCGCGGGATCGGCGTGCGGCGGGGTGGGGGACTGGGCAGCTCGACGCGGCTGTCGCTCGGAGGCCTCACGGGGGCGCAGGTGCGGACGTACGTCGATGGCGTGCCGCTGGAGTTCAGCGGCTACGCGTTCGGGTTGGGCAACATCCCCGTCAACGCGGTGGACCGCATCGAGATCTATCGAGGGGTGGTGCCGCCGCGCTTCGGTGGTGACGCGCTCGGTGGCGCCATCAACGTCGTGTCCGCGAGACACCGCAGCGGAACCCACGCGTCCGCGTCGTACCAGGCAGGGTCCTTCGACACGCACCGCGCAACGGTCGGGGCGAGCAGCGTGCTGGAGCCGTACGGGGTGTTCCTCGGAGTCAGTGGCTTCGTCGACAGCGCGCGCAACGACTACCTTGTCGATGTGGAGGCGCCCGACGAGACGGGACAGCTTCGCCCGGCCACCGTTCGACGCTTTCACGACGCGTACCGGGCTGGCGGCGGCAGTCTCGAAGCCGGCTTCGTCGATCGGCCGTGGGCACGCGTCTTGGTGGCGCGGGGGTTCTTCGTCGCGTCGCGCAAAGAGCTGCAGCACAACGTGGTGATGAGCTTGCCGTACGGCGAGGTTCAGAGCCGGCAGCGCTCGCCGGGCGGCACGCTGACCTACGAACACACCGTGGGTCCCGGCGTCGACCTGGAGATCGTCACCGGATACACCCGGCGCCGGATCGCATTCGAGGATACGGGGCGATGTCGCTACGACTGGTTCGGCCAGTGCGCCGTCGAGCGTCCCGGCGGCGGCGAGGTGGGCACCGTGCCGACCGACACGCGCACCACGCAAGACGGCGGCTTCGCCCGGATTCGGGCCGCGTGGGATCCCGCAGAAGACCATCAGCTCGCGGTGTCGGTCGCCCCGACGGGATATCGACGCACGGGGCGGGAACTCGAGATCCCCGACGGGGGCTTCGACCCGCTCCGGGCTCGACGCGACTTGTTCTCGCTCGTCACGGGCCTCTCGTGGAGGGTGCGCGCGGCGGAGGACCGCGTCGAGAACACGGTGTTCGTCAAAGACTACGTGCAGCGCGTCTTTGGAGAGGAACCATTGCTCACGGGGACGTTCGACGATGCCTCGTCCACGTCCCACTCGGCTGGCGTCGGGGACGGGCTGCGGGTGGACGTGGGTCGTCGCGCGTACCTCAAGGCGTCCTACGAGTGGGCGACGCGGCTGCCCGGACCGGACGAAGTGTTCGGTGATGCGGTCCTGGTGCTGGACAACCTCGACCTTCGACCCGAACGCAGTCACAACGCGAACGTCGGCGGGGCCGTGTCGTCGCCCCCCACGGTCGCCGGGACGTTCTCCGCGCAGGCCTTTGCGTTCGCCCGCTTTGCCCGCGAACTCATCGTCTTGCTCGGCAACGACCGCTCGTTCGCCTATCAAAACGTGTTCTCGGCCCGTTCGCTGGGTGGCGAAGGAGAAATCCGCTGGGAGGCGCCGCGCAACCTTGCACACGTGGAGTTGAACGCGAGCGGCCAGGACTTCCGGAACGCCTCGGGCAGCGGGCCGTTCGCCGCGTTTCGACGCGACCGAATTCCGAACCGGCCGTGGCTGTTCGCGAACGGCCAAGCTGGGCTTCGGTTTGCAGGGGTCATCCATTCGTCCGATGCACTCTCGCTCGACTGGGTGACCCGCTACGTGCACACGTTCTTCCGCGGCTGGGAGAGCGTTGGCGCGCCCGCCCTCAAGCAGCGCGTGCCGGTGCAGGTGATCCACGGGGCGTCGGTCTCGTACGGCGCAGCGGTCGCCGACGGACGAATCGATGCCTCCGTCGAGGTCGCCAACGTGCTCGACGCAGACGCATTCGACTTCTTCGGCGTGCAGCGACCTGGGCGCGCCGTGTTTGGAAAACTGACCCTCGAGATGTGAATCGACCGATGACCCGCCGAACCTCGCTTTCCATCCTATTCGTCCTCGCCTCGAGCGCCGCTGCGTGCGGTGACGACGGGGCTGCGGGCGATGACTCCACGACGAGCACGACGAGCGGTACCGCGTCGGATCCGACGTCGAGCGCAGCCTCCACCGAGGGCGGCACGACGGCGGGACCAACCACGGAGGGCACCTCACCGACCTCGGCCTCCGAGGCGACGACGAGCGCCGACGACACGGGGACCACCGCGAGCGGCGAGGACGAGTCGTCGACCTCGACCGGTGAGGTCGCGGTCTGTGACGACGACCTCGGCACGAACGTGGTCCGCTTCGCGCATCTGGATCCTGCGGCCGGGGATCTGGAGGTGTGCCTCGTCCGGAGCAGCGGATGCGTCGACGGGCCACTGTTTGCGATGAATCCGCTCGCATACGGCGATGTTCGGGCGACCACCCAAGCCGTCGAGGCGCAGAGCACGGTGCAGTGGGTCGAGGCCGGAGCGGCCGACTGCGAGAGCGCGACGGTCGTCCTCGAGCAGGTTGTCGATCTAACGGGTGATCCGCCCACGTTGATGGCGTCCCCCGCAACGGCGGAACCGGTGCTGCTTCGTCCGCTCCCCGAGGCACTCGACGAGGGTCGCGTCTACGGCGTGCTGTTTCACGGCGCAACAGCGCCCGGTACGCTCACCGTTGCGCCCGATGGCGATTGCACGATGCTGAACCCGTTCTTCACCGCGTGGGATGGCGTGGAGCCCGGTACGATCGGCATCAGCCCCAACGGGGACGTCCCGTACTTCAACTCGTCTCCGCCGGTCGAAGACTTCGCAATCATGGTTTGCAGCGGGCCGGACAAGTTGTTCTCCACCAGCCTCACGCTCGTGCCTGGCGAGGTGAGCAGCTTCTTCTTTCACGGTGACGGCGACGCCGCGCCCTACGGACTGGTTCAATGCGACGATACGGGCTCGGGTGCTTGCTCCTCGCTCTGAGCGGGTGCATTCCGCCGCCGGACCCAGGCGCATCGCTGCCCGCGGGCAGCGATGTCTGGGCCTGGCAGCGCGTCGTCGAAGGTCCTGAAGGACGGACGGTCGTGGTCTACGCCACCGCGCCGCTGGGGAGCTTCGACGAACTCGACGACACGCGGGCGCGCGAGGTCTCGGGGAACGGGCGCTTGTACGTACTCGACGGGCAGGCGTTCGTCGGGGACTTCGAATCGATGGCGGTGGTCCGGACCACGCTGCAAGACGGCGTGCTGGTCGACGACTCTCCGCGACTGTCGTTCGCGCTGTCGGGCCTGACGTTTCTACCCAATTGGACGGCTCCGCTCGAGGATGGCCGGGCGCTGTTCGTCGACTCGTTCTCGGGCGTCGGCGTGGTGTGGAACCGGCGGACGATGGAGCTGGAGGACACGCGAGACTTCTCCCGCGTCGTCGACCCGAACTTCGAAGCGGTGATGGAGAGCGCGGTGCGCCGCGGCGACGACATCTTCGCTCCGATTGCGCAGACGGACCCTTTCAGCTTCACGTTCTTCGAGGGCGTTCAGGTCGCGCGGATCGACGCGAAGAGCGGCGCGCTCCTCGAGATCTTGGAGGACGAGCGCTGCGTGGGTACGGCCGCTGCGTTTTGGGCCGATGACGACGATACGCTGTACTTGGGCGCCGACAACCACGGCTATGCAGCCGCATTTACGGAGACCGGGGCGCCGTCGACCTGCGTGCTACGGATTCGGGCGGGCGCGACCGCGTTCGACCCCGAGTATCGGCTGGTGCTTCCGGCGCTGCTCGACGGCGCCGAGGCTCGCGCGTTCACGGTCTGGCGCGACGGCTTTGCCTACGTCTCGGCCCGCGACGACGCGCTGGTGACGACCGACTTCTGGGACGACCCGTTGGACTATGGCAACCAGACCGCGGGGCGCTGGTGGGAAGTGGACCTGGTCGGCTCCAGTGCGCGGCAGCTCGACATGCCGCCGCACACGCTGCTCTCAGCGACGGCTGCCGTAGTCGACGGTCGACTCCTTCTGCAAAATCCCGCCGCGGGCCTGCAGGGCGTGACCGAGATCTGGGAGCTCGAAGCGCCCGGCGCCGAGCCTGTCCCGCGCCTGTCGTACGCGGGCCTCACCCCGATCATCGCGCCCCTGCGGCTGGACGAGCCCGAACCCTGACCTTGGCCACGCGCTCAGAGCCCGCGCTTGGTGTTCGACCAGTACGGCTTGGTGCGGATGGCCGCGCGCGGCCATCCTCGGCGTTTGAGGCTCGTGCGAAGTCGCGTGATCGTCTGGGCATGCCCGGCCAAGTAAAAGCACGTAGGCAGACCACGTGGCGTGGGATTCACGGTGTCCAGCCACTCCTCGAGAGCGGCGCCGCGCCCACCCCATCGTACGAGCCGCTCGATTGCGGGGTCGAGCAAGGGCTCGGCGGCGTCCGCGAGGGCGCGCGTATCGAGCTCGAGCGCGCCGAACACTCGTTCGTCGGTGGCGCGGGTCATCGCGTGGAAGAGCCCGACTGTGGTCTCGTCGCCCAAGAACACGTGGGCTCGGGCTTCCTTGAGTCCGAAGCGTCCACCGGGCCCGAGGACGTTGACGCTCTGGCCCGGTCGCAAGGCGTCGGCCCACGCGGAGCCTGGGCCGCCACCGTGCAGGAAGAAGAGCACGTCCATCTGCCCGGTCGTTGGTTCGTAGCGCATCGGGGTGTAGTGCCGGAACGCGCTTGGCCCGACGCGAAACTCGATTTCCTGACCGGCCCGAACCTTGAGTCCACGTAGCGGCACGCCTTCGAACCGGACGCGCTTGAGTCTGGCGTCGAGCGTATCGACCCGCGCAACGGTGGCGGTGCGGGCGAATCGGGGCTCGAGGACGTTGGCGAGCATGGGGGGGATGTCAGGCATGGCGGCTCGGTTTCGCGGTGGTCGGCGAGGGCCCCGACGTGAGCTGTCGACGCCACAGGTTTGCGTACAGGCCCTGCTGCGCGAGCAAGGACGCGTGGGTGCCGGACTCGCAGATTCGTCCCTCGTCGAGGACGAGGATCTGCGTCGCGCGGGCGATGGTGCGGAGTCGGTGGGCGACGACGATCACGGTCTTGCCGCGGACGAGCGCATCGATGGCGCGCTGAATCTCAGCCTCGGCCGAGGGGTCCACGCTGGCGGTCGCCTCATCGAGCAAGATGACGTCGGCGTCTTTGAGCAGGGCACGTGCAATCGAGAGCCGCTGGCGTTCGCCGCCCGAGAGCCGCGAACCGGCGTCGCCGACCGGCGTGTCGTAGCCCTGCGGCAGCGCCATGATGAACTCGTGGGCGCATGCGGCTCGGGCCGCCGCCTCGATCTCATCGTCGCTGGCATCCGCGCGGCCCATGCGGAGGTTGTCGCGGACGCTGCCGGAGAACAAGACGACGTCTTGAAAGACCATCGCCACGCGCTGGTTCAGGTCGGGGCCGCTGAGGTCGCGCAGGTCGACGCTGCCCAGCGTGATGCGGCCCTCGTCGACGTCCCACAGACGTCCGATGAGATGGAGCAGGGTGCTCTTGCCGGCGCCGGACGGGCCGACGATGGCGGTCATGGCGTGCTGCGGAATGCTGGCGCTGACGTTGTGCAGCGTGGGCGCGGGCGCGCCGTCGTAGCCGAACGTGACGTCCTCCAGCTCGATGGCCGCAGACGTCGGGTCGTGCAGGGAGCAGGCGCGCTCGGGCATGGGCGCCTGCTCGGACAGCGCTTGCGTGCGCTGCAGCGCCTGCTTGGCGAAGCGCAGCAGCAGAATCGAGACCCCCATGTCGTACAGGGGCCCGTAGAACTTCACGCTGACCACGACGAAGAGCAGGAAGGTGGTCGCGTCGATGGAGCCGTGCATCAGCATCCACGCGCCGGTGAACACCAGCACCGAGAATCCCGCCTCCACGGTGAATCCAAACGCGCCCAGCAGCGGGGCAGGGGCGACTTCTGCCCGCAGCGCCGACTTCCGCAGTGCCTCCATGGCGCTTGCGAACCGGCTGAGCCCCTCGCCAAAGCGGCCGAACGTACGCAGGACGGCAATCCCCTGGACGTACTCCGAGACGGCGTGGTTCGCATCCGCGAGCGCGTCGAGCATGCCGTGGGTCAGCGCGGCGATGCCTCGCAGAGACAGGTGCAAGAACAGGAAGGCCAGGGGGAGCGCGGCCATCATGACGAGCCCCAGCCGCCAATCGACGAACAGCAAGAACGCGCCCACCACGGTGGGCAGCGCGACCCCGCCGGAGAAGAACGCGATGAAGTGGGACCAGATCTCTGCGAGCAGGTCCAACTCGGTGGTCAACACGCCCGTGAGGGCGCCGCTCCGCTGTCCGCGGATCCAGCCCAGCGGCAAGCGGCGCACGTGGTCCGCGAGCCGAAGCCGAGCCGCGCCGAACAGGGCGTAGGACGCTGTCATGATGCTGACCATCGCGCGGATGCCCAGCGCGATTTGCAGCGCCAGCGAGCCGAACATGATGGCGAGCAGCCATCCGGTACTCAGCCCGGTCGATTCGCCATCGCCGAGGACGCGAAGCAAGATGAAGTAGAGGCAGACGTAGGGGACGGCCCCCACGATCGCTTCGAGCCCTCCATAGGCGATTCCACGCGCGAGGCGGGGGTCCCTCGACTGCGCCAGGTCGGTCGCGAGCGTGAACAGAGACGTGACGGCGCGAACGAGCTTCATCGTGCGGCTCCCAGGGTCCAGCCGTGCGCGGCTTCGTAGTTGGACCAGAGTTGTTGATAGAGCAGGCACCGGCCGCGAAGCGCGTCGTGGGTCCCGGCGTCGACGGCCGCGCCGCGGTCGAGCACGACGATGTGGTCGGCGTTGGCGATCGTGGCGAGTCGGTGCGCCACGACGACGACGGTTCGCCGCTTTGCGACTTCGGCGAGCGCGGCGTGGATGAGCGCTTCGTTCTCGGCGTCGGCGAACGCGGTGGCTTCGTCGAGCAGCAGAACCGGCGCGTCCTTGAGGACCGCACGCGCAATCGACAGCCGCTGCCGCTCGCCGCCCGAGAGCCGCAAGCCGCGGTCGCCGACCACCGTTGCATAGCCCTCGGGCATGGCCTCGATGGCATCGTGAATGCGAGCGATGCGACAGGCCTCGACCAGCGCCGCGTCGGTGCAGTTGGGTGCGGCGATGCGCAGGTTGTCCGCGATCGACCCGTGAAACAAGAAGACGTCCTGGAACACGATGCTCACCCGCCCCAGGTGGTCGTCCAGAGGCGTTTTGCGGATGTCGTCGTCCGCGAGCCGGATGCGGCCTGCATCGACGTCCCAAAGCCGTGCGATGAGCCGCAGAACCGTGCTCTTTCCGCTCCCTGAGGGGCCGACCAGCGCGGTCACCCCCCCTGCGGGCGCGGTGAACGACAAGCCGTCGAGCGCGGGTCGATCGTCGTAGGCGAACTCCACCGCGTCGAAGGTGATCCGCGGGGGCTCGGACTCTTCGAGGGTGTCTTCGGAGGTCACCGTGTCGAGTTCATCCGCATCGAGAATGGTCGCGATGTTGTCGGCGCCCTTGAGGAGGCGCTGAAGGTTGCCCATCACGTTGGCGATCCGCAGGAACGGCGAGAGGATTTGTGTGCCGACGAGCAAGAAGAACACCAGCACCGCGGGCTCGAGCGTTCCTTCGGCGAGGAACCACAGTCCGACGGGCACGATGAAAAGCGCGTTCGTCCCGCCACAGAGCAGCTTCATCGTGGCCACCATCGGGGGCGCCGCGTTGTTGGCGTAGTCCTCGACGTAGTTGGTCATGCGCGCGACCGCGGCATCCAGGCGGTCGAACCCTCGGGCCTCGAGCCCGAATGCTTTGACCACGTGCATTCCTCGCAGGTACTCGACGACCGCAAGCTTGGTCGCCTCGGTCGCGGCGTGATGTTCTTCGTAGGCGTCTTTGTGGTCCCTGCGCAGCATGAAGACCTGCGCGGCGACAGCGAAAGGAACGGCCGCCACGGCCGCAAGCGTCATGCGCCAGTCGACGGGCAGCATCACCGCGAGGGCGGCGAGCGGTACCGTGAGCGCGGCAGCGCCGTCGGGCAGCATGTGGGCCAAGAACGCCTCCAAGCCGCTCACGTCGTCGGTCATCGCCTTGTGCAGCGCGCCGGTCTGCGTGCGGTCGAAGAAGCCGAGCGGGACGCGGGCCATCTTGCGCGCCAGCCGAACCCGCAGGTCGTACAAGATGCCGAACGCGCCGGCGTGGGCGAGGGCGTGGCTCCCCATCATCAGCGCAAACTTCAGCGCGGTCAGGCCGACGCCGATCCAGGCGTACGTCCATACGGCGTCGACCTCGGGCGTGGGCTGCAAGACCTCGAGGGCGATGCCATACACGGCGACGTAGGGACCCATCCCCGCGGCGGAGGCGAGCGCAGCGCACAGGCAGGCGCTGCCGAGCAGCCACGGACGGGTGCGGACGAGGGCGAACAAGCCGCCAAAGCCCCGAACCGGAGGCGAGGTGGACGCGTCTGACATGGACGCATTCGGTCTGACTTAAATGAAAAAGAAAGTCAATTGCAATTTATCAGGCGAACAATCACGTGCCGAACGCTCGACGCGAATGCACGGCAGGACAACCGGGCCGCAAGGGCTCGGCGGGCCGTCCGCGATCGCGCGCGCCTACAAACCCTCGAGGTGGGCCTGCTGCGTGATGCGGGCGTCGAGCGTGACGAGCCCGCGCGGGTCGAGCATGCGCACCGGTCCCAGGTCCACGCTCAGCACTCGCTCGGCGTTCGTGAACAGGTCGCTGAGGCGACAGAACAGCGCGGCCAGGCCCGGCACGTCCGGGTCGCTTTGGCGGCGCAGTGCCGGCATGGGCGCGCGCGAGAGGACCGCATGGGCGAGCGCGAGGGCGTCGGAGGGCGTCAGCGGCAGCAGACCCAGCGCGGCTTCGACCGGGGCGTTGGCGCCTTCGATGCGGCCGTACACGACCACCTGGTCGTCGGCCAGCCTTCGGGCCCCGCAGCGAATGTCGACGCCGTCTTCGACCATCTCCGCCACGACGACTCCGTCGACGCGCGCGGTCGGGGCCTCACGCTCCACGTTGTCCATGATCGCGGCGTAGGCCCGGCGCACGGCCGAGGCGGTGCGTAGCGAGAGCATCACGCCGCCCACGTCGGTGCGGCGGCGAAGGTCGGGGCTGAGCGCCTTGAGCACGACGGGGTAGCCGATGCGGTCGGCAAAGCCCGCGGCACCCGAGGCGGAGTTGGCCACCGCCTGTCGCGTGACCTCGAACCCAAAGCCCCGCAGGACGACCTTGCTCTCCTGGTCCGTGAGGACCTCGGCGGCGTTGCGGAGCAGCTCGCTCGCCCGTGCTTCGCCATCTTCGTCGAGCGGCTCGAGGTCGGCCGCGCCGCGGGCCATCGCCGCGTCGTAGGCCCGCGCGCGCAGCAGGACGCGCTGCGCCAAGAAGGCTGCCGTCGGCGCCTGCATGGCGAGGTCTCCGTCGGGCTCGACCATGCCTACCCCGCGCCGGTGATCGGCAGGGCCCGGCGCGCTTGCGTCCAAATCGCGAGCTGCTGCGCCGTGGGCGGGGTGGTCTCGCCGCGGTGCTCGAGTCCGTCGAGCACGCCCGCAAGGACGCGCGGGGCGGGGAACACCGGGCCGGTCCGCCGCTCGAGCGCATGTGCAGCGACGGTCCGCAGCAGCGCGGCGTCGTCGGCGACTTCGAGGTCGGGGGCCTCGACGCCCAAGGGGACCAGCACCGCCGGTGCTTCGCGGTCGCGAACCCAGTCGACCCACCCGCCGTGAAGCGCGTCGCGCTCGAGGGTGCCCGCAATGGACAGACCGGCCAGCGAGGGGTGGCGCAGCAGCGTCGGCAGCCACGCAGGCGTGGGAGAGAGGCGCAGCGGCAGCACCCGGGGGCTCAGCGCGCGGGTAATGCCTTCGAGCTCGTCGGGGGCGTGCGCACAGGCGACGGCTCGGCCCGGCGTGCGGCTGCCGAGGTCTTCGATGCGCAGGACGGCAGCAGGGCCCAGGACGTGGGCGGCCAGGGCGGTTCGTTCGGCGGGGCTGAGATCATCGCCCGTGCCGAGCAGGACGAGAAGGTCGACGGGCGTTCCGCGGAGCGCCCGGAGCAGCGTGGGGGAGGGGCGTACGCCAACGACGACCACGCCGCCCTCGCGCTCTTTGATGACTTTGGCCAGGTCGCGATCTTTGAGCGCGGTGCCGGGACCGCTGTAGCCGCCATGGTCTGCGGCCGCCGTGGTGAGCAAGACCCGAGACGCGGCCCCACGTGCGGGCCACAGCGCCTCGACGATCCGGGCGGCCCGATCCGAGGACCGCGCCGACGATCGCTTCGCCTCGCTCAATCGCTCGCCTGCGCCCACGGTCCCTTCCGCACGCTCGCGAGGACGTCGGCCCACACCCCGGGTAGAACCCAGTCGGCGTGGGCCCACGCGGCGGGGACGGCGGCGTCCGGGCTCAACTCGGGCCCCGGCAGCATCAGAACGCGGCCGCCATCGCTGCGGGCGTCGAAGCCCTCGGGAAGGGCCGCGGCGCCCGGTTCGAGCAGCACGGTGGTGCCGCCCTCGCGGTGGGGCCCGTTCGCCCAGGTCGTCTCGGTGGCGCCGAGCTGCTCCAGAGCGCTCAGCACGAGGGGGTCGGTCCCGGACGGGGCGATGAAGCCGCAGGCGTGCCCGCCGGAGATTTGGAACGGTGGCGGAGCGCCGTCTTCGCGCACCCAGGCGGGCAGCTCGATGTCGTCGACGTTGCCCTCGTACTCAGCCTCGACGTCGGCGTCGAAGCGATGCCACGGGAGGACGCCGGCGACCACGGCCGTGACGGCATCGGCGGTGGCGTACGGAGGTGAGCGGCGGTCGATCCAGCGCGCGGTCGGGGGGCCTTCGGGCAGCTGCTCGACCAGACCCAGGCCCTCGGCCGTGTACGGCACCATCACGTGGACGGGGTTGAGGCGCTCGCGAAGGTTCTCGAGTCCCTGCGGCCCACAGAACAGCACGGTGTCGGCGCCAAAGCGCCCGGCGGCCTCGACCAGACCTTGGTCGTTGGCTCCTGCGTCACCGCGGCAGATGCCCGTCACGCTTGCCCCGCGGTTGGAGGCGATGTCCCGGGCCCAGCACAACGCGATCGCGCTGGCCGGGTGCAGGCCGTGAGGCGTGCGCTGCAGGTGAACCGCGATGTGGGCCATTACTCGAGCCCGTACTTGTTCTTCACCGCTTCGAGCTGCTTTTGGTACTCGATTTCGAAGCTCGAGGTGCCCTCGGAGAGGTGCTTGAGGTGGCGACGAACTTCGCGGTCGAGGTCGTCGTCGGCCTGCATGTGCCGGCGAAGCACATCCTTGAGCATGCGGCGAAGCATCACGTCTTCGGCGAAGATTTCTTCGACGAACTGCGAGCGCATGAACAGCTCGAGGAGCTGGGTCGCGATCCAGTTGACCGACTCGTCACCGATCGCGAAATCCTCGCGCTCGGCGAGCTGACGCTTGGTGCGGAACAGGTCCGAGTACGGCAGGCCGCGCTGCTCGAGAATGTCCTTGGCGGTCTCGGTGAGCTCGCGGTCCTTGCGGAGGTATTCGCGGAGGATCGACTCGACGTCTCGCTTGAACTCTTCGCGATCGTTCGTCTCGATGTGGCCGGGCTCGACCAGCGCTCGCGAGACGGCGTCGGTGATGTGCGAGATCTTGCTTGCGTAGAGGCGCATGAGGATCGCGGCGAGCATAGAGGCAGCCGGCCGGACCCGTCAAAGCACCGCGGCGTGGGGGAGCGCGCGTCGGCTGGTAGCCTCGGGGCGAAATGCCCCCCGAACAACCACGACTGCTGGTGGCCGCTGGACTGGTCTGGCTGTCCCGTACCCGGGTTCTGCTGCAGCGCCGGCCGGCCGATGCGCGGCACGGCGGGGGCATGCTCGAGTTCCCCGGCGGCAAGGTCGAGCGCGGGGAGTCCCCCGCGGGGGCGCTCACGCGGGAGCTGATCGAAGAGTGGGGGCCCGCCGCCGACACCCTCGCCGTGGAGACGATCGCCGAGGTCCTGCACCACGTGTATCCGCCGCCGGGCCCGGAGGTCGTGCTGCTCGTCTATCACGTGGACGGCGCACGCTGGGCGCGGGACGACGGCGCCGCCGCGGTGCTCGAGCCCGGTGCTTCGGTCAGCGCGCACGACGTGTCGTCGCTTCCGGTCGAGCAGTTTCTCGAGGCCGACCGTCCGTTTGCGCGTCGCATCCAGTCGGGCGCCGTGCGGCAGCCCTGAGATTCAGGAGCCGGACCAGGTCCGCTTGCGCCCGGTGTCGATGTGGACGAAGCCGCTGCGGCGGTACACGCCGACACCGCCTCGGTGCTCGCGAAGCAGCCACGGGTAGAGCTGCTTGATCGACACGCCCGCGAGGTTGAAGTCGATCGCGTGTCCTTGGGTGTGCTGGCTCTTGAGCGCGACCTCGCGACCCTTCTTGCGCAGCATCTTGTTGTACTTGAGATGGCGGTAGCCGCTGATGATGCGGACGTGCCGCGACTCAAACGTGTGGGCCGCCGCGAGGATGCGGGTGACCAGCTCGCGAGGGATCGAGGAGGACTCGGTCGTGAACCAGCATCGAAAGAAGCGGTCGTACGCGTCGGGGCGGACGCCGGGGCCTTCGAGCGGCATCACCTCGTGCGTGTGGAGGTTGCGCGCGTAGACGACTCGCAGGACCTCGGTGGGCGCCGGCGGCGGGGCGTCTTGAAGCGCTTTGGCGGCGACGAAGCGCTCCTTCTTCGTCGGGGGCTCGATCGCGGGCCTCGAAGCGGCGACCATCAAGGCCAGCGTGAGCCCACCGAACACCGACGCATCGTACCGCGGCCGTGGACCGTGGTGGTCGTCCCTCGTCCTGCTGGGCGCGGCGGGCGTGCTCGCGGCCGTGCTGTCGGCGGGCGGCATCCACGGGCGCGCCGACGCGGAGCTGCTCGGCGTTCTCGTCGTGGTGATGGCGGCGGTCGGGATCGGAGGCCTGGTGGCGCGCGGCTGCGGCTCGAAGCTCGCGGGGGCCGTCACCGCCGTGCTCGTAGTCGGTGCCGCAGGCGGTGCGGCCTGGACCCAGGCGGGCGAGCGGGCCGATCGAGCCGACGCGCAGAAGGCCCTGACGCGCGCCTTCGCGATCGACGACGTCGCAGGGGTGCAGGCGGCTCTGGCCGTGGGCGCCGACCCCGACGCGCAGCAGGGGCGCTCCAGCCTCCTCGTGGTTGCGGCCGGCCGGGGGAGCGTTGCGATGGTCGAGGCGCTGCTCGATGCGGGCGCCGACCCGAACCGTGCACAAGCCGGCGGGATGACCCCGCTGGTCGCCGCCGTGGTGGGCGGCCACGTCGAGACTGTCCGGCGCCTGGTCGAAGCGGGGGCCGATCCCTCTGCGGACTCAACGTACGGGACGCCGCGGGCGCTGGCGGCCGACGACCCTGCGGTGACGGCTGCGCTTCGCTAAGCGCGGCTCAAACCTGCGCGCCGTCGAAGCGCTCGATCTCGACGAACCCGTCGCCGTCGCGGCGGAACAGCACGGCTTATTTGATGTGGTCTTCCTGCGCGTCGTTGAGGTGGTCGTCGACCGGATACCCAGCGGCGTTCGCCGCGTTGGTGTCTTCCTCAGAGAAGTACGCGCCGACCCGCGGATGCGAGTGGTAGATGATCGTGACCGGCTCGTCGGACTCGAAGCTGCGCGTCAGGTTGAGCAGCTCGCGACCGCCGATGTTGTAGCCGTTCTCGGCGGTGCGGGGGTGCTCCTGCGGGTCGAGGGCGTGCAGCTGGTCCTGGCGGTTCTTGCAGGTCACCACGCGCGCCGCGTCGCCGCGTCCGAACACGTAGCCGCAGCACTCCTTGGGGAACTCGGCGCGCGCCTGGGCGTAGATCGCATCGAGATGGGCTTGCAGCAGGGACGGGGTCTCACCAGACATAATGCTTCTCCCACTTCATCGGGCCGAAGTAGCGGTCGCCGCGATCGCACAGAACGGTCACGACGACGCCGGTCTCTCCGCGCTCGGCGAGCTGCATGCCCACCCGTCTCGCGGCGGCGACATTGGCTCCGGCGGAGTGCCCCACGAACAGGGCTTCTTGATCGGCGAGGCGCTCGGACATGTCCCATCCCTCATCGGTGGGCATCCACATCGTCTCGTCGAGTGCGCTCTCGTCGTAGATCGGCGGCACGAGCGAGCTGGGCAGGTGCTTGAGGCCTTCGAGGCCGTGCCACGCGTCGTCGGGCTGCATGCCGATGCAGCGGATCTTGGGGTTGAACTCGTGCAGGCGCCGCGAGGTGCCGACGATGGTGCCGCTGGTGCCGATGCCGGTGACGAAGTGCGTCACGCGGCCGTCGGTTTGGGCCCAGATCTCCGGCGCGGTGCCGTCGTAGTGCGCGCGCCAGTTCGAGTCATTCGCGTACTGGTTCGGGTAGTAGTAGCGGTCGGGCTGCTCGGCGGCGAGCTTGCGCGCGAGCACGATCGCGCCGTCGCTGCCCTCCATCGGATCCGAGAAGATGAGCTCGGTGCCGTAGTTCCGCGTGATCTGCTTGCGGGGCAGGCTGACGTTCTCGGGCATCACCAGCGTGATGGGAATGCCCAGCGCGGCGCCGACGAGGGAGTACGCGATGCCGGTGTTGCCGCTGGTGCTGTCGAGCAGGCGCCGGTCGCCGCCCAGGTCGCCCCGCGCGAGCGCGTCCCCGATGATGCGGCTCGCTGCGCGGTCCTTGACCGAGCCGCCGGGGTTGGCGAACTCGGCTTTGGCCCACAGCTCGACGCCTGGACAGTCCGCTTCGATCCGCCCCAGCCGTACCAGCGGCGTGTTGCCAACGAGGTCGAGGATCGAGTCCACGCGCGAGGGCGCAGCGCGCCGCGTGGCGGCGAGCTGGGCTCCGGCGGGAAGCAGGGTCGAAGCGGCGCCCATGTGCTTAGCGGCCTCCGGCGATGGCCGGGACGATGCTGACCTCGTCACCGTCTTTGACGGCCGTGTCGAGGTTCTCCATGAAGCGGATGTCTTCGTCGGCGACGAACACGTTGACGAAGCGGCGCACGGCACCCTTGTCGTCGACGATGCGCTCGCCGATGCCGGGGTAGGACGTCTCGAGGTTGCCCAGCAGGTCGCGGACGTTGGCGCCGTCGACGGCGACTTCCTCCTGGCCTTGGGTGTACTTGCGAAGTGCAGGGGGGATGTGGACGGTGGCCATGGTCAGTTCCTGAATCGTTGCTCGTTGCGGGTTGTTTCGCGGGCTAGGCCGATTGGGCGAACGCCGCGAAGAGTCGGTTGTCGGTGGCCTCGGCGCAGGCGGGGCAGCCGGGGCGAGGGGAGGGGGAAATCGTCTGGATGCGGCCGGTCGCGGTGTCGATCGCCGTCAGGGCGCCCGCTGTTTCGTCTGCCTCGGCTGGACTGCGACACAGCGCGACAGCGGCGGTGGCCATGAGGAAGCCGGCGAGGCCCACGGCAACGCCGAGCACGCCCGCGCCGTCGCACGTAGGCAGGTCCTCAGGCGGGGACTCATAGATGCATCGGTAGCAGGCCCTGCCGGGCACCACCGCCAAGCACTGGCCCTTCAGCCCCAGCGCCGCACCGATGATGACCGGCGTGCCGTGCCGCAGGCCCGCGTCGTTGAGCGCGAACTTCAAGGCGGGCTGGTCGGTGCACTCGAGCACGATGGTGCGGTCGGGCAGCGCCGCCACGAACGCGTCGGCGTCCTCGGGCGCGAGCGCGGTGACCCTCGCCTTGACGTCGAGCGAAGGCACGCGACGTCGAAGCGCCCACGCGGCCGCGACGGCCTTCTCGCGCCCCACGTCGCCCACGCCATACAGCACCTGGCGCTGCAGGTTCGACGTCTCGACCACGTCCGGGTCGAGCACCGTGATGCTGCGAGCGCCGGCCGCGGACAGACCCAGCAGGGCGGGACAGCCGAGGCCGCCCGCACCCACGACCACGAAGTGGACGCTGCCCAGGTGGGGTTCGATGGACATGACGGAGGGGCCCGGCGCTCAGTCTTCTGCGGGACCGAGCGTGCCTTGGGGCGTGAAGTACTCGTCGAGGCTGAAGTAGCGCTCGCCGGTGTCGCAGAGGATGAACACCACGTTCTTGCCGGGGCCCAGCTCGGCCGCGACCTTCTGGGCAGCTACGGCGGCGGCGCCGGCCGAGATGCCGACCAGCAGCCCCTCTTCGGTCGCGAGCCGCTGCTTCATTCGATAGGCGTCCTCGTCGTAGACCGGCACGACCTCATCGATGACGTCGCGGTTGAGCACGTCGGGCACGAACCCGGCGCCGATGCCCTGGATCTTGTGCGGCCCTGGGTCGCCGCCGGCGAGCACCGGGGAGCGCGCCGGTTCGACACCGACGATCTTGACGTCCGGCCACCGCGCCTTGAGCGTCTCGCCGACGCCGGTGATCGTGCCGCCGGTGCCGATCGCCGATACGAACGCGTCGATGCCAACGTCGTCGAGCTGGTCGATGAGCTCGGGCCCAGTGCTGTCTCGGTGCTTCTGCGGGTTCGCGGGGTTCTCGAACTGCATCAGCATGACGTGGTCGGGCTGCTCGCACAGGCGACGCGCACGGTCGACGGCGCCTTCCATCGTGCGGTCATCGGGCGTCAGGACGATCTCAGCGCCGTAGGCCTTGAGGAGGCTGCGACGCTCCAGGCTCATGCTCTCGGGCATGGTCAGGAGGAGCCGGTAGCCCTTGACGGCCGCGACCAGTGAAAGACCGATGCCGGTGTTGCCGGAGGTGGGCTCGACGATGGTGGTCTTGCCCGGGGTGATGCGCCCCTCGGCTTCCGCCGCTTCGATCATCGCCAGCGCGATGCGGTCTTTCACCGACCCGCCAGGGTTGAGGTACTCGCACTTGCCCCACACCGTCGCGGCGGTGTCGGGCGATCCACAGACGCGCTGGATCTTGCACACCGGCGTGTTGCCGATGAGCGAGAGGATGTTGCCGTGAGCCTCGGGTCGCCGGCCGCGGCGATCGGAGGGCGTGAGACCTTGGGGGGCTTGGCGCATGCGAAGGGCTCCTTGAAAGGGACGGGGGCAGGCTCGCGCGGAGCCTCGCTAGATGACGTAATTGGCCGCGCTGCGGCGGTGACGGTCTTTGGCTTCGCCGAGCAGGTCGGCCAGGCGGAGGTCTCCGACCGCGGATGCGAGCCGGTCGTCGACCGATCGCTCCACGAGCGCGGTGATCTCATCCTGGGGGCGGCCGGTGGGCGCGGAGGCGGATGGGCTCGCGAGCGCGCTGAGCACGTCCGAGATCGCGATCTCCTCCGCGGGGCGCGCGAGTCGATAACCACCCCGCGGGCCGCGTTTTCCGATCACCAGACCGGCTTTTCGCAGCTCACCGATGATTTCTTCGAGGTATCGCGAGGGAATGGTCTGCTGGTCTGCGATGACCTGTGCAGACGCATAACCCCGGTTTGCGACGTGGCAGAGAGCGCGGAGGCCGTAGCGTGCCTTGGTGCTGAGTTTCATTGTCCGGTAACCCTTGCGGAAAACCGTGGAATAGCCTGCCACACCTTCTCGCCCCGCGCCACCCGTCGCAGAGCGCGCGAAAGCGTCCAGATGTGTGGACGCGCGCTGCGGCCGTCTTGACACCGAACGCGGGCCGGGCGAACCCTCCTGCCACGCATGGACGTCTCTGACCTGAAGAAGAACGCGAAGCTGGAAATCGACGGCGCCCCGTGGGTGGTGACGGACTTCCAGTTCGTCAAGCCCGGCAAGGGTCAGGGCCTCTACAAGTGCAAGATCAAGAACATGCTCACCGGGTCGGTCGTCGACCGCACCTGGCGCTCCGGTGAAAAGCTGGTCGCGGCCAACGTCGAGTCGAAGAAGATGCAGTACCTCTTCTCCTCGCCCGACGCGTTCACGTTCATGGACAACGACACCTACGAGCAGATCGAACTGCCCGTCGACGTCGTGGGGCACGACAAGTACTTCCTGCTCGACAACATCGAGTGCGACGTCCTCATCTACAACGAGCGCCCCGTCGGTGTGAGCCTGCCGAGCCACATCATCATGGAGGTCACCGAGTGTGAGCCCGGCGTCAAAGGCGACACGGCCACCAACGTGACCAAGGCCGCCACCGTGCAGACCGGCAAGCAGGTCCAGGTCCCGCTGTTCATCAAGCAGGGCGAGCGGATCAAGATCGACACGCGCACCGGCGAGTACGTCGAGCGCGTCAACAAGTAGTCTGCGGCGGCGCGCTTCCATGACGCGCGCACGCAGCCTCGCGGACCGCGTGCAGGCCTGGGATCGGGCGCTGCAGGCGGTCCGTTCGCATTTCCGGGGGCAGGGGCTGCACGAAGTCCTCACGCCCGTTCGGCTACCCGCCGTCGCCATCGAGCCATACATCGAGCCGGTGCGGGCGGACGGCGGCCTTCTGGCGACGTCACCCGAGCTGCCGATGAAGCAGCTGCTGTGCGGTGGGGCGCCGGATGTCTTTCAGGTCGCGCCGGTGCATCGCGCGGCGGAGTCGGGCCGACTGCACGCCGAGGGGTTTCACCTCATCGAGTGGTACCGGCGAGACGTCGACGAGCGCGCGATGCAGGCCGACGTCGAGGCGCTGATCGAAACCACGTTCGACGCGTTCGCCCGGCCCGCGCCGGGGCCGTGGACGCGCCATGGATTTCTCGCCCTGCTTCGCGAGACCACGGGCGTCGTCCTGCGGGGGGACGAAGACGCAGCGATGCTTCTGGACGCGGTGCCGGCGGCGTGGCGGGTGGACGTTCCCGAGACGATGCCCGCGTCCGCGCGCACGCTGTACGCCTGGAGCGCGCTGCTGACGTCGTGGTCGGACGTCGCGCTCGACCCGTGGCTCGCCGCGCAGGGCGGGGGGGTGCACATCGTCGACTATCCGCCGCCGCTGGCCGCCCTCGCGCAGGTCGGGCCGGCGCGCCTGGGGGCCGGCGAGGCCGCGCACCGCTTCGAGAGCTACGTCGGCGGCATCGAGCTGAGCAACGGCTATCACGAGCTGCGCGATCCCGCCGAGCAGCGTCGACGTTTCGCGGCCGTCGCGGCGCTTCGAGCTGGGCACGATCTCCTGCCGCTGCCCGAGCCCACGGCGTTCCTGGCCGCGCTCGAGCAGCCGGGGCTGCCCGCATGCGCCGGCGCAGCGCTCGGCTTCGAGCGATTGCTGATGCTCGCCTGCGGCGCGACCGAGCTTTCGGCGATCGCGTTGGGATGAACTGAAAGACCGGGGCGCCTGCCTCGTTCGTCCTACCAAACCCGGGCTACGCGCCCGGTGGAGGTGCCCTGATGTTCGATGTGTACATGGAGGGCCAGCGCGTCGACCCGCGGCTGCGAGCCCGGATGATGATGGCAGTGCTGGCCGCAACGGCGGTGACGATGGCTGCAGGTGCAGCAAGCTGGACGATGGGGCGGCTGTCCGTCTCGTCGGTGGGCGCACCGCAGGCCCGCGACGTCCTGGAGCTGGCCCTGGTGCCCGACTTCATCAACCGCAGCGAGCCGCCGCCGCGGCCCGAGCGGCCCGAACCCGAGGTGAAGGCTGCGGCCGCCGCCATGAGCCCGGACGCCGGACGCCGCAGCGACGTGCCGACGGAGTCGACCGAGCCCACGCCCACCGACGACCTGTCGATCGGGACCGCGAAGCCACGCCGCGTTCCCGTCGGGGTCGGCGGCGGGGGCGGCGGCCCCGGCGTCCCAGGGCCGAAGCAGCAGGGATGCCTCGGTCCGGGGTGCGTACCCAACATCAAGCGCATCGGCGATCCACCGGGCGTGCCGCGACCGGTGAAGAAGTCGGTCGAACGGGCGCCGCTGTCGGTTCTCAAGGCGCGCTCGATCTACAGCCCCGACCCCAAGGCCAGCGACCTCGCGAAGACCAAGACCGGTCTGGGCGCGCGGCGGCCGGGCACCGTGAAGGTGGAGTTCTGCGTGGGTCCGCGCGGCACGGTGGAGTCCGCGAAGATCAAGCGGCGCTTCGGCAGCGATCCCGGCGTGGACAAGGTCTGTCTCGACGCGGTGAAGCGGTGGCGGTTCAAGCCGGCGCGCGTCGACGGCAAGGCCCGCAGCACCTGTTCGGACGTCACGTTCGACCTCCGCTTCGAGTGATGCACGCGGTCGTTCGACGATACGCCTGTAAGGGCCGTCACCGGCTTCCGTTGAGCCGCGACGGTCGCCGGTCCGTATCGCGATCTCGAGTCCCCACCGTGCAGTCCGTTTCACCCCCGTTGTCTCCCAAGTGCGCGATTCGCAAAGCGTTCTCGCACGATGCGCCGAGAGGCTGCACACAGTTCGCAAGCGCTCGCCATGCCTCAAAATTCAAAGACTCCTGTTGATTTTCCCGGCGGTTCTTGCTGTAGAGTGCGGTCTTACATGCGCCGGGTTTTTCACCGCAGTGGTTGGGTCTCTGGCCGCGCGTGGATGTTGGGCATGGCCCTGTTCTCAGCGGTGGGCGCGACGTCCTGTACGCAGATCGAATCTCGCGATTTGATCCGCGAAGGCAACGCCGCCTACAACGAGGGACAGTACGCCGAGGCCATCGAGGCCTACTCCAAGTCCATCGAGCTGGAGCCAGATGGCGTCAAGGTGTTCTGGAACCGCGGATGCGCGGCCATGGCCTTGGTGCTCAAGCTTCGCGGCACCGACGACGCCGAGAAGCTGAAGCAGCGCAAGGAATACGCTGACCAAGCGCTGGGCGACTTCCAGAAGTGGCTCGATCGGGCCGACGAGGAAGAGCCGGAGCCGGAGGCCGAAGCGGTCGAGGGCGAAGAAGGCGCCGCCGCGGACGAAGAGGACAAGCGCTCGAACGAGGAGATCGTTCGTGACTACCGCCTCACGCTTCTCGACGCCGACGAGCGCTGTGACGACCTCCTCCAGTACTGGATGGACAAGCACAAGGACGCTCCGCGCGAGGAGAGCTGGTACAACGTGATCGGCCGCCAGTACGAAAAGTGCGGGCAGCCCGAGAAGCGCGTCGAGTGGATGAAGAA
>JBCCQM010000146.1:0-20543 GCA_039024335.1 Myxococcota bacterium
ATTTCATACGAGGAGTACCACCCGTACGGGACGTCGGCGTATCGGGCGGTGAACTCGAGGGTTGATGTCTCGGAGCGGACGTATCGGTATACGGGGAAGGAGCGGGACGAGGAGACGGGGCTCGGGTATCACGGGGCTCGGTACTACGCGTGCTGGCTTGGGCGGTGGACGGCGAGTGACCCGATCGGACTCGGGGATGGGGTGAACCGGTATGCGTATGTGTCGGGTCGGCCCATCTCCTTGCACGATCCCGCGGGGACCAAAGGGGAAGGAGATAGCTACCTCCTTGCTACGGCAAGGAGATTCGAGAAGGCCCGGCAGAAAGCGGAAAGGCGATCCGAGGCCCTGGATGAAAAGATTGATGCAGCCACCGCGAGGTATGAAGCCACCCTACGCGCAGCGGATCAAGAACGTGTTTCGTATCTTGATGCCGAAGCAGATAGAAGTGGGATCTACCTCGGAGGACGCGTCGTATCACAGTTCGAACAGGGACAAATCGGCCCGCAGCGAGTCTCAGATTTTCGGACTGATCTTCTGAGAATCAAATACCAGACAAAGGACCTTCCGTATTCGAAGCGTGCGGTCGCTATCGATGAAGCTGCTCGTAAGGGTGTCGGTAGGATCAGTTGGCGGTCCGATGCGGTGGAGGAATTGGCTCTGATGGAGGTAGGGATGACCGCTGGACTTGCGGTCGGGATGTCCGTCGCGATCGGGAATGCGAGCCGAACGACGGTGTCTGCTCCCGCCGCCCCGGGGTCGCGAGGGAGTACTTCTCCGGACGGAACGGGTGCGACGGGAAACGCGCCAGTTGCGCACCACCGAGGGAACCTCGTGAATAACTTCGACCCGCGACTTGCAGGAACGCCGGACTCTCCCGACGTCTATGTGACAGCAGAGCCCGGAGCCGAAGGTTACGTGTACGCAGAGGGTCATCTTGTGGGGGACGGCGTCCTCGAGTTGTCGATCTATGCGAAAGAGGCGCGGCAGAAGGGCTTTGTGAACGCCTCGGGAGGGTACGCTTTCGAACAGATCGTCAACGCCGCGGAGGCTACCGGCGAGATGCAAGCCGTTCGCGGCTTTTGGGTTGAGGGGGATAACCTGAGGGCTTTTCGCGATGCTGGCGGTGGCGTAGGGAAAGCAGAATCGGCAAACATCGAAGCGGCTAAGGCAACTTGGACGTACAAGCAGGCTGCGAAGGCAGGGTATAGTGAGATTTCGGAAATTATCGTCACCGACAAGATGGTGAAGGCAACATTCACACGAAAGGTAAGCAAATGACCGACGATGAACCTTTGGAAGTATACCAAGAGCGAAAGCTGCTAGGTATCGTAAGAAACTGCGGGACGGAGACGATAAAAAAACGAATGGCAAGGCGAGTCGTCTTCATTCCAGAGCGACCGGAGGTTACTCTTTCCGTAGGCGAAGTGGCAGAACTTGGGGACCCAGGCGGGCCCAGCTACCGCGTGATTCAGGACGATCAGGAGTTCCTGTGGCTTACACGGGTCTTTGTGTAGGAAAACCGGCTCTCCTGACGTCTTCGTGGGTCCAGTGGGGTCCAGTACGGGTTGACGTGAGAGAAATAGACCAAACTGGAAGTAGTGCGCTGACACTCGCGTCAGTGAAGACGGTCTTGGCCGCGCAACGTTCAGAAGAGCGTTGCGCGGCCGGCTCCATCTGTCCGTGAGGACTGGGCTTATCTGTCCTTTACCGCCAGGGTGACAGCCCCGCCATCGGCGAAGAGCCAGCGCGAACGGACTAGCCTCCGCTCGCCTCCCGCAGTCGCTGACTTTTGACCCCAGACCTACGCGGCCCGGAGCAGGGCCGGAATCGGCTCGGTCTTCACCTTGTGCCGAAGCCGCATGCGCACGGTCCCGGCAGGGAACACGACATCGCGCTCGCGGGCATTCCAGCGCTGGAGCGCGGCTTCGAAGACGACCCGTCGGCGCTGGCGCGTCTCCAGGGCCCACGATTCAGAGGCGTCTACGTCGCACTGGCTCAAGGTGACGCCGTTCGCTCGACCCAGCGAACGCTCTGACCCACCCAAGGTCTGGGTCAAGCGTTCGCTCGACGATGCGCCGACGTGCGAGAGCCGGTCGCGGTTGACGAACGTGCTGGGGTGGCGCGGACGAGCCGAGCGGTCTTCCGCAAGAAGTTCAAGACAGCCACGGCGCTCACGCCACTTTAGTTCTGCGAGGCACTCCGTCTCAACAACTCCGACTCCTCGCTCCCCGGGATGAACATCCCCCAAGCCGCGGAAGAGGTCGGGCCGTGGGCCGTTCCTAGCGCGGCGGCGCCTCAATCCCGGTATCCTCGCAGAGCGTGACGTCGCCTTGCCTCGAAGAGAACGAGATCGTCGATCTCGTCACGGGCGCGCTCGATCCGGAGGCGGCGGCGAAGGCCGAGGCGCACATCGACGCGTGCCCGCGGTGTCGTCTGGTGCTGATTGAACTCGCGCGGGTGTTCGAGCTCAAGGCGTCGGCGCTGCCCGAGCCCGAAGACAGCGAGTCCTCGCGTGAAGACAAGGTCGAAGATGGCCTGTCGAGCCTGCTGCCGCCCTCGATGCTGCGCGGCGCCACGATCGGCCGCTACCTCGTGCTCGAGACGCTCGGCGCGGGCGCGATGGGAGTGGTCCACGCCGCGTTCGACCCCGAGCTGGATCGCAAGGTCGCCCTGAAGCTGCTGCGGCCCCGGGCCATGGGCACGGCGTCGAGCGAGCGGCTCGTTCGTGAAGCGCGAGCAACGGCCCGCCTTGCCCACCCCAACGTGGTGGTCGTCCACGACGTGGGCCTGCACGAGGGCGCGGTCTTCATGGCGATGGAGTTCGTCGACGGCGGAACGCTCGGGGACTGGCTCGCGGCGCAGCGACGCGACCCCGAGGCGACCCTCTCGATGTTTCGCGACGCGGGGCTCGGGCTGGAGGCCGCCCACGAGGCCGGCTTGGTACACCGCGACTTCAAGCCCGCCAACGTGCTGGTAGGCACCGACGGACGCGCACGCGTGACCGACTTCGGCCTGGCGCGCGACGGCCAACCCGAGGGCGCCCGGGAAGCGCTCTTCTCCACGCACTCCAGCGGAGCCGAACTCTCAGACGCCACGTTGACCCGCACCGGCGCGCTCGTGGGGACGCCCGCGTATATGTCGCCCGAGCAGTTCGCGGGCGCGGTCGCCGACGCTCGCTCCGATCAGTTCAGCTTTTGCGTGGCGCTGTTCGAGGCGTTGACGGGGCAGCGTCCGTTTGCGGGGCGCACGATCACCGAGCTGGCCGCCAACGTGAGCGCGGGGCGGATCGCCGAACCCCAGGCGCTGGATGTGATCGCGCGCCCGCTCCGCGCCGCGATCCTGCGTGGCCTCAGCGTCGAGCCCGACGATCGGTTCCCCTCGCTGGGCGCCTTGCTGCGGGCGCTGGTGCCCAGTGGGTGGGCGGCGACGCGTCGCTCGACGAAGGCGCTGTTCTTGGGGGGACTCTCGCTGGCAGCGGTGGGGTTGGGCGCGGCCGCCTCGTCGTCGGCCGAAGAGCCTCGCTGTGCGTCGTCGTCCCAAGACCTGCTTGCGAAGGCGTGGACGCCCACGCGCGCGATCAGCCTGGAGCAGGCGTTTGCGGACGGCGGCGTGGAGATCTCGACGCGGGCCGCGGCGACGTTGCGCGAAGAGCTCGATCGGTTCGCCGGAGAGTGGACCTCGTCGCGCGACGCAGCGTGCTCCCCGGACACGTCGGAGGCGGCGCGGAGCGTGTCGCTGCAGTGTCTCGACGACCGCCTCGTACGTTTCGGCGCTCTGGTCGAGGCGCTCGAGAGCAGTGAGGAGGGCGCGCTCGTCCACGCCAGTGAAGCGGTTGCGCGATTGGGCAACCCCGTGGAGTGCACGCAGCCCGACTGGAGCCATCCCGCGATTCAGAAGCCGCCGCCGGACAAGGCCGACGCGGTCGCGGCCGCACGGCGCCGCGTGGCTCGCATCTCGGCCGATGGGCAGCTGGGCAACTTCGACACCGCCGTGGAGATGGCGACGTCGTTGATCGAAGAGGCGGAGGCGATCGACTTCGACCCGCTGACCGCGGCTGCGTACTACGAGCTGGGGTTCGTTCAGCTTCGACGCGCCGAGTACGAAGCGTCCCTGGCGGCGCTGGAGCATTCGTTTCGCGTCGCGATGCGGTGCGATGAGACGAGCTTCATGGTCGCGAGCGGCTCGCTCGCCCTTCATCTCGTCTCCGTGGCGGCGCCCAACCTCGAGCAAGCCCACGTGTGGAAGGAGATGACGCTGGCTGCGACCGAGCGCGCCGGCACCTTCAGCCACGCCGCGGCGTCGTACTGGAACTCGGTCGGCTTGTATGAGCGCTCGCGCGGCAACTACGACGAAGCCCGCGCGGCGTACGAGCGGTCGTACGCGCTCCACCAGGAGTTCGGTCCCGAAGGACCCGAGACCCTGGTGCCGCTGAACAACCTGGCCGCGCTCGAGATGGACGTCGACGACTTCAACGCGGCGGAGAGGCGCTCACGCGAGCTCATCGCGGAACTCGAGCGCCGCTATGGGCCCGAGCATCCGGACTACGTGCCGGCCTTGGGAACGTTGGCGGCGGCCTTGGTCGGCAAGAACGAAATCGACGAGGCGGCCGAGACGATCGAGCGCGCCTTGAGCATGGGCAAGGCGTGGTTCGGCCCGGACAGCGCGCGGCTGGACTCTCCGCGGGCCGTGATGGCGGGGATCCTCAAGCGCAAGGGGGACCTCGAGGGGTCGAAGGCGATGTACGAGGAGATCCTCGACACGTGGACCCGCACGCGCGGACCCGACGACTCGAACGTGGCGATCGTGCACAACAACCTGGCCACCACGCTGGGCAAGATGGAGCGCCACGAGGAGGCGCTCGACCATCACCGCGAAGCGCTTCGGATCTTCACGAAGGCGCACGGCGAAGGCCACCGCTCCGTGGTCCAGGCCAACTCCGCGTGCAGCGTGGACGCGATGTACCTGGGGCGCTGCGAGGAGGCCGCTCGATACCTCGAGGCCGCCGACGGCCCGGCGAACGCGCTGCCCGAGACCGACATCCTCGGCTCGGTCGTGCTGCACAACCAGGCCAAGCACGCGTTCGCGTGTGGCGGCGAGCCCGACGAAGGGCTGGCGAAGGGGACGCGTGCCGTGGCGATGGCGAAGCGTTCGTTCGGGCCAGAGCACCTCGTCGTGGGCAAGTTCTCCCTGAGCGCCGCCGAGCTGGCGCTGGACGCCGACGCGTTCGACACGGCCCGTGAGCACTTCGAGACCTACGAGTCTCTCGCCACCGGCACGCCTTCGGCCGGGACCCGGTCCCGCGTCGCCTACGTCCGGGCCGCTCTCGCAGCGCAGGAGGGCCGTCCACAGGACGCCGCGACGCATGCCCGCAGCGCGCTCGACAGCGTGCCCGCGCAAGACCGGTGGACCCCGCTGCGCGACCGCATCGTCGCGCTTCAGGCCCGCATCGCAGGCTGAGCGGCTCGCATCGACCCTCGAAGTTCGGAAGACGGTCGAGAGGTCTCGAGCGTCGTGCGCAGGGTCTTCGGCACGGTACAGTGCGGCTGGATGGGCTGGCTCGTCGCAGCGGCACTCGTGAGCAGCCTTGCGGTTGCCGAGCCTGCGGGCGCCCAGCCGGATTCCGCCGAAGAGGCGGCGGCGCGGGTCGACACCCGGCCGTGGGGAGCACGGCCGCGGGCTTGCGATTGGCGCAGTCGCCAGCGGTGCCGTGGCGTGGGGCGCTGCCGGGGGCATCATCGCGGCGCACCGGACCGGCTGCGGTGGACCGCACGGGTGCGTAGGAGCGATCTTGTCGCTGGCAGCGCTTCGCGGCGTGGCCAACGCGGCCTCGATCTCGCTCGCCATCCCGGCGGGTCAGCGTGCGGGTCAATACGCCGCCACCTGGCACGCGCCACCGTCGAAGCGCGCCCGAACCTTCATCGGGGTGGGTGCTGCGGCGTTGGGCGTGGGCGCGGCGGGGTGGATCACGTCGTGGACGCTGCGCTACACGCTTTTGCCCCGGTGCGATCGAACCTCGTGCTTCGTCGGACAGGCGGCGGGGCTGCAGTCCGGCTTCGCGCTGGCGGCGACGGGTGCGGGACTGCTGTCGTACGGGATCGCCCTTCGGAACGCGACGCGAGCGGACGCGCCTGCATCGTCGGTCCGGGTGTTGCCGTCACTCGGCTCGGGTCAGTCTGGCCTCGCGGTTGCCGGTCGCTTCTGAGTCGATGCTGGCGGAGGGTCCTTTGGGCGAAGCTGCAGCTGGATGCGTTCGCCCGTCGGCGGGGGGAGCCGTTTGGCGGTCTCACCCCAGGACTCGGTCCACGCAAACTCGATCGTGATGCCCGCTGAAGTGAGCTCGATCGGGTAGCTGCCGTCGGTGGTCTCCGGGGGCGGATATTCGTACATCATCAGGTACGCGAGGGCGGCCCAACGTTCGGCTGAGGTCGAGCACCCGCAGGCCTTGTGGCCATCGGCCAGACTCTTCGCGAGCGTTGGGCCGTCGAGCGTGGAAGCATCGAACTCGAATGCTTGGCGAGCGATGGGGCAGTACGCCTCCCATTCGGTGACTTGCTCATGGATGATGGCGATGTGCTCCGTCCAATACGTATCGGGATTGGAGAGGCGGTCCGCGAGCGTTGCGACCCACGCCGGATCTGGCATCTCAGGAGCCTCGAAACGAACTTCGACGTTGAACTCACCAACCGTGATGTCGGCGCCCTGCAGAACCTCGAGCATCTCGAACACGTCTCGGGTCGGCGTCGCTCCGTCGGCCGCCAGGATGAATCCTGCGGATCGATCCCGCACGGCGTCGATGTACGGTTGGCGAGGGGACTCCCACATCAAAGGGTTGAACGGATCCGCCTCCCAGCGCGTGCCGTCGTTCATCAGAACCAGCGCCGCGTTGAAGGACTCGTCGAGCGTCGCAGTCCATGGAACCGGTGGACCAGGCGCGAGTCGTGGAGACACGGTCTCCGCCATCGCCGCAAGTCGCTCATGCAAGGCGGCGGCTTCGTCCTCGCAGCTCGGCGGGTGTTCGACGGCAGCGCGCGCGGGGGGAGTCGCCGGACGGGCTGGAGGGGTCGCGGGGGTGCAGCCGAACACCGCGAGGAAGCCCAGAAGGACGCGTCGCACGGCCTAAGCGTGCCACACGAGCCGGCGGGCTCCTGACAGGAGCTGTCAGGGTCTCGCTAGCGTGCCTTCCACGGGGCCGGCACACTGCTGCGGTGAAGCTCTTCGGTCCCGCGACGCGCGCTTGGTTCGACGCCTCGTTCGAGGCGCCGACGCTGGTCCAGAAGAAGGGTTGGCCGAAGATCGCGAAGGGCGAGCACAGCCTGCTGATCGCCCCGACCGGCAGCGGCAAGACGCTGGCCGCGTTCTTGTGGTGCATCGATCAGATCTCCCGGACGCCGCCGCCGGGCACGAAGGACGAGCCCAAGGGCGTGAAGGCGCTGTATGTGTCGCCGCTCAAGGCACTCGTCTACGACGTCGAGCGAAACCTTCGCGCGCCATTGGTGGGCATCTCCGCGGCAGCGCAGCGCGTCCGCAAGCAGATCCGCATCCCGTCGGTCGGCGTTCGGACGGGCGACACGCCCCAGCGGGAGCGCCAGGCCCAGCTCCGAGACCCACCGGACATTCTCGTCACCACGCCCGAGTCGCTGTACCTGCTGCTGATCGGTCAGGCGCGGCTGAACCTTCAGACGGTAGAGACGGTCATCATCGACGAGGTCCACGCGCTCTGCCCCACGAAGCGTGGCGCCCACATGGCGCTGTCGCTGGAGCGGCTCGCGGCGGGGTGCATCCGGGACCCGCAGCGCATCGGGCTGTCCGCCACGGCGACGCCGCTCGAGGAGGTTGCGAAGTTCCTCGGAGGCGATCGCGACGTGACGATCGTCGACACGAGCGCGCCCCCGAAGATCGACCTGAGCATCACGGTGCCCGTCCCCGACATGACGCGGCCCGGCGAGCACCTGCGCGCGATGGCGACGGAGGACGAGGGCATCGACCTCGGCGGGGCGGATGACGACGACCTCGACGCGGCCGCAGCGGGCTTCGACGACGATGACGACGCGATGGGCCCGTTCGGTGGCGGCGCGTTCGAGCCCTCGAAAGACGACGACACCCCGGCCGACGATGGCGGACCGGTCGACTACGGCAGCGGCAAGACGGTCGTGCAGGCCCAGCCGGCCATGTTCGAGCCGATGGACAACTCGATCTGGCCGGCGATCTATCCGCGCCTGCTCGAGCTGATCGACAAGCACCAGACGACGATCATCTTCGTGAACTCGCGCGGCCTGTGCGAGCGCCTGTCGCAGCGGCTGCTCGAGCAGTCCGGACAGCCCGACCTGGTCCGGGCGCATCACGGCTCGGTCGCCCGCGAGCAGCGGGAGCAGATCGAGGAGATGCTCAAGACGGGGCAGATCCGCTGCATCGTGGCGACGAGCTCGCTCGAGCTGGGCATCGACATGGGTGCGGTCGACCTGGTCGTGCTGGTCGAGTCACCCGGCGCGGTCAGCCGCGGCCTGCAGCGCATCGGTCGAGCGGGCCACGGCGTGGGCGAGGTCTCCAAGGGCCGCATCTTCCCCAAGCATCGCGGCGACCTTCTCGAGTGCGTGGTGCTGTCCGAGCGCATGCGCGGCGGCGAGATCGAGCCGATCGCCTACCCCCGCAACCCCCTCGACGTGCTCGCGCAGCAGATGGTGGCGATGACGGTGGTCGAGGACCAGCCGCTGCACGAGGTGAAGCGCATCGTGAAGCGGGCGGCCAACTTCGAAGACCTGCCTCCCGACGCGTTCTCGGGCGTGCTCGACATGCTCGCGGGGCGCTACCCGTCGCACGCGTTCGCCGACCTGCGCCCGCGGATCACCTGGGACCGCGACGCCGACGTGCTCTCGACCCGCCGCGGCAGCAAGCAGGTGGCGGTGTTCAACGCGGGCACGATCCCCGACCGCGGCACGTACAGCGTCCACCTGGGCGACGGCGGTCCGCGTCTGGGCGAGCTGGACGAGGAGATGGTTCACGAGTCGGCGGCCGGGCAGAACATCACGCTCGGCGCGACCACGTGGAAGGTCGAGCAGATCACCCGGGACCGCGTCATCGTGGCGCCGGCCCCCGGCGAGCAGGGCCGGCTGCCGTTTTGGCGAGGGGACGGGCCTGGCCGACCCGCCGCGCTGGGTCGCGCGATGGGCAAGTTCGCCGCCACGCTCGCCCGCAAGAAGGCGGCCGACGCCGAGGCGTGGCTGCAGTCCGAGTACGCGCTCGATGCTTATGCGGCGCAGAACTTGGTCACGTACGTGCACGAGCAGCGCGAGGCCACGGGCACGCTGCCGACCGACAAGCGCATCACGGTCGAGCGCTTTCGCGACGAGCTCGGCGACTGGCGCATCTGCATCCTCTCGCCGCTGGGCGCCCGCGTGCACGCACCGTGGGCGCTCGCGATTCAGGCTCGCCTCGAGTCGCACTTCGGGTTCGAGGTGCAGGCGATGTGGAGCGACGACGGCATCGTGCTGCGCCTGGTCGAGGTCGAAGAGGTGCCCGACGTGGACGTGCTGCTGCCCGACCCCGACGAGGTGGAGGAGCAGGTCGTCGAGCAGCTCGCGCACTCCGCTTTGTTCGCGGGGCAGTTCCGCGAAAACGCCGGCCGTGCGCTTCTGCTCCCGAGGATGAAGGCCGGCGCTCGCACGCCGCTGTGGCAGCAGCGACTCAAGTCGCAGCAGCTGCTCGCGGTGGCGCGCGAGTTCCCGTCGTTCCCGATCATCATCGAGACGTATCGCGCCTGCCTCAAGGACGTGTTCGACCTGCCCGAGCTGATCGACACGCTCCGCGGAATCGCCCGCCGCGACATCAAGGTCGACGTGGTCGAGACGCAGAACGCGTCCCCGTTCGCGCGCAGCCTCGTGTTCGCGTACGTGGCGGCCTACCTGTACGAAGGCGACTCGCCGCTGGCCGAACGCAAGGCGCAGGCCCTGGCGCTCGACCGCAAGCTGCTCCGCGAGCTGCTGGGCCAGGAGGAGCTTCGTGAGCTGCTCGACGCCGCGGTCATCGAACAGATCGAGGCCGAGCTGCAGGCGATCGAGCCGGAGTACCGGGCGCGCCACGTCGACGCGATGCACGACGTGCTGCGCAAGGTCGGCGACCTCACCCTCGAGGAGGCGCAGCTTCGCAGCGTGGACGACTGCGAGCCGTGGCTGGCGTCCCTGGTCAAAGCTCGGCGGGCGGTGGCGCTTCGGGTCGCGGGGGAGCAGCGCTACGTCGCGGTAGAAGACGCGTCGCTCTACCGCGACGCCGTGGGCAGCAACATCCCGGTCGGCGTGCCCAAGGTGTTCCTGCAGACGGTGCCCGATGCGTGGCTGACCTTGGTCAAGCGCTACGCCCGAACGCACGCCCCGTTCACGGCGCAGGCCCTGGCCGACCGCTACGACGTGCCGGTGGAGCGCGCGCTGGAAACCCTCACGCTGCTCGAGCGCGACGACGACGTGCTGCGCGGCGAGTTCCGCCCCGATCGCGCTGGCGAGGAGTGGTGCCATCCCGACGTGCTGCGCCGGATCAAGCGGCACACCTTGGCCAAGCTGCGCGGCGAGATTGCCCCGGTCGACGCCGAGTCGCTGGGACGCTTCCTGCCGCGGTGGCATGGCATTGGTCAGGCGGAAATCGGTCCCGCCAAGCTCGAGGAGGCGCTCGCGCAGCTCGAGGGTCTGCCGCTGTCGTGGAAGGAGCTGGAGACGGTCATCCTGCCCGACCGCGTCCCGGGCTTTCACGCGCGCATGCTCGACGAGCTCGGCGCGATGGGCTGGCTCGTTTGGGTTGGGCGCGGGGCGATCGGCAAGACCGACGGCCGCGTCGCGTTCTACCGTCGCGAGCGGGCGGCGGTGCTCCTGGAGCAGCCCGAGCTCCCCGAAGACCTCGAGCCCATGCACCACCAGCTGCTCGACGCCCTCAAGGCTCGCGGCGCCTGCTTCTTCACCGAGCTGCAGACCGCGTGCGGCCCGGGTGCGCGCGTCAAAGAGGTCCGCGAGGCGCTATGGGATCTGGTCTGGGAAGGGCTCGTCACCAACGACACCTTCGCCGCGCTGCGCAGCCTGCTGCGGCCGCAGAAGCCTCGCGGTCGATCGCTGCGCGGTGGGCTCTCGGCGAGCACGGGCCTGGGCGGTCGCTGGTCGTTGGTCGAGAGCTTGATCGCGCCCGACGTGCCCGAGACGCAGCGTGCCCACGCGCGCGCGGTGACCTTGCTCGAACGCCACGGCGTGGTCACGCGCGAGGTCGCCACGCTCGAGCCGATGCAGGGCGGCTTCTCGGCGGTGTACCGGGTCCTGCGGGCGATGGAGGACAGCGGCAAGATCCGCCGCGGCTACTTCGTCGAAGGGCTCGGCGGAGCGCAGTTCGCCTCGGCCGGGGCCGTCGATCGTCTGCGGGCGACCAAGAACGACGAAGACGACGACGTCGTGGTGCTCTCCGCGATCGACCCCGCGAACCCGTACGGCTGGATGCTGCCGTGGCCGTATCGCAACGCCGACAAGAAGACCGGCCCACGCCGCGTGCCCGGAGCGTCCGTCGTGCTGGTGGGCGGCGTAGTCGCGCTCTTCGTCGACAAGGGCGGCAAGAAGATGACCTCGTTCCCCGCCGCCGACGACCCGCAGGTCGCGTTGCAGGCCGCGCGCGCGCTTGCGGTCGTGGCCAAGCGACAGCGCGGCAAGCTGCTGCGCATCGAGACGATCGACGGCGAGCCCGCCCGCACCTCTCCCATGGCCGACTGCCTCCGCGAGGCGGCCTTCACGAGCGACCCACGCGGCCTGATGCTCGAGGCCTGAACGAGCGGGCAGGCGCCGGCTCGTGCTGTTTCATCGGCATGGGTGAGAACCACGAAGGGGTCCGTGCATCACCGCCAGGGCTACGCTCGTTGGGTGGAGTCGTTCGCCTTCGCCCTGGTTCGGCATGTGCTGGCCGTTCTTTCCCTCGCGGCAGGCTGCCGGCCTCCGGCCGTCGAAGAACCAACCGCACCGGCCGCTGATCCCTCATCGTTCGACAGCGACGCGGTCGAGCAGGAGCTCGACGGTCGTGAGCGCGGTGGACGCTGAGGGCCTCCTTCAGCCCACGCCTCACCGATGAACTCCATGGCGACGAGGTTCGTCCACGCCCATAAGAATCTACTTGTCATGTTATATAACATGTTATATCTGTTCGTGGATGGGCGAAGACATCCTGCGCGATCTCGGTTATCTGGCGCTTGGAAGCCGTCTCAAGCGGCTGGCGGAGCGGCTCCAAGCGGATGCGGCCAAGGCCCACGCGCGGCTGGGCTACCCGATGAAGCCGGCTCAGTTTCCGCTGCTGGCTGCGCTCGACCGCCGGGGACCGCTGACCGTGGGGCAAGCCGTGGAGGCGCTGCGGGTCAGCCAGCCCTCGGTGACGCGCACGCTGGGCAGCCTCATCGCGCTGGACCTTGTGGAGACCGAGCGCGACCCCGACGACTCCAGGCTCAAGCGCATTCGGCTCACGGCCGAAGGAGACGCGCTCGTTCAGCGCATGAAGCACGAGCTGTGGCCCAGCATCGACGCCGCGGCTGCCTCGCTTGCCGAGGGCCCAGACGGTGACCTGCTCTCGCTTCTGAACCGGGTCGAAGACGGGATGCAGCAAGAATCCCTCGACGCTCGGATCGCCCGGGGCCCGGTGGGACTGCGCATCGTGCCGTATGACGACAGCCTGGCGGGCACGTTCGCCGAGATTACCCGCGCGTGGGTCGAAGAGATGTTCACGCTCGAGGATGCCGACCGCGCCATCATCGAGGACCCTCGCGGAATGATCCTGGACCGCGGCGGAGAGGTCCTCTTCGTCGAAGCGCCAGGCCTGGGCATCGTGGGCACGTGCGCACTCATGCCATCAGAGGACAGGTCGTTCGAGCTGACCAAGATGGGCGTACGTTCCGCGGCGCGGGGCAAGAAGGTCGGCGCGTTCCTCCTCGACGCGGTCCTCGAGCGCGCTCAATCCTTGCGGAGTCAGGGCACCCTGGAGCGCCTGTTCTTGCTCACCAACGCGCGGTGCGAAGCGGCGATTCACCTCTACGAGAAGTACGGCTTCGTCCATGACGCCGACGTGCTCGAGGCGTGCAAGGGCCGATACAGCCGCTGCGACGTGGCGATGTCGTATCCGTTCCGATGAGCGTCGCGACGCGCGTAATCGCGCGGACCTCTTCAAGAGGATTACTATTGTTAGTTTGCAGCAGTTAATGTTAGTTTTTGCGAATGATGCTGAGCCGTCGCGCGTTGGTCGTTCTTTCCCTATGGATTCCAGGCGGTTGCAGTGGATCGACCGCCGACCTGGTGAACGGGACCACCGGTGGCGCGACGGAGGAGGAGCCGGTTCCGCCGGTGCTGCTGTGCGCCGATGGCGCGCCCTTGGTGATCGGCGACGCAGGCTGGGCGTCTCCGCCGTTCGAGCCCCCAGTGAAGGGAAACCCCGTCGACGAGGACGGAGCGGATGGCGAGGACGAGCCGGATGGCGACGACGAACCGGGAGGCGGGAACGACGGAGTGAGCACCGGAGGCGGGTTCATCACCGATCCCGACGGTGGAGGTGTCTCGGTGGAGTGCTCGGTCTGGGACCAAGACTGCTCGCGAGGAGAGAAGTGCGCGCCCTGGGCCAACGACGGCGGCAGCAACCACAACGCGACGAAGTGCGTGCCGGTGGCGCCGGACGCAGGCGTGCATGGCGACGCTTGTACGGTGGAAGGCTCCGGAGTCAGCGGGGTCGATGACTGCGATCTCGGCGTGCTCTGCTTCGACGTCCCCAAGGACGGCACCGACGGAACGTGCGTCGCGATGTGCTCGGGAACCGAGGAGAACCCGATGTGCCCTGAGGGGACACAATGCGTCATCGACAACGACGGGGTGCTCCCGCTGTGCCTGCCCGAGATGCTGTGCGTGGAAGATGGCGTCTGCCAGTGCATGTGCGAGAAGACGGCCGACCCGGATTGTGAGCCCGAGCAATGCGACGCGCCCGACGCTCCCGCGCTCGATCCGCTCGATCTACGAACGCAGCGCTCGTCCGAAGCCGAGAGTACGTGCCCCGAGACGAGCTCGGATCTCGAACTCTACATGAGCAACGACGATAGCAACTCGCAGGCGTCCCCGGCGCTGGCTCGCGCGTACATCGAGCAGGGCGACATCGTGCCGGCCAGTCGCGTTCGGATTCACGAGTTCCTCAACTACTACGACCTCAGCTACGACAACCCGACCGACGAGACGGCTTCCGTGGGGATCCAGATGCGCCGGACCGACCCCGACTCGGGCGAGTTCACCCTCATGGTCAGCGCGCGGAGCCGGCAGATGACCGCCGAGGATCGGCCTGCGCTCAACCTCGTCTTCTCGCTCGACACGTCGGGCTCGATGAAGGGAGCGCCCATGGACAACCTCAAGGCGTCGATGGTTGCCACGGCAAGCGCGCTTCGGGCGGGCGACGTCATCTCGATCGTGACGTGGGCTCACGAGCAGCAGCTCGTCCTCGACGGCCTCGAGGTGGCCGGGCCGGACGATCCCGCGCTCCTGCAGGTCGTCGATGGGTTGGTCGCGGCGGGAAGCACCGACCTGCACGGCGGGCTCGTCGCGGGATATCAGCTCGCGAACGCCCACCACATCGATGGCGGCATCAACCGGGTCATGTTGATCAGCGACGGGGGAGCCAACGCAGGCGTCACCGACCTGGACCTCATCGCGAGCGAGGCGTCCGACAGCGACGGAGAGGGTACGTATCTACTCGGCGTCGGCGTGGGCGTTCCCGAAACCTACGAGGACACGCTCATGGACGCGGTCACCGACGCGGGCAAGGGCGCCTACCTGTTCATCGACAGCGAAGCCGAGGCGCATCGCATGCTCGACGAACGCTTCTTGGCCAACACGATGGTCGTGGCACGCAACGTTCGGGCCAAGCTGAGCCTGCCTTGGTACTTCGGCATCAAGAGCTTCCACGGCGAGGAATACAGCTCCGACCCCGCAGAGGTCGAACCCCAGCACCTCGGGCCGAACGACACCATGACGTTCCACCAGGTGATCTCGGCGTGCGAACCGGCGCTCATCACCGACTGCGACAGCGTCTCCGCGCACATCGAGTACACCGATCCCCTCACGGGCGAAGTCCACAGCGACGAGCGGACCGTGCAGATCCAGGACCTCGTCGTCGAGAACGCCCACGTGCTCCGCAAGGCCGACGTCGTCGTGGGCTATGCCAAGGCGCTCATCGTCATCGGCAGCATGACCGCCGGAGGAAACGCCGACGGCGCGGCCGTGGTGGCCTCGAACATGGCGGCGTGGACGGCCGCAGCCGCCGAAGAACTCGACGACCCCGAGGTCGACGAAATCGCCGGACTCATGGCTGCATACGCCGCGACGGTTGCGCCTGCCGACGAGGGCGAGTGATCCAAAATCCGCGTCGTGTATGAAGGGTGAAGGGGTTCGCCCCCCTCGAGCGTGGCTACGCTTCGACGGATGCGTACGCCTTTGCTCGCGACGGTCGCCCTCTTCGCGTCGACCGCCTGTGATGGGTCACCCGGGGCGTCCCCTGGTGCAGGTGACACCGAACCGTTCGACACGACGGGGACGACCGCCGCGGGTGAGGGCCCTGGAACGACCGAAAACGTCGACACGAGCGGCGTCGCAACGACCGGGCCCAACGCTACGAGCTCGACGACCAGCCTCGGCTCCACCGACGCGGACGGCAGCACGGACACCGGCACGCTCGACGAGTCCTCCACGGGAAGCGAGAGCAGCTCGTCATCCGGCGGGTCGACCACGGGGGCTTCGGAGGACTGCGTGCCCGTACCCCTTGCGTGGAGCGAGACGACCGCCTTGCCCATTGCGCTCGGCCAGGGCGACCGCGCGGGCATGCTCGACGGGCGGCTCTACGTCGCGGGTGGCGTCGCGTCGAAGCCGGGCTCGCTCGCGTCCGATCTCGTCTATGCGGCCGACATCGGCGAGGATGGAGAACTCTCCACCTGGGAGCCGCAGGCCGCCTTGCCGTTGCCCGGCGCAGCTCAGCAGCTCGTCGTCGCTGGAGGAAACCTCTACGGCGTCGGCATCCCTGACGCCTCACTCGCGGTGTTCGGCTTCCCCACTGGCCAGATCGTGTGGAGAGCCAACATCGAAGACGGTGACATCACCGCGTGGGTATTGGACCCCGCGCTCTTTCCCTTCCCGTTCGTGAGCGGGTTCTCGACGTTTGGAACTGAGGACCACCTCTACGTCGTCGGCGGCTCTTCGCTCACCGGCGGCGCACCGAGCAGCTCGGTCACCTACGCGCAGGTGTACGACGATGGAACGCTCTCGCCGTTCATCGGCGGGGAGCAGCTTCCCTCCCCGCTGGTTGGCGCGGGCGCGGCGGTGTTGGACGGTGAGGCGCTGCTCGTCGCGGGTGTGGACCCGACGGAGGGGGCGACCGGCACCGAGAGCTACGCCGCGTCCCTGCAAGCGGATGGAAACCCAGATACGTGGGCAGCGGCCACCGTCCTGCCGCAGGCGCAGTTCTCCCCGTCGGTGGTGCGCGCGGGCGATCGCGTGCTCGCCCTCGGCGGCTTTTACGTCGACCAGGTGACGCAGCAGATCACAGGCGTCGCCGACCAAGCGTTCTCCACCTTGGATGGCGTGTCGTGGCTGGAAGAGACGGCTTTGCCGGCGCCGCGCAATGCGGGATCGGCCGTCGCCAACGACGAGTTCGTGTTCCTGGTCGGCGGGGCCGCCGGACAGCTCCCGGACACGATCGACACCGCCTCGGTCCTGGTCAGCCGTCACTGCGACGTGACGCCGTGACGCCTTCGCACCCTGACTCCCGATGAACCTCTCTCGAACGACGACATCGATGTTTTCACGACACCAGCACCGGCACGGCATCGTGCTTCTCGCGCTTGCGCTCACCCCGTTCGCATCAGCCTGTGACAAGACGGTGGGCGAGTCGCTGCGCCCGGATGAACGCACGGCGGCGGAAGCGACGGGTAGCGAGCTGACGTGCGCGGAACGTCCGACGCGGATCAAGCCGCTCGTGGTGGACTGGGACCCCGACGAGCGCGTCGACCTGGAGGCCGCGATGGCCGGCTCGGTCGTGGTGGTGCGGTACGACTGCCCCGGCCTGGAGATCCTCCCCGGATGCACCGTCGATGGGGACTACGCCTACGCCGGCGTGAGTCGCAAGGAGCAGGTCGTGCAGATGACCAACATGGACCAGGTCCGCGCGAATGTTCCGGTCAAGTCCGGGGCGATTGGCGGCGAGGTCATGGCCGGACGCGCGCTCAACCTCGCGACGGTCTATGTCGGCCGTCAGAGCACGACGGTGAACCACCTGACCCAGGGCGACCTGTCCGGCCAGTGCGAAGGCGCGACGCATTTCGTGCGGTCGGCATCCCTCGGCGCCTTTTCGATGGCGACGGGATCGAAGGGCAAGGCGATGGTGGTGGCCGAGATGTTCGGCGTCGGGGCGGCGGCATCGTCCGATGCGCAGAAGCAGTCCCTCAACGCGGACGGCAGTCTCGAAGCGTGTCGAACCTCGGGGCCAGGCGATCAGGCGCCGCCGGATCAATGCCGTGCGCCCGTGAAGATCGAGCTCGTGCCCATCGCGGCGGGTGAGGCAGGTGAGGGCGCAAAAGCGGTGGCCGACGCGCTCAAGCAAGGCGAAGCCGCGCAGGACGAATGCGTCGTGCCGGGCTACGTACAGGTGAACGGCATTTGCCAGGCTCGCGAAGCGGACGCGGCGTACACGTGCGCGCCCAAGGACGAAGGCGAGTGCAAGACGCAGTGCGACAAGGGCTCGATGCGGTCTTGCTACAACCTCGGCCTGCTTGCCGGGCAGGAGCTCGGCGCTGCGCAGGTGCCTTTGGCCAAGGCCTGCAAGGGAGGGGAGACGGCAGCATGCGCGCGGCTCGGCGACATGATCTGGAACAACACGGACCTCGAGTCCTCGAATGCCAAGGCCATGGCGGGTACCGCATACCGCATGCTGTCGACCGCGTGTGATGACGGAGTCGGGTACGGATGCGAGGTGGCCGGCGACATCCACAGCGAAAAGCGATTGAGCTCGATGTTCGACGCGTCTCGCGCCTATGGGTACTACGCACGCGCGTGCGACCTCGGGAGAAACTACGGTTGTTACGAGCAGGGCTGGCGCCTGCTCAAGGGTGATGGCGTCGCCGCGAACGTGCAGAACGGCGTCGACGTGTGGACCCGGGCGTGTGAAGGCGGGTCTGCCGATGAGTGCGCGCTCCTTGCCAACGCGATCGTCAAGGGCGAGTACGGCCTGGGCCAACGCAAAGACACTGGCGTCTCGCTCTACGTTGCGGCGTGCCGGTTCGAGGTCGACTACTGCGAGGATGCCGGCAAAGGCATCGAGGCTCTGGGCGGAAACCCTCAGACCGCCGCGGCCGCGTATCAGAAAGACTGCAGCAAGTATCCCGGGAGCGAAGCCTGCGGGCGCCTGGGGATGATGCACCTGCGCGGACGAGGGGTCGCGAAGGATGCCTCCAAAGGCAAGGCGCTCCTCGCTGGGTCGTGCCGCGAAGGGCACGATTGGGCGTGTACCGAGCTGGGGAAGCTGTGAGGCTTCAGCGGGGTTCAGATGGCTCGGTTCGGCCCAAGGCGCCCAGGTCGTAGCGGCGCACCGTCCCGTCCCAGCTCGCGCTCGTCAAGGTGTTGCCGACGAAGTCAACGTGCGCGACGCGGAGCTCGTGCGGGGCGAGGCGTGCCTCGAGAACTCCGCTCTCCGTCGTCCAGACTTGAACGCGTCCGTCGCGAAGTCCGGCGGCAATCAGGTCTCCGGACCCCGAAATCGAAACGTCGATGATGTCGCTGTCGGTCGTGACGCCCGGCGCCCAAGGGTGGAGCTGGTCATCCACGACCTGGATTGAGCGGTCGAAGGCGATGGCGATGCGGTTGCCCTCGTCGGTGATGTCGACGGCGATTGCATCGTGCGACCGCCCGAGGCGCTCGATGTCGAGGCTGTTCGCTCGAATGCGGACCACGTCGGCGGTCCCCTCTTCGAGCAAGACCGCTGCCGTACGATGTTCCGAGGGGGACGCATCGCTGACACCGCCGAACGCGAGTCGATGTGGGGCGTCCTTCGACAGCGGGTGCTCCCAGCGCCGCAGGCCTCCTTCGTAGCTGGTCGCCCAGATGGAGTCGTCGCGAAGCGCCACGAGTCTCCGGCCGCCCCAGCCGTTCTCCAACACGTTGGCGAGCGAGCCATCGGCGCTGCGGAACACCTGAATGTGTCCGTCGAGGGCATCGAGGCCGACGACGTACTCTCCCTTCGAGACGATCGACGTCGCCTTGATGACAACGAGCCGAGGATCCCAAACGCCTCGCCAACGAGTCCCGCCAGACGTCGTATCCCAGAGAACGACGCTCCCATCCGCCGCCGCGCCGGCCAGCAGGTTCGACCCCTCTGCGAGGTGGGCTTCGGAGATGCCGTGTCCCGCATCGAACCTCGCTGCGTCCGTATGATTCGAGAACCTCCAGATGCGCACCCGGTCTCCAAGGCTCACGAACGTCCCATCGTTTCGAAGCCGATGCGCTCGACCCCACACCTTGGGCAGTTGGACTGATGCGGCGCGTCGATTCGTGTCCCACAGGAGGGTGTAGCCGCGTTCGGTTGCGAGTGTGACGAGGTGCTCTGCAGCCACGCCGATGGCATCGATGCGCTTCGCCTGTGTCGACCAAGACTCGAAGCGACCCGTACGTACGTCGAGGATGGAGAGTTCCCCGTCGTCCCGGCTAAACGCGACCGCGCCGTCGCCCAGCGCCTTGATGCCGTTGATCGGAATGGTGCCCGTGGGCACGGCGCGCCCATCCAGCTGGACTTCGCCCGTTGGGCAGACCACGACGACCCGGCGACCGACCTCCACGGCCAGCTTCGGCAAACCGGCACGGCAGGTCGCCGTCGCGACGATGCGCTCCAGCATCTCGTGGTAGCCCTCCACCGGCTCGCTCGGCTGGCGGAGCGTTGAAGCGGACACGGACGGGACCGCCGATTCGAGCGAGTAGACGTTGCCGAGCTCGTACTCCGCCGCGCGTGGACCGTTTCCCCAGGTGAGCATCGCGGTGCTGTCATCCAGGAGCACTACGCCGTCGGTGGGGAGGTCGACGATATCCAAGACCTCGCGTCCATCTGTCGCGTCGAAGACAGAGACGGAGTCTTCATCCTTGCAGAGAATGGACTGGCCCGCGCTCGAGAGCGTCGGGGTGGAGCAGGGGAGTGGGTAGCTGTGGAGGAGCTCGGCCCGTGGCATTGCAGTCGTCTGCATGACGACGCCGCGGGCGTCAGGGGAGGCGCCGAGGGCCAACGAAGCCACCGCCCGGGACTCGGCGCGGGCAACGTCGCCACTGTCGAGCGCGGCGCGTGCCTGCTCGGCCAGTAGTCGCTTCGACACGGCGTCTGCCGTCGCTTTCTCTGCGACCGCGTCGCGCTCGGCGGAGCGCGCACGCTGTTCGAGTGCGAGTGCGGTCTGCTCTGCCAGCAGGGCTCGGTCTCGCTCCGAGGCGGTGCGTGACCACGCCCAGCCCGCGATGGCCACGGTGCCCAGCGTCGCGGCAACGCTG
>JBCCQM010000147.1:0-20323 GCA_039024335.1 Myxococcota bacterium
CGTTCTTCTGCGCTACGTCGCCCGGGCCTCCCGCAACCTGCAACTCTCCGAGTTCCGTGCCATTCTCGAAGGGCACGCACCCACTGCCGAGGCCGTGACAGTGACGATCGAAGAACAACTCCACGCCGAAGGGCATGCCAAGGGTCTCGTCCGGGGAAAGGCCGAGGGCAACGTCGAAGGCAGGGCTGAAGCGCTCCTTGTGGTGCTCCGAGCCCGGGGACTGCACGTGTCGGCCGAAGTTCGCGAACGGATCCAGGGTTGCGCCGATCCGGAGACGCTCGACCGATGGCTCGTCCGGGCCACAACCGTGTCTCTGCCATCAGAGGTTTTCGAAGACTGAGCGGGTCCGGGAGGCGGACTCCGATCGGCGGTGTTCAGCCGTCGACGCGAACGGTCCTCGGCGATCCCATCCGGCGAATTCACATTGACGCTTCGGGGTGCGGCGCTAGTTTTGGCATCGCAACGATGAACGCTCCTGTCCGACACACCGCTCGAATGTCCGCCTCGGTCGCGCATGCGTCCCCGAGTTGGTCGAATTCGTCGGTCGGGTCCGACAGTCGAGTTTCAGCGTAGCGCGCACGGATGACACGTACGCCCCCGCTTTTCGAGCGGCTGGGCATGTGTCGAGTTGTCTCGTCCAAGGTCCGGCGAACGGCACTCGTGCGCGCAACAACAGAAGAAGCGAGGCCCTGGAGGGGTGACCGAGTGGAAAGGTGTCGGCCTGCTAAGCCGTGGCCTGGGTAGCCCCAGCGAGAGTTCGATTCTCTCCCCCTCCGCTCTGGAAGATTGGCCGAGTGGAAAGGCACTCGCTTGGAACGCGACGGTCTGGGGCAGCCCAGCGGGGGTTCGACGCCCTCATCTTCCGCCATCGCTCTCTTCACCACCAACGCTTCTAGACCGCGCTCTGGCGACGGTGCTGGTCTCCAAAACCGGCGCGCTGGGTTCGATTCCCAGGCGGTCTGTCCTCAAAGAAACAGCACTCCGTCAGGAAGCGCAGATCGCCTGGCGCCGCGCATCCAGATAGGATGCCGGCCGTGAACACAGCAGGATGGCTGTCGAAGCTCAGGGCGTTCGCGATCCTTCTCACCGCATGCGACGCCAAACAGGCGGCAGTCAAGGCGTCGGCCGAACCGGAGGCGCCGAGTCCAAGCGCTCGATCTCCGATTCCCTCGGAGCCAATCCGCGCTGCAAAGCGACCCGACCTCGCATCGCTGCATCGCGCTGCGCCTACGCGGCTTCTCGACCCCGGGCCGAGCCCGCAGCCGTTCGACACGCGACCCTTACCCGAGGGGATTGAGGCCGTTCGATACGCGTCCGAAGGACGGAACCTCAAAGCGTGGCTTCATCGCGGCGAGCCAGACGCGCCAGTGCTCGTGTACCTGCATGGCGGCTTCGCGGGTGACCCGGAGGAGGTCCATGCGTGTCCGCAGTTCGCGGAGGCGGGATACACGGTGTTGGCACCCACCTACCGGGGAGAAAACGGCAACCCGGGATCGTTCGAAATGTTGTTCGGAGAAGTCCGCGATGCCGCGTCAGCGGTCCGGTATGCACAGTCACTCGAGGGCGTGGATGCAGATCGGATTGTGGTGTTTGGCCATTCTGTAGGAGCTGCGACAGCTGCGCTTCTCGCGACCATGGACGATGTCCCCGCGGTGATGACGGGAGGCGCGGGCGGGATGTACGGACCGATTGCAATGGAGAGCTTCATTATCGACTACGGCGTGGCCGATCCGGTCGGCAAGGAGGCCACGCTCCGCACCCCAACGGCCATGCTCGAGTCGATGCGGCTCCGCCATCACGCCTTCGCCGGCGAGCTGGACGTCGGCGTCCAGCTCGGGACGACCCTGGCATGGCTGCAGTCCAAGGGCGCGAAGGAGCACCCGCTCCGGGTGTACGACGTCCCCGGTGACCACTTCGAGAGTCTCTCCCCGGCCTGCGCTGCGTTCTTCGAGCTCGCTGAAGGTCGCCCGTCGCCCGTACTGGCACGAAGCGCGGACATCCTCGACCCCGCGGGTCGAGACCCAGCGGTTCCGCTCTATCAGAGCGCGGCCGTCTGGGGCCAAGGCCCGTTCGGCGAGCCTGCGCCGGAGTCCACCAGCGAAGAGACGCAGCGTCTCGAACTCGACGGTTGGGTCCTCGAACTTCCTGCGAACGCCACCACCGAACTCTTGGTGCCAGAAGGGCCGAAGACCATCGGCTTCTACACAGACGACTTCGGGGGTGCATTGACGGTCACTCGGATACCGCCCGAAGTCCAAGCGACCTATCGACCACTCCATCATGCTTTGGGCGCGTTCGCGAAGGTCACCCCAAAGGCAGCGCGATTCTTCTTTCCAACGCACGATGGCGTCGGCGCCGAGGTTCGCGGAGATGCCGGCGGTCGGCACACGTACGTGCGGATGTACGCGACGCAAGACGCATCGATGACCCTCGTCATCGCGCCTGCGGACGCCCCAGAGGTCCACGCGATCGTCTCATCGCTTCAGCCGCAGAACGAGTAAGGCGGTCGCGGCAAGACGGGGCGTCACTCCCGAGCCCTGAACTGGCCGTACCAGCCCATCAACACGCCGACGGAGCCGAAGAACGTGGCCAGCACCAGCGACGACGCCCAGAATGACACGTCGGTGCCTGCTGCCACCAGCCCGAGCAGCGCCACGAGTCCCACGCCGTGTGCCCCCACGAGCGCCTTCATCCAAGAGGGCGCTCGATGAAGGTGCGTCTTGTTCGCCCCCGACCCGCGGGACGGCGCGACGAACGAACACGCGACCATGAGGACGAACGCGCTCCCGTAGAGCGCCCCCGGGGGCATCCCGGTCGGCTCTCGGTCGAGAGCGAACGAGACCACGAGCAGCACCAGCGCGGCGACGTAGGCCAGCGTGAGCGTGCTGGCAAGCGCGACCACCCACGGGGGCCGTCGAAGCGGCGGTCTGTCCGGCGTCGACACCGAGTCGAACTCTAGCAGCCTGTGGCGCCACGCGGCCGACGCCAACAGAGCCACCGCGGCGTCATCGCTCGACCGCGAGCGGCCACGAGACACGGCAGCGCAGCCCGCCCTCGGGGGCATCGCCGAGCTCGAGACGACCCCCGTGCCCCTCGACGATGCGTCGCACGATTGCGAGGCCCAACCCCATGCCGCCCGTCTTCCGACTCCGGCTGGCGTCGAGTCGGGTAAATGGTTCCAAGGCATGTGCACGCTCTTCGGGCGAGATGCCGGGCCCGTCATCTCGGACCTCGAGAATCGCCATCTCGCCTTCTCGTCGTGCCTCGACGACGACGAGCGCCTCAGCGTATCGCGCAGCGTTCTCGACGAGATTGTCGAGCACCCGCTCGACCGACCGAAGCTCGGCGTGGACCATGAGCTCGTCAACCTCGACGTCGAGCGCCACCGCGGGGGGGTCCGCCTCCAGGATACGCACGGCGTCCCGAACGGATGCCCTGGCCTCGTCGTCCAGTTTACCGCCCGCTTGCAGCCACATGGTGACCTCCTCGGAGAGTGACTCGACGGCCTCGACGTCGCCATCGATGCCATCGAGGTGACGGACACCCGATTCGAGTCCCGGGGTCTCGCGAAGCAGGGCGACGGCGAACCGGATACGAGCCAGGGGGGTCCCAATCTCGTGTGCAATGGCGGCCAACAGCGCTTCGCGGCGCTCGAAGTCGGACTGCAACTCCCCAGCCATTTCGTTGAACTGGTCACCAACGGCGCGGAGTGTGCCTAGGGCATCGGAAGCAACCCGAGTGTCCAGTTCGCCCTGCCCCAGTTCACGCGCAGCATCGCTCAGCAGGCCGATCTGCTGTCGTTGGCGCAGTGCTGCCACCGACGCGATCGCGAACGCAATCGCGGTGCTGATCGTCATGATAATCGCGAGCGCGATGAGTGGAGAACTCGGGGGATCCCAAGGCCCAGCTCTCAAGCAGTCCTTCGCGTCGAGGGTTACGAACACTTCAAAGTTCGGCCCCGGCCAGTAGCTCTGTTTCTGGATGTACAGCGGGCCCTCGCACGCCCCTTCGGGCGCGGCGCCCACGACAAGGCGCATGGGGAACTGCACATTCTCGGCGAGCGCAGCCAGCCGTTCCGGCCTCTGCTCGTGCGGAACGGCCGCCAGTTCACTCGCGACGAGCTGCACGCCAGAGCCCATGAGCCAGTGCTGCTGCTCGCGCGCGAGGGAGGACGACATCACGGTGCTGAACGCAATGATGCCGACCACGCCCCCGACGAGCGGAAGCAACATCAGCCCCACCAAGCGCCAGATATGCTTCATCCTTCACCTTCGGCCAAACAGTAGCCCTCACCTCGAACCGCGCGAATCCTCGCATTGGACTCGCTGGAGCGAAGCTTCCGGCGAATCCGACTGACGTGAATATCCACGCCGCGGTCGAGCCCATCATACTCCACGCCCCGAACCGCGCGCGTGAGCAACTCTCGCGAGACGACATCGGGTGCGTGTTGGGCCAGCAGGCTCAGCACGCGAATTTCCATGTCCGTGAAATGGACCGCGGCATTCTCGACGTGGGCTGTGGATGCAGTCGGGTCGAGCGTCAAGCGGCCGAACTGAACGACGCGGTCGACCGGCTGCGATCGTCGAATGTGCGCACGAACCCTTGCGAGCAGCACCCGTGGATCCACCGGCTTGACGACGTAGTCGTCGGCACCAACCTCCAGCCCCTTGATCTGGTCGGCATCGCTGCGTCGCGCGGTAAGCATGAGAATCGCGCCATCGAACGAGTTCCGCAGCTTGCGGCAGATCGAGATGCCGTCGTCGGGCCCGGGGAGCATCCAGTCGAGCAGGATGACATCAGGCTCCCGAACGGCGACCGCGTTGTAGGCGGCCCGGGCATCTTCGACGTGATCGACGCTGAAGCTGTGCTCGCGAAGGTACTCGCACAGCAGGGACGCGAGTCGCTCGTCGTCCTCCACGACGAGGACATGCCCTGGCGTTGTCGACGAAGTCACGCCCTAAGCGTACTGCCAAGCCTCTGTGATCGGGGGCACCGTTACCGAACGCAACACTGTCGAGCCTGGTCGCCCGCCAACACCGCCCCTAGCTTGAGTTGGCAATGCGAAAGCTCGGCTTCCCCCTCATTTCCGCCCTCCTGCTGACCACTGCCTGCGATTCCGAAGCCACCGAGAGCGACACACAGCGTGCTGCCGAACGCTCCGACTCCGCGCTCGGCCAGCGCGCATCGATGGCCGTGGGCATGGTCTGCCTGAAGCTCGACTGCAGCGAGCAGCAGCGCACCGAACTCACCGCGATCGCTCACAGCGCGCTCCCCGACGAGGACCAGCGTGCCCGCCACGAACAGGCGCTGCAGACGTTTGCCGACGCGTTCCGGGCCGACGACCTCGACACCGACCTCCTCACCTCGCTGCACGACCAACGCATGGCGGACCGCGAGCACATGCGCGACTCCTTCCTCGCCGCACATCAGGTGCTCGACGGCAGACAGCGTGGCGAGCTGGCCGACATGGTCCAGGGCGGCTTCGGGCCATCCGGGAGGATGAAGATCCGCAACGCGGGCCCAGACTCGATGGCGGAGCACGTGGCTTCACGCCTTTGTGACGTGGCTGCATGTGAAGACGAGCAAGAGGCCGCCATCAGCGCGGCGATCGCCGATGGGGCCCCCCGTCCATCGGCGGAAGAAGTCGCGACGATGAGCGGCCGGCTCGCCGAGGTTCTGCGCACGGACGAACTCGACACGAAGTCGCTCGATCGCATGGCGGCCGAGGTGCAGGCCAAACACGACGCCTTCCGCCCCCAAGCCTTGGACATGCTCTCCGAAGTTCATACGCTGCTGAGCTCCGAGCAGCGTGACGCGGTGGCGACGGCCCTCGAGCGTGAAGGGCCCCACGGGTTGATGGGACCCGGAGCCATGCGTCGCTAGCGAACGAGCCGTCCGAAACGAGGCCGCCATGGACATCAACGAACGTTTCTTGGCCTTCGCACTGCAGGGCTCAGCCTGGGTGTTGTGGGTTCTCATCGGCTTGAGCGTGCTGGCGCTCACCGTCGCTGCCGAGCGGGCGCTCCGTCTGCGGCAGGCCACCGGCGGACAATCACGACTACGGGTGTTGGCGCTCCGCGCCTGGACCAACGTAGCCAGCGACCCCGAGCTTGCACAAGACGAGCTCGCCCGACTCGCGTCCCGGGCGAAGGCGTCGCGCTCCCCAGCCGCATCCATGGTTCAGGCGCTCCAAGGTGCCTCGGAAGCGGGAATCGCCAGCGCGCGGCGGATGGTCGCCGCCACGCGAGCCCACGAGCGAAGGGTCCTGGAGCGATACATCAACGTGCTCGGCACGATCGGAGCCAACGCCCCATTCATCGGCTTGTTCGGGACCGTGCTGGAAATCTTGCGGGTGTTCGGCCTGGTCGGTGAAGGCGGCATGGGAAGCAGCGCGCAGTCGGGCGCGATCATGGCTGGCATCTCTGAGGCTCTCGTCGCCACGGGCGTCGGCCTGCTCGTCGCAATCCCAGCGGTCGTGGCCTTCAACGCGCTGACCAAGTGGGTCGATACGATCTTCGGACAGGCTGATGAAGTCACCGAAGTCGCGTTTGCGATGCTCGAGTCGGAAGGAGGCAGCAATGGCCGCGGCACAGTCAAGTGATGGCAAAGGCATGCACGCCATCAACATCACTCCGATGGTCGACATCATCCTCGTACTGCTCGTCATCTTCATGGTCACCTCGTCGACCATGTACGCCGAGGCTGCGATCGAGGTCGACAAGCCCGAAGCCGCCACGGGCGCAGCGTCGGCGGAAGAGGTGGAGACTCTGACGCTGACCTGCGACGCCTCTGGGGCCTACTTCGCCGGCGAGCTTCGCCTCGATGACGGGGCTGCGATTCGCAGCTTTGCCGCAAGCGTCGTCGCAGAACGACCCCAGGTGCAGGCCGTGCTCCGGTGCGACCGCGCCGCTCGAGTCGACGCGCTGGTCACCGCCATCGACGCCCTCCGACAAGCCGGCGTGCACAAGTACGCCATCGCCACCGACCCGGTCGCACCGCGGCCCTGACGGATCACCATGCCCGATTGGATGTTGCTCGCCCTCGCTGCCGGGGGCGTTGGGGGAGTCACGGCCTACGTTCGGCACACCGGCCACCTCGGCGGAACTGGCCTTCTCGTCGCCGCGCTGGCCCATGGAGCCCTGTTGCTGCTGCCGGTCGACCTGCCGCTTCCCTCGCCTTCACAGCCGCACGTCGAGTTCGAAGTCGCGACCGAGTCCGTACCCGCCCCGAAGGTCGAACCCACCACTCCACCGGAGCCGGACCCCGAGCCCGAACCCGCCCTGGAACCCGAGACGCCGGAGCCCCCCCCGAAGCCCAAGCCCAAGCCTAAGCGACGTCGATCCAAGCCCGCCAAGCAAGCGCCGAAGCCATCCACGTCGCCCGAACCACCGGGCTCCCCCGCCCCTCTGCGCTTCGACCTCAGCAACACCACGACCAGCAGCCAATCGGGAGTCACGGTCTCGACCGGCAAGCCCACTCGGCCCTCCGGTCCACTCGCCAAAACGGGCGGAACAGGCAACGGACGGCGCACCGGGGTCGGTAACGGCCGAGGGCCAACCGCGGGCGCCCCCGGGGAACCCGAAGGCAAAGGCAAGAGCTGGAACCCCGGCTCCCCCGCGTCGCTCGCAGCGCTACCGATGCCGCTGAACGTCCCCGAGATCGCCTGCCCAGCCACCGAGGCCGACGGCGTCACCGGCACCGTAGAGCTTCGCGTCCAGGTCCGTGCCAACGGGCGCGTGCGGAAGGTCCGCGTGACCAAGCGGCTGGGCTCGGGCTGCGACGCCATCGCCAAGCGAGCCCTCGAACGCGCAAAGTTCCGCCCCGCCAAACGCATGGGCGGCAAACCGACCGACTACGAAATCGACTACGAATATGTCTTCTCCACTCGCTAGCGCGTGTCTTCTCGCCGCGCTCGCGCTTCAGCCCGAAGCGCCCGCCATCCCCGAGGGGCTCAACCCACCGCAGATGCTCGACGTCCCGGATGTCGCGTATCCGGAGTCACTCCTCGCCCAAGACGACCCCCCCGAGGGCACCGTCGTCGTTCGATACACGGTCGGGGTCGAGGGAAACGTCGAGAGTGCCTCGATCGCCGCGTCCGTTCATCCCGCCCTCGACCGCATCGCCCTCGAGGTTCTGATGCGAAGTCGCCACGTCGCAGCGACCTTCGAGGGGGAGCCCGTCGTAGTGACAACGAACGCCTCGTTCCGATTCGAGGCCCCGCCAAAGCCCCTGCCCGCAGCCGAGCCAGAGCCGGAGCCAGAGCCAGAGCCGGAGCCGGAGCCAGAGCCCAAGGCGATTTCCGCCACGGGACAGCTCCTCGAAGCGGGCCTGCGCACCCCGATCATCGGTGCCACCGTCGTTGCAATCCCAGGCAACGGCCTCCCACGAGGCCGCGTATCTCGCCGCGAAGCTGCGCGCTGGCACGAAGCCAACCCCAACCCGGCGTGGGCCCTCGACGCGCAGACCGACGACGAAGGGCGCTTCGCCCTACGCGGCGTTCCCGACGGCCCCGTTCTCCTCACCTTCATCACCCAAGGCTTCGAACGCCTCGAAGTGATGGTGGTGATGGAGAAGGATACCGTCGTCGACGGGACCTACTTCCAGACCCGCGACGCCTCCAATCCGTACCGCACCGTCGTCGAAAGCGCCTACGAGGAGCCGGCCATCGTCACACGCCGCACCGCCACAAAAGAAGAGCTTTCCGTCGCGCCGGGCAGCAACGGCGACGCGGTCCGAGGTCTCATCAACTTCCCGGGTTTCGCTCGTACGCCCTTTGGACTCGGAGCGCTCGTCATTCGCGGCGCTGCGCCAGGGGATTCAGCCGTGTACCTCGGCGGTCACGAGATTCCGTCCTTGTTCCACTTCGGCGGCCTGCGAAGCACCTTCAACTCGGATCTGCTCAGCAGCATCGACTACTACCCGAGCAACTTCGATGGCCGCTACGGCGACGCCACGGGCGGGGTGGTCGCGCTCAGCCCCCGGGCGCCCAAAGATGAGGGCTTTCATGGCCACATCGACGCCAGTCTGATCGACGTGGGCGGGCTGGTCGAAGGCGGTGTCGGCAAAGGCAGCTACGCGGCGGCGGTCCGTCGCAGCACGCTCGACCTCGTGCTCGGTGCCGTGGATGGTGTCTCGGTCGCGCCGCGCTATTGGGACTACCAGGCGATGTTCGAGCACCCCGTTGGAAAGGGGCGCGTCGGCGTCCGTGCATTCGGTTCGATCGACGAGCTGCTCGCGCTCGATGACGAACTCGGAGGCTTCACCAACGATACTGCCTACCACCGCGGCGACGTCTACTACGCACGCCGGCAGGGCCCGTGGTCGTTCGAGCTCTCGGAGGCATTCTCCTTCACCGACGTCGACGACGGAGACAACGCGCAGCGCGACTTCACCTTCTCGACTCGGGGCGAAGCTCGGGTGCGTGCAGGCAAGCGCTTCGGCTTGGTCTTCGGCACCGAGACTCGGGTCGGTTGGGCCGACATCGACTTCACTCGCGTGGCGCAAGCCGGGCCTCCGATCGGAATCGACGATTCTGCGACGGGCGGGGTCAGCCAACAAACTGCGCCGATCGTCATCCCGGCGCTCTACGGCACCGCCAACATTCGCCTGGGCCAGGACCGACCGCTCACGCTGTCGCCAGGCGTGCGAGTCACGGGCTACGTCGAGCCGATGGGCACCGTCACTGCCGACCCACGGCTCACCGCGCGCTGGCAGGTGGCCGACCCCGTCACGCTCAAGGCGGGCGTTGGCGTCTATTCCCAGAGCCCGACACTCTCCGAACTCGACGAGGTCTTCGGCAACCCCCAGCTTGAGCCTGAGCAGTCACTGCAGACCAGTGTCGGCGCAGAGGTCCTCTTGCCCTACGACATGAGCATCGACTTGACCGTGTTCCACAAACACTTGTGGAACCTCTCGGTCCCCTCGGAGGACCAGGTCGAGCGCAACGGCGAAACGGTTGCGGAGAACTTCGCCAGTGTCGGCCGCGGACGAAGCTACGGTGCGGAGGTTCTGTTCCGCCGCGACTTCACCAAGAAGCTCTACGGCTGGGTCGCGTACACGCTCTCGCGCACGGAACAGCGCGACCCGGGCGAGGAGTATGAACTGTTCCCGCTCGATCAGACCCATATCCTAACTGTCCTCGGCGGCTACAAGCTCCCACGCAACTGGACCGTGGGGTTCCGGTTTCGGCTCACCTCGGGCAACCCGACCACACCCACCGCCAACGGGGTCTACGACGCTACGACCGGGGCCTGGACGCCCTTCGCTGCGCCCACCCTCTCCGACCGGCTTCCAGCGTTTCACCAGCTCGACTTGCGCGTCGACAAGACCTGGACGTTCCAACGCTCGCGACTCAAGGCGTATCTCGATGTGCAAAACCTCTACAACGCCGAAAACGCGGAGTTTGTGATCAGCTCCTATGACTTCACGGAGACCGCGCGCGTCGTCTCCCTCCCCATCTATCCCTCCATTGGAGTCCGTTTCGAATGGTAAAGGCACGCCTGTCGTTGTTGGCCGCACTGGGGGTTGCCGCTTGCGGTATCGACCTCCCCGAAGAAGCCCTGCTCGAGGGTCCGCGCGTCCTAGCCGTGCGGATCGTCCCCGAGGAGTCCGAAGACGCCCGGCCTTCGGCAGCACTCGCCCCGGGCACGCCAGCCAGCACAGAAACGTTGATCGTCGATGACCTCGGCCCCCACGATCCATCATCGATGTCGGCGTTGTGGGTCGCATGCCCCCTGGGCGCTGGGCGGCCTGCATTTTCCTGTCTTCAGGAGGCAGTCCCCGTCGATCGTGACGCGCTTCCAGCGTGCCCCGAGGGCGATGACCCCACCCAGCCCCTGCCGGCACCATGCATCCTGTCCGAAGCGATCGAGCCGAACTTCACGGTACCGGCGTTTGAAGAGGCGCTTTCCGGCGCTCGCCTCGAGCTGACACTCGTCCTCGCACTCGACTCGCACGACGACGTCGATGCCTGCGCTGACGCCCTCTTCCGTGGCGACTACGACACCCCTGAAGGCTGCATATACACCAGCTATGCCCTCACCCTCACGGGTCTCGAACAGCCGGGAAACCGTCATCCGGCACCTGGGGTCATCACCGCGTCGGCTGGCGGCGAGCCTGTAGACCTGGTCTCGGGTACGACGTTCTCGGTCCCGCAAGGCCAGAACGTCACCTTGGCATATGTGCCCACCAACGAAGACACCGAGTCGTACGAAGTTCCCGTCAACAACGGCACATCGTTTCAGACCTTGGTCGAAGAGCCCAGCGCGCGGTGGTTCCGAACGGGAGGGGAGTTCGTTGCAGACGGGCCGCTCGCATTCACGGGGGACGTCGAGGTCGCTCTCCCCGATGAAGGCATCCGCGTATACGCCGTGTTGCGAGACGGACGTGGCGGTGTGGGGTGGTGGTGGGCTGACCTCGTACCGGAGTGACGGAGACTCGGTGTATCTCGGTCCAGCACGAGCCCCCGAGGGTCGGCCCATACAGAAAAGCCCCTGCCTCGGTCCACGGATGCGGAACACGGCAGGGGCGCAGCCTCCTGGACGGAGACGACGGGCGGCTACTCTTCGGCGTCGGCCTCGGCCGCTTCGCCTTTGTCGCCCTGGGCGGTGAGCTCTTTGTCGATCGCCTCTTGGACGGCCTTGATCTCGTCGCGCATGGTCTTGACGGTGTTCTTCATGCGCTCGACCTTCAGCTCGAGCGTGCGCTCCACTTCCAGCGAAGCGTAGTGCTCGTCCTTGATCGCTTCGTCGACGTGCAGCAGCAGCGTGAGGTCGGCTTCGGAGAGACCGTGGTGGGTCTCTTCGTCGTGCACGATCTCGGCAAGCTCCATGTCGGTGGCCAGGGTGCGACCGACCTGCTTCATGAAGGCGTTGTTGTAGGTCGTCTCGATGTCCTCGACCTGCTCCTCGATGAGCGCCGCGTTGGCGTAGACCTCGGCAATGTCGACGGCGAGTTCCTTGTTGCGGAACGTCTTGACGCCATCGGCCAGGTACAGCTGCCAAACCTCTTTGCGATAGAACGGCGTCAGCACGGCCGGCTTGAACTCGAACGAGTCCTTGTGGGCCTCGTGCGACTCGTCGAACTTGGCGTACATCTCATGGCAACCCTCGGGCGCCTTGGCCGGATGCGCGGGGTCGTCGGCGACGGCGAACTCGTCGTGCAGGCATTTGACGACCTTCTCGTCCTCCTCGAGCTTCTCGAAGAAGTCGTGGAAGACCTTCTGCATGGGGCCGAGGTTCTTGCCCGGCTCGGTATCGTCGATGCCGCCGAGGTCCCTTTCGATGGACTCCTCCTGCGCGATGTTGGCATCGAGCTCTCGCTTGAAGTCCTTCAGCAGCGAGACATACTCCTGCTTTTCACGCTCGGTGTCCTGGCAGCGCTGCAGCGCGGTCGCGGCGTACAGGCCGACGAAGATCAGCGCGAAGTCGATCGACTTGTCGAGGATGAGCTCCCACGCGCCTCCGCCTCCGCTGGCTTCGGCTCGCTTGGCTCGCTTCTTCGCGGCGGCGGACTGAAAGCCCGGGCTCGCGGGAGCCGGTGCTTGCTGCTGCGGCGGATACTGCGGCTGCTGTGGTTGACCCATCTGGTGCGGGGGATATTGTTGCTGGCCGGGATCCTGCGGCTGCATGCGCCGCACTCTAGCCTCCCTTTGCCGCAGCTGGGCACAGCGAATGCGTCCCGCCGCTGGACGGCCACGCTCGGCCTCGCAACCGCCGGTTCGTCACCGTCCTTCGGGCCCCGACCCGGCGCGCGCTCGTTTTTGCTCTACTCGGCCGGCCAGGTCCAGCGAGGCTAGAACCGCCGCCTCCACTCGGGCGGCCTCCGACGCCGTGAGGATGCCGCGGGCGGCTCGGCGTCCGCTTCGGCCACCAGCGCGCAGAACCCTGGGTCGGTGAACGCCTCGTCCAACAGCTGTTCGGGGTCGTGCTCCACCTGCACCATGGAGACACCATCGAACCCCGCCACCGTCTTGCTCACTGCTCTTCGCCCCCAACGCTGAGGGACTCGCGAAATGCGCAGGCGTTGGACTGCGGAAGGTCGGTCGACGGCTCCGTGGCGGGAGCGAGGCTCGTCGGGCTCGCATCAGCGCGAACCTACCCCGTGACGGCGCCGCATCAGATGCAATTGCTTTGCATTACGATCCACGCTCGGATATTGGGCTTGAGCCACAGGGCCTCGACTCCATGAACCCAAGGACGACTGGCAGCAAGAGCGTTTCGGACGAACGAGCCTCCGTCACTCCTGCGTCTTCTGTTCCCGCGGAAGGCCAGTCCCCGCAGGTCGAGCAGACACGTCTCGGGCGCTCGCTTGAACTCCGACATCATCGCGGCGCAGCGATCGGCCTGATGGTCGTTGCGCTTTGGATGCTGACGTTCGTCGCCTCAGCGCGCGCCCACCCTCCAACGGACCCGTGCATCTTCGACCCGCTCGCCTGTAAGGCGAAGGGTCCGTGGAATTTCCTGCAGAAACTCCAGGAGCAGTCGCCCGGGCTCCCAGAGCAACTCAAGGAGCTCCCCAAAGAGCTGCCGACGCCGCCGCCGGCTCGACCCGATGCATCTGAGCCGCCGCCGGCCGTCGAGGACGCAGACGGCGGGCGGCGCTTGAAACGTCCCACCGAAGCCTCCACGAAGCAGAAACGCCGACAGGCGAAGCCGCCGCGTCGCCGCACCAAGGACACCACGGGCGCCGCCACCAAAAAGCCGACGACCGCTGCATCGCGAACGCCAATGCCCGAGCCGGACGCCGTTCCGGCCGTGCCCGCGACGGTCTCGGACGTCAGGCCAGCCGTGGGGGCAGAGCCTGCGCCGCCGGAGCCTTCGCCGCTGGATGAGCCGCCACCGGAACAGCCGACGACCAACCCCCCGGCGGAGACGAGCGAGGCGTCCGCAGCTCCGCTCGAGCGCTCGACGTTCGCGACCGCAATACTCTATATGCGTCTTGGCTACACGCACATCCTGCCGCTTGGCCTCGACCACATCCTCTTCGTGCTCGGGCTGTTCCTCGCCTCGACGCGGGTCCGTCCCCTGCTCCTTCAGATCACCGCATTCACGGTGGCGCACACCAGTACGCTTGCGCTCGCGATCGCCGGCCTCGTAGAGGCCCCCGCGGACATCATCGAGCCGTTGATCGCGCTGTCGATCGTGTTCGTCGCCGTCGAGAACATCTACTTCGAGGAGATGACCCGGTGGCGGCCATTCGTCGTGTTCCTGTTCGGCCTCTTCCATGGACTCGGCTTCGCGAGCGTGCTGACGGAGCTGGGACTGCCGAGCGGCCACTTCGCGACCGCGCTGATCTCCTTCAACGTGGGTTTCGAGGCCGGGCAGCTCTCCGTCGTCGCCATGGCGGCTGTCCCGGCGGTTCTCCTGTATCGGCGCCTGAAGGAGGAAAAGGTCGAGCGGCTCTATCGACCGATCGCGGTGGTTCCTCTGTCGCTCGTGATTGCGGCGATAGGGCTCTACTGGACGTTCGAGCGCACCGTCGGCGGCTGATGAAGGCCCGGTGGGCTGCTTGCGTCACCCGATTGCGCCTGACGGCTTGCGGGCGTTCGCCGGGGGGCGCTCAGAGGATCTCGGCGGCACAGCCGAAAGCGAGCGCGAGTTTGCCTTCAGTATCGTCCTGGATGGCTTCGCACGATGCGGGGCACAGGATGGCGGTGGTGTCCTCGAGAAAGAACTCGTTGATGCTGGTGTCGGTGCAATCCGACGCCGCGCCCACGTACTCGATCGAGCGCTGCTCTCCGTCGCTGCCCGGGGTGTAGAGCAGGCGGACGCGGTTGCGATCGATGTTCATTCCGGGCGCAAGCTCGACGTCTTCGAGCTCGATCTCGCAGGAGAGACGGCCGACCAAGCCGTTGGCGATCAAGTCGAACATCTGTGACGGCGTCTCGCTGCAGATCGAGGAGATGAACCCCCCGGTTCGAATGCTGAGTTCCTGGTACTCGCCACCGAGTGCGTCCGCGAGGTCGCACTGTTGAAACGACGGACCGAACGAGTCGGGCGTCGTCCCCACCACCGAGTTGAAGATGTACCGACGCTCGTCCGAGGTGCCGAATCGTTCCGGGTCGAGCTCGAACATCGCCTCCTCAAAGGCGTCCGCAGTGAGAATCGGTTCCGCAAAGTCGCGCGGCTCGGGATCATCATCGGTGAAGACGAGAAAGACCGGGAGGGCGTCGCTGCGCAGGTTGTCTCGGTAGCTGTCGTATTCGTAGACCAGCCACGACAGGACGTCTTCGGTGATGTCCAAGCTGTACCGACGAAAACCTGGGGGATTGGAGTCGAAGCCGGTCCCCAGCGGGATGTTGTCGGGGTCGGCTTCGTTGCACGTGTCCACGCCCTCGCGCCCCAGCGGTGGCGCAACGCAGACGCAGATGTTTTCGAACTCGCACGCGTAGCCCAGGAGGTGGACTTGGGTGTCGATGCCGCTTCCCGCGATGCCTTCGGCGAGTGCGTTCATCGACGCGCCGATGTTCGCCAGCTCCGCGCCGCCGCCCCCGAACACGCTCCCCGAAAGGTCCAACCCGACGATGAGGTCGATCTTGGCCTTCTCGGTGGTAACCACGGCTTCGACGCACTCGGCGAAGCCCATGTCGAGCGATTCGGTGTCGTTGGAGAACACGCCGAGCCGGGGTCCGAGATCGAACCGCATCTTGGCGTCTGGGGGCTCAGCCGTGCCACCCGCGGAGGTCGGCGAGGCGGAGGACGTCGAGGGGTCGACGTCGATGTCTCTGGGCTCCTCCCCACAGGCGCCAAGCGTGGCGATGAGGATGCCAAGGGCGTGCGGCTTCGAGAAGGACGGAGAACTCGCTCGGTGGATCATCGCGTGGTGCGTGGGGAGCCTACCCTCTGATATCGCAATTGAGTTGCGAAAAGATCCGGCGCGGGGTCGCGAGACATTTCACGCTGTCTCCCGCACACTTGGGACCACGTGAGTGATCGACCCGCCGGCTACGACGAACGACCGTCCATGCGGGGCGTCCTGCATGCGTGGGCGTTCGTGCCGTTCGTGCTCGCGGGCGCTTGGCTGGTCTTCTCGACCGCGCCGGTGGGCCGGTGGCCGACGCTGGGCTACGTCGTCAGCGTGACCGCGTGCTTGGGCACGAGCGCGCTCTACCACCGCGTCTACTGGGAGCCTCGCTGGTACGCACGGATACGCCGGCTCGACCACGCGATGATCTTCGGCCTCATCGTCGGCACGTGGACGCCGCTGTGCCTGGTCGTCTTCCGGGGCCGAGGAGTCGAGACGCTGTTCGCGTCCTTGTGCGTAGCGGCCTTCATTGGAGCCGCCATCACCCTGCTGTGGAGCGGCGCACCCAAGTGGCTACGGACGCTGGTCTACTTCGGCGTCGGCTGCATGGGGGTGCTTGCCGTGCCGCACCTGTACGCAACCCACGGGGCGCTGGGCGTAGGTCTGCTCGCCGGCGGGGGCGTGCTGTACTCGGTCGGGGCGCTAGCCTATGCGCTACAGCGGCCCAACCCGTGGCCGCGCGTGTTCGGGTATCACGAGATCTTTCATGCGTTCGTGATCCTGGCGGCAGCGACCCACTTCGCGCTGGTGGCGACCACGGTGCTCTCGGTTGCCTCGGCCTGAATGCGGTCTCCAGACCTGCCGACGGGTTGAGCGGCCTCGGCCCGCGCTCAACTCAGCCGGCCGCGTCCAGTGAGGCCAGAACCGCCGCCTCGACTCGGGCAGCCTCCGACGCGGTGAGCATGCCGTCGGGCGGCTCGACGTCTGCTTCGGCCACCAGCGCGCAGAACACTGGGTCGGCAAACGCCTCCTCCAGCAGGAGCTCCGGGTCGTGCTCCACCTGCACCATGGAGACACCATCGAACTCCGCGGTCGTCTTGCCCAGATACGACATCGCCGAGGCCACGACGATCGCCTCTGAGCACGGGGCCTCGAGGTCGCACGCTTCGAACCTGGGTCGCGCGGACGGCTGGACCGAGCCCCCCGCAAATGGGTCGACCATCGGGGCGACGGCGACCACCGGGGCTACCGGTGCCGTGGGCGGCGGCGCGGAGAGGCAGCCGGTTCCAAGAGACACGAGCGCAACGAGGTAAGCCATGCGATTCGACATGGCACTGCGGTACTTCCAAGGCCGCGCCATCGGTCGCGGCCCTCGAAAACCCGGCCACGATTCCACAGGGTTGCCTGCAATTGCGTGCGCCAGATCGCACCGCGCAGAGCGTTGCAGCCTGCCACGACCCGATGCGCTTCACCGCGTGCGAGCTGCTACGGCCACCGCTTGCAGGCCACGGTCTCGCCGCCGCTCTCGCCAGGGCCCGCCATGAAACCCTCCAATCCGTCGCCACTCTCGTTCGGGAAGAGGAACGCGCTGACATCCCACGGCTCGCCCCCCTCGGGCGCGGGGACCATGGCGAAGATCGCGAACTGTTCCACCGGATGCAGCGAGAGGTCGCCGCAGGGCTGCCACTCGGGGGGATCGGGCGCATTGCCCAGCGGCACGCACACGCGGCCGGAGATGTCCTGGCCGCCCGCGTAGTCGTCGACGAACAGGCCAAAGGTGCGCACGGCCGTCTCGCACACCCAGATGCCCTCGTAGGCTTCGGGCTCGACCGCGTCGGGAGCCACGCCCGACGAGGACCCCTCGCCCATGCCGGTGGATGCCGCCGTGGTCGGCGTCGTGGAGCTGCTCGTGTCCGCGGCCGTCGTAGACCCCGCCGCGGTGGTGGAAGTCGAAGCGCCGCCAGACGAGCCGTCTTGACCGCTGCCGGGGTCGGGCTCGGAGACTGCCGGCCCACAGCCCAAGCCCACCATCGCCATCGCGCAGAGTGCCCACCGCATGCCTCGACTCTACCAACGCAATGCGCGTGGCAGGCAGGCGTGTTCGTGGCCGCCGCTCCGTCGTGGTCATGCTTCGCGCTCGATCAGCGGCCGACGAGCGACGTGCTCGAAGAAGGATGCAGGCGCGGTCAAGAACGCCACGTCTTCGAGGCGGTCACACATGCACGACGTCTCGGGTCGGTCGTGATCGTACGTGACCATCAGCAGCCCCGTCGCGGCATCGCCGTGGACCATCGAGAGCACGGGCTCGTACTCGCAGGGGTTGTACATGTCGACGTCGAACTCCTCGTCCTCATCGGGATCGTAGTTCGCACCATCGTTCTCCCACGGCGCCGACTCGTTGAAGAACAGCTTCACCTTGCGCACGCGCGCGATGACCTGTCCGTCGGCCCAGAACATCTCGACCGGCCGAGTCTTCGCGTCGAGTGCGTCCGGCGTCTCGTATTCGTAGCCGGTGTACTCGTTGTCCTCATCGGGCAGGTACACGTCGAGTGCGGGCAAGGGGCGCCACGACTGCGCCGCGAGCTTTTCGTTCACGGCCTTCGCCGTGTTCCGAATCTCGCGGTGGTACTTCGCGCAGGCGTAGGGGTCGTCGTCGAGTGCCTTGTAGATCTCCCAGGCGTCGTAGATCTCGTCGACCGCCGAGGGGGTCTTCGGCGTGACGCCGTTCCAGTCGAGGTAGAGGCGCTCGTCTTCGCCCTCGCCCCCCGCGCTGGACTCGACCCGGTCACGAAGCACCGTCGACCCATCTGCCGCGATGGCGGGCAGCCCCTCGATGACCACCGAGAACGGACACTCCATCGCCGTGTACACGTCCAGCTCCGGGTCGAGGTCCGACACCACGATCCGAGGCGTCACGCTCGGCCCTTCGGGCGCCGGACGAACCTCGGCCTCGGGCTCAGACTCGGGCGCCGGCGGGCTTGCGAGCGTTCCCGGCATCACCGCCGGCCCTTCCGCAAGCAGCGCCCCGTCGGCCACCTCGGGGAACGACTCCGCGCTGGGCGGAGCCGTACACGCGGCGAGCATCACGTAGACGAGAGCGATGGCGCATCCACGGGGCACACCTCTAGGAAGCCCGAGCGGCCTCGGTCATTCCCGCGGGCGGGCTCAAAGCGCAGGGCTTCGCAGCGCGATCGTGTACGATCGGGACGCTTTGGGACGGGGTTCAACAGCCTCGCATCGCGATTCTCCGCGCTGGAGTCGACGTATGAGGAGCTCCATGACGAGGCTTGGGTTGTCCTTCTCGGCTCTCCTGCTCGCATGTGGTCCGACTCCAGCGTCGCAGCCTGCGAGTGGAGAGGGGCAGTCGGACGGCGTCACCGAACCGAAACTCGATGTTCCTGATGATGGAACGTCGTCGTCATCGAGCGGAGGCGACGGGTGTACGGAGGTCGTCGAGGGCGACGTCGAGGTCAACGACACGTCCGACTTCGAGTGGCTCCGTACCGTTCGTGAGATTCGCGGGGCGTTGACCATCGACGGACTGACAGAGCAGTCGAACTTGGACTTTCTAGGGTGTCTCGAGGAGGTTGAGTCGATTTGGATCAAGGACACGCAAAGCCTTCGATCTCTCGAGGGGCTTGAGCGGGTCAAAAGACTCGAGTCGGGGCTCTCTGTATCCGGAAATACAGCTCTGGAGACTCTTCGCGGACTCGATGCTGTCGAAGCAATCGGGCAGGTTTGGATCCTAGACAACCCCGAGTTGTCTCGCCTGGAGCTCGACAGCCCCACGGAGATCGGGTCCTTCCGGCTCGGCTGGTACGAGTGCGACGGCTACGGCCCTGATGCCACGGCCATTCCGAGGGGCGACAACCCGAAGCTCTCGGAACTCGACGGGTTCGGGGAGGTGACCGCTGTCACCGGGTTTACGATTGAGGGGCAGAGCGCCTTCTCTTCGACAGAAACCATCGTAGAGGTGCTCTCTCGCCGTAAGCCGGGAAGTGGCATTCCCGCGATCGGTTTCCATCTGAACCCCCAGCTTGGGGGAGCTGATGTCAACGCCGTGTTTGAAGCGCTTGGGCTCGATGATCGATTCGAGCCTTCGCCAGGAATCGTCTGCGAGAACCGCGACGACCAGAACAAGTGTCCGTGTCTCGGAGGAGAGTGATGCGCTGCCAACGAGCGCCCAAAGAAACCGTGTTTGCGCTGGCGCTTGCCTCACTGCCAGGGTGCAACGCCGCCGTACCCGAGACGGATGCCCCCGTGCCTTCATCGGGGACCACCACTGAGGGCTCAGATCGCTCCACTGACGAAGCGAGCGACACAAAGGCCCCCGGAGCATCCACCTCCAGCGGAAGTTCGGAGTCTTCCACCACCTCCGCGTCGCCTCAGCAGCCTGCAGAATATTCGGCAGTCGGAGCAAACAGCCCCGGGTACAAATACCTATGGATCCAGATCCAGAAGTACGACCCGAACCTCCAGTACTGCCTAACCGTGTCTGTATTTCAAGACCCCGGAACGTCCCCCCCGGGCTTCGACGATGTCGAGGCGTGGGGTATTTGGCGCATCGAAGGTGCCTGGA
>JBCCQM010000148.1:0-20312 GCA_039024335.1 Myxococcota bacterium
CGGAGGTTCGAATCCTCTCGCCCCGACCGATAGACCGGACCGAGGGTCCCCCGATGGCGTTTGCCATCTCAGGCCGGTCGAACTGAGAGCCGCTTTCCACCCGGAAAGCGGCTTTCGCTTTTGGGGCGTCAGGGGTACACGAACCGCATGCCGCTCATCCTCGTGAGCAACGACGACGGGATCTTTGCACCCGGGATCGAAGCCCTGGTCGAGGCCGTCGCGCCCCTGGGCGACGTCATCGTCGCGGCGCCCGACACCGAGCGCAGCGGGTCCAGCCACGCGATCACCTTTCACACGCACCTGCGGGTGGGCGAGGTGAAGCCGAACTGGTGGAAGATCAGCGGTACTCCGGTCGACTGCGCCTACATCGGGCTGCACCACCTGTGTCCGACCAAGCCGGACCTGGTCGTCTCGGGGATCAACGCCGGCTACAACCTCGGCACCGACGTGTTCTACTCAGGCACCGTCGGCGCCGCCGCCGAAGCGCGGATTCAGGGCGTCCCGGCGCTTGCCGCCTCGGCTGACCGTGGGGTCTCGCCGCGCGTCGCCATGCCGGCGGTCCGGCGCATCGCGAAGGCCATGCTGCGCTCCGGCGACCTGTCGCTGATCAACGTGAACGTGCCGCGTCCGCCGGGCCTCACCGACGATGCGACGGAAGCGGAGGTCGACGCGGCCGCGGCCGCGATGCCGCTGGAGGTCACCCGGCTGGGCGTGCGCAAGTACAAGAACGCCGTGCAGGCGCGCAAGGACCCCTTCGGCCGCACCTACTACTGGATCGGCGGGCCGCCGCTGGAGACCGACCACGCGCCCGGAGACGACACCTACGCGGTCACGCACGGCACGGTCGCCGTGACCCCGCTCGAACTCGACATCACCGGCGCCGACCCAGCCGTCGCCCAGCGACTGCTCGACGCTTGATTTCCAAGGACGAACGATGAACTACCGCCTCGACCCCGACGTCGCCGACGCCCATCTCACTGCCGTGCGCGATGCCATCGCGGCCGTGCCCGACTTCCCCAAGGAGGGCATCTTGTTCCGCGACATCACCCCGGTGCTGGCGCAGCCGACCGTGCTGGAAAAGGCGCTGGCGCTGCACCTGCACGCCGTGGCCGACGTCGTTGCCGACATCGACGTCATCGTGGGCATCGAGTCGCGCGGCTTCCTGTTCGGCATGCCGCTGGCGACGATGCTCGGCGTGGGCTTCGTCCCGGTGCGCAAGCCCGGCAAGCTGCCGCGTACGGTGCTGGAGGAGCGCTATGCCCTCGAGTACGGCGAAGACGCGCTGCAGGTCCACGCCGACGACCTCGCCGCGGGCCAGAAGGTGCTGGTCGTCGACGACCTGCTCGCCACCGGAGGCACGGCTTCGGCCGCGTGCGCGCTGGTCGAGCGCGTGGGCGCATCGGTGCTGGGCTGCCTCTTCCTCATCGAGCTCGAGGCCCTCGGCGGTCGTGCCAAGCTCGGTGAAGGCCGCCGCATCGACGCGATCATCGGCTACTGAGCCAACGCGCGGCGTGCTCAGCCGCCCCGGACGGCGGTGAGCAGTCGCAGCGGGTCCCAGAACGCCGGCGGCGTGCTGCCCTCGAGCTGATGCACGGCGTCGGTGACCGCGGCGTTGGCGGGGGCTTCGACCCCGGCCTCTCGGGCGCGCAGCACGATTTCGCCGCAGAGGTCGTCGATCTCGGTGGGCTTGCCCGCCTCGAGGTCCTGCAGCGTGCTCGACTTGGCGGCGGGGTCGACCGCGACCAGGCTCTTGGCGACGCGCAGCACGATCGCGTCGGGCAAGGAGAGCATTCGCGCGATGGCGCCCGGCGGCAGGCCGACGATCGAGCGCGGCTTGAGGCCGCTGGCCCGCAGGACGCTCAGACCCTCGAGCATGAGCGCCGCGAAGCAGCGCCGCAGCGTCCGGCTGCGAAGCGACTCGGCGATGGTGGCTCCGCTGACGGCACACACCCCGTTGTTGAGGTTGAGCAGCAGCTTGCCGGCCATGACGTCGTCGATGTCGTCGCGAACGTCGACCCCGATGCCCACGCGGGCGGCGGCATCGGCCAGCCGCGTCACGTGGTCCGCGACGCGACCGGAGAGTCGCCCGAGCAGGATGGGGCCCTTGGTCGCCTGCTGGAACACGGCCGACTCGGGCCGGACCACGTTGTAGCTGACCATGCCGCCGGCGACCGGCTGCTCCAGCGTGCTTCGCAGACGGATCGGGTTGCGCAGGCCGTTTTGCAGCGAGAGCACGGCTGCGCGCGGCGGCAGCACGTCGCGCAGGGTCTGGGCAGCGTCGTCGGTGTGCCGCGACTTCACGGTCAGCAGGCACAGGTCCACGTCGCGAAGGATCGCGGGGTCTTCGTCGACGACGAGGTCGTCGGCGGGACGATAGGCGGTGCCGTCGAGCCCGTGGCTGACGAGGCCATCGGCGACCTGCACGAGGCTGGGACGCGCGACCATGGCGACGGGCAGGCCCGCGGCGGACAGCCGAACGCCCAGCGAGGCTCCGATCGCGCCGGCGCCGAAGATCCCGATCTTCATGCTTCGGCCTCCACCGCGGCCGGACGCAGGACGACCTGACGGGGATGCAGCGCCTCGAGGTCGGCGAGGTCGCGGTCGTGAACGGCGAGCAGCAGCCCCGCGTCGCCGTCGAGCAGGCCACGCAACACGTCGAGCATGCGGCCGCGGCCGTCTCGGTCGACCCCCGCGAAGGGCTCGTCGAGGACGTACAGCGACGCGGAGCCTAGCAGCAGGCCGCCGAACGCGAGCCTGCGCCGCATGCCGACCGAGTACGTGCTGGCCAGGCGGGGCAGGGCGTCGTGGATTTGGGTGGCCGCGCGCGCGCGCTCCATGCCCGCGGCGTCGCCGTGCACGTCGGCGTAGAACTGCAGCAGCTCCTCGCCGGTGAGTCCCGCCGGGACTTCGACCTCCTGCGGCAGCGCGCGAAGGGCCGCGCGGGCGGGCAGGGGGGCATCGCGCAGATCGTGGCCCCCGATCGCGATGCGGCCGCTGTCGGGGATGACGGTGCCGCAGACGCAGCCGAGCAGGGTCGACTTGCCCACGCCGTTGGGTCCGAGCAAGAGCACGAGCTCCCCGGGCGCGACCGTGAGGTCGACGTCATGCAGGACGGTGTGGCTTCCGTAGCGCTTGGTGACGCCGGTGGCGGTCAGAGGTTCGGACATGGTCAAGCGGCGGTGACGAGGCGGGTGAGGACGACCAGCGCCCCCAGGGCGACCGGGGCGGCCAGCAGCGCGGTGGCGCGGGGGTGACGGCCGTCTCGCTGGGCGGCGGGGAGCGGAAGCGTGGACAGCATGCGGGCCCGCTGCGGTCGGCTGCGCGAGAGCGTGGTGGCCGGCACGCACCACACCAGGCACGCGGCGACCCACACCGCCACGTGGGCGGCACCGAGCTCACCCGCAAAGCCGACGAGCGCGGTCGCAGCGAGCACGGCGAGCAGGCGGACGGTGGGCGCAGGCGTCTCGCGCCAAAACGAGAGGACGAGCAGGCGCAGCACCGGGTCCCGCAGGCGCGCGATGGCGGCTGGGGTCGACTCGGGGATCGGCGGGCCGGCCAGGGTGCGGGTCGCTTCGGCGACGAACGGCACCGCTTCGAACACGCCGCGCGCGTAGACCTTGGGCGCGGCGACCCAGGCGATCAGCCCCAGCACCACGGCGGCGGCACCGAAGCCCCACAGCCCGCTGGGCGCCGCGCCGCCGTCGATGGCCCCATCGATCGTCAGGTCGATCGCCAGCTGCAGCGGCATCGCCACCGCCGCCGCGACGCCGATCCCTCCGGCGGGTGCGTACAGATGCACCACGGTCTCGGGCAGCGTCCAGCCTCCACCAGCGCGCTGCTGCATGTCCGCGCCCCACGAGCCCTCGGGAAAGCGTCGACCCCAGGCCGCGCTCACGGCCGGGATCATGGGCTCGAGCAGGGCGGCGAGGACCGCGAGCACGACCCAGTCGAGCACCAGGCCCGCGGCGATCGTTCCCGAGGCGGACGAGGGCAACACGCCCAGCACGACCGCCGTGGTCCCCAGCGCAAGCGTCAGGGCCAGGCCGCGCACGTGACGGGCCCGGGCCGCGGCGAAGTGCGCGGCGGGCGTGAGGGGCAGGACGAGCAGCTGCGCCCGGGAGGGGGCGTGCAGGTAGCCGGTGATCCGCGCGTGCAGCCCGGCGAGCAGCAGCACGGGCCCCCCCACGAAGACGAGGCCGCGCCGCGTGGCCAGGCTCGCGTCGGCCGAGGACGCGAGCAGCAGCCCCCACAAAGACGCCGCGACCGCGGGTACGACCCAGTCGGCCCAGTGTGCTCGGTCCCAGGCTCGCAGCCGCTGCTGCGTCCGCGTTGTGCCCGCTTGCGCGCCCGACATCTTTCCTTTGCTCCGCGGCGACCTATCTTGCGGTCATGACGGACGAGAAGACCCTCACCGACGCGCAGTGGAAAGAGAAGCTCACGCCCGAGCAGTACCACGTCCTGCGCAACAAGGGCACCGAGCGGGCCTTCACCGGCAAGTACTGGAACGAGAAGACCCCGGGCACCTACAGCTGTGCCGCGTGCGGGTCGAAGCTGTTCGACAGCAAGACCAAGTACGACTCTGGCTCGGGCTGGCCCAGCTTCTACGAGGCCCTCGACAAGAGCGCGGTCACCACGAAGACCGACATGACCCACGGCATGATCCGCACCGAGGTGCTGTGTGCCTCGTGTGGCAGCCACCTCGGGCACGTGTTTCCCGACGGCCCACAGCCGACGGGGCAGCGCTTCTGCATCAACTCGGTCTCGCTCGATCTCGAAGCCGAGACCTGACGACGCATCGTCGCTCAGCGACCGCTGGCGCTGGGCCATCCCGGTCCGGTGCTTTGGGCGGGCGCCTGCGGGATCTCGATCGGGGCGACGGGCGCCGGGGGCCGCATCGCCTTCGCCATCTCCAGGTCAGCTTCACACGGGAGCGGGCTTCCCTCGAGCGCGCCGCGAGCCGCCAGGTGCTCGTAGCCGCCGCGAATGTTGAGGCCCATCGAGCGCAGGCCGGCGATGGTCTCGCCCTCGATGCGTGAGGCCACCGCCTCGCCGCGCTGGTACAGGCCCATGCTGCTCAAGATGGCGTGCATGGCCCCGGTCATCACGTCGAAGAGGTCGCGCTTCTTGTACTGCGAGAGCGCGGCGACGGTGACGGGGCCGTGCTGCGTGTTCATGACCACCGACCACGACATGCGGTGGTCGCGGTAGTCGCGGTGAAAGTCGCTGAGGTTGAAGCCCTCGAGCAGCATCTCCTCGACGCCGGCGTCACGGTATCCCACGCGGACCTGGACGCCGCGGACCGAGTCCAGCGGTATGTGGGCGGGTGCGACGCCGTCTCGCTCCAGCCAGACCTTGCGCGCGCCCTGGTCGAACACGAAGGTGGCGCGATGGGTGGTCAGCGCGAGGCCTCGCGGGGTCTCGGCGAGGGACGTCGCGCGGTTGTGAACCCGGTCTCGGACCCCGCGAATGGCGAGCGAGACCGCGAACGAGCCTACGAGCACCGTCGAGAACCACATCCAGCTCACTGCACAAGCGTAGGCCAGGGCGGGGTGCAGCGTCCATGTCACTCGACGTACGCCGCTGCGTCGCGGAGACTGCAGAGGTGCTGCACGCGGTGCTGACGTGGGCGTGGATGCTTGCCGCGCCGGTCTCGGTCTCCGGCGAGGCTTCGGTCGACGCCGTGGTGCAAAGCTGGTCGGCCGCGCTGCCCACGGGCGTCACCGCCCAGCCCCGCAGCCTGGTCCGCCGCGGCGGCGCCGAGATCCGCGAGGCCCAGCCCGTCGCGCCCACCGGGCTGCCGATCGGGCGGCCGGCGCGATGGCTGATCCGCGACGGGGTGGTCACGCAAACCCGACGCGCCCCCTCCCTGCTGGCCGCGCACTGGGTCGCGCCGACGCGCAGCCCCGACGACGTTCGATCGCTCGCACGCCTGGCGGGCCATCGCGTCGCGGTCGACGCCCGCGTGCAGGGGCGGCACGACCCGCGGACCGGCGCCGTGCGGTGGTTCGTCGACACCGGCGTCGACCCGCTCACCCTCGCGCACCCGGTGGTGTGGGTCGACGACGGCTCCGGCTCGGTTCACGTCGGGCCCGACCGCACCCGTCGCGTCGAAGCGCAGGCCTATCCGCGCAACCCGCTGCTGGACGCGATGCCGGAGCGGTTCGACCTGTCCACGCTGGCCGATCCGCCCGCGTCGCTGGCCGACGACCGCTTTGCGGCGATGCAGTGCGGGGACCCCGGGGCGCCGGCAGCCTGCGCGCTGCGACCGATCGACCCCTCCGAGGCCGGCGACTTCGTGTTCGACGCCCCGGCTTCGGACGAGGACCACCGCGCCCAAGACGACCCGTTCGCGGCGGCGTCGATCTTCGTGCACACCGATCGCTGGGCCGCGTTCGCGGCGGAGCACGGCCTGCCGCTGCCCCCGTGCGTGCAGGACGGCGAGGTCGGCCAGCTCGTCGCCAATTACCGCGGCTTCACCGGCGACGACGTCATCCTGGTCCCGAACGCGGGCTACACGGGCGACTGCAGCATCCTGACGTTCTACGGGCAGGGGCGGGAGGCGGACTGGGGCTACGACGCCGACGTCGTGCTGCACGAGATGACCCACGGCACCGTCGACGCGCAGATGGGCGCCGACCGGGTGCTCGGCGTGCGGCGCCAGCGGGCCGACGGCGTGGTCGAAGACGCGGGCGCGCTCAACGAGTCCGTCGCCGACTTCGTGGCCGCGGTGATCAGCGGCGACCCCGACCACGCCGAGTACGTGCGCGCGTACGAGGGCGGCACGATGCGCTCTGCGGCCAACGACCGTCGGTGCCCCGAGGCGCTCGTCGGCCAGCTGCACTTCGACGCCGAGCCGATGACGGGCGCCCTGTGGGAGGCCCACCTCGAGCTCGGCGACGACCTGGTCACGCCCATCATCGACGCGCTGCTGCTGCTCGACGAGGACGCCACGTTCGAGGAGGCCTCGGCCGCGTTCGAAGCGACCGTCGCGGCCGAGCTGGGCGATGACGCGGCGGCGGTGCTTCGGGCGGCCCTTCAGCGGCACAACCTGCTCGACTGCACGCGGGCGGCCGATGCCGAAGCCTTCGAGGGACCGCTGTGGCTGTGGCCCCCGTTTGGCTCCGGCGGGCGCTACGAGCCGATGCGCCCGCCCGCGCTGCAGCTGCGCTTCGACGTCCCCGAGGACGCGAACCGGCTGACCGTGACCTACGAAGTCTTCGTGACGCCGCAGGCAGGCTGGGAGCCGGTCGGCGACGTTCACGTCCTGGTGCGCGAGGGCGAGCCGACGGCGTTCTCGTACGCGGTCGGGGACGACGGCCGCACCCTCGTCGACGCCGCACCGGACCAGCATCTGCCCAGCGTCAACGACGGCCGCTTCGAGCTGGACGTCACGCCGGGCGCCCCGGTCTACGTCGCCTTTTTCAACCAGGGCCTGCACCTCACCCGCGTCTTCGACATCGAAGCCAGCTACGACGCCGTGCCGGACGACCCCAGCGGCTCGACCGGGCCCGATGAGGCGACCGGCGGCGAGATGACCGGGGGCATCGAGCCCGAGCCGGACGCACCCGCCGACGCGGCGCTGGACGACGACGGCGGGTGTTCGGTGCAGCCGGGGTATGGCGGATCGCAGCCTGTACTGGCGCTGATGCTTCTTGCGTGGGCCGGCTTGCGAAGGCGGCACGTCGCGTCGAAAGTGTGAAAAAGTGCGGGCCATTGCCCCCAGGTGCCCGTACGCTGCGGGTATGGGGAAGTGGTGGATGGTGGTCGCCGTGGCGTCGTTGGCCGTCGGGTGCAGCGAGGATCCCTTCGAGCCGGCGGTGCCGTTCATGTCCTCTGCAGGCATGTCGGGCGCCGAGGATGACGAGACCGACGCGGGCACGGGCGGGGCGTCTGGGGACCCGTCGGACCCGACCGACGACCCCAGCGGCGAGGTCAGCACCGGTGGCGGATCGGACGACGAGGGCGGCGACCCGACCGGCACCGATCCGTCGGCGGGGGATGAAACCGGCGGCGGGGAACCAGGCTGCTACTGGGAGCCGCTCGACCCGGACGCCCCCATCGACGATCTCGTGGCCGCGTACGGCACCGGGGCGTGGAAAGACACCCTGATCGAGGCGATGCAGCGCCGCTATCCCGCGGGCGCCTACCTGCTCGACGAGCGGCGGGACGACCCGTACTTCGACCAGTTCAGCGACCCCTTCGACTGGGCCGGCATGGTCGGCTGGCTGGACACGCTCGTGCACGAGCAGACCCACCTGTTCAACGCCTATCACGCGATCGACGTGGGCGAGCAGGCCTCGCTGTACATGCGCGAGGACCTGGTGCTGTACCTGCCGCCGGGGCAGGGCTTTGCGCGCGCGGAGATCCTCGGCGACCTCCCGCCCGCGTTGGCCGCGAGCATCTACGCCGACACGTACCTGACCGGGGACCAAGGCGCGCGTGGCTTCAACGAGCTGCTCGACGAGACCTGCGCGTACGTGAACGAGGTGCCCGCGATGGCCTCGTTCGGCGAGTTCTATCCGGGCGGGGTGTCGCTGCGCGACGGCACGGCGGCGATGCTGGTCTTCGTACAGACGTACCTGCGGCGCGCTCGCACGCAGTATCCGGACTACTACGCCTGGGCCCAGTCGCAGCCGGTCTACGTGGAGGCGGTGCAGCTGCTGTGGCAGCGGGCGCACTTCTTCTTCGAGGAGGTTGGCGACGCGCATCCCAACCTGGGGATCTCCGACGGGGAGTATCGCGCCGAGGCGCTGCGCGCGGAGAACCTCGACGAGCTGCGCCAGTTCACCGGCGTCGATCTGGGCGCGGGTCCCTGCATCGGGGACTGACAGCCGCCGCCGCACGGGCGATACTGTGGGCTGGTGAGCACGCCGCCCACGCCGACGGTCCCGCTGGACCCCACCACGCAGCCGCAGGCGACGGCGGTTGGAGACGGGCTCACGCCCGGCACGCGGCTGGGTCGTTACCTCGTGGTGGAAAAGATCGGCGAAGGCGGTGCGGGAGCCGTGTACGCGGCGTTCGACGCCAAGCTGGACCGCAAGGTGGCGCTGAAGCTGCTCCAGCGGACGGCGGCCGGGCCGAACCCCACGCTGGACCCCGGGTGGCCGCGACTCGTTCGCGAGGCGCGAATGCTTGCGCGGCTCTCCGATCCCGAAGTGGTCACCGTCTACGACGTCGGCGAGCACGAAGGCGTCGGGTACCTCGCGATGGAGTTCGTCGAGGGCGGGGATCTGGCGGGCTGGATTCGACGCCACCGGGCGCCGGGGGCCGACGCGCGCCGCAGTCTCAAGGACGCTCTTGCGCTGTTCGTGCAGGCCGGTGAGGGGCTCGCGGCGGCGCACCGGGCCTCGCTGATCCACGGGGACTTCAAGCCCGCCAACGTGCTGATCGACGCCCGCGGCCGGGCGAAGGTGAGCGACTTCGGCATCGCGAGGCTGCGCGCCGGCGCGGCGATGCTGCCCGACGAGGCGGCGCTCTCCACCCAAGATGCGGCCGCTGGCGCAGAAGACACCGCGGACGAGCGCGACGTGGGCGTGACCACGGACCAGGGCGACGGGGGGCTTGGTCGCACGCACGGCAGCGACGTCGGGATGCGCCTCGCCGGCACGCCGGCCTACATGGCCCCGGAGCAGTTCGAAGGCGAGGACGCGGACGAGCGCACCGACGTGTTCGCGTACTGCACCGCGCTGTTTCAGGCGGCGTACGGGGTCCTGCCGTGGCGCGGTCGCTCGCTGCTCGAGGTGGCGATGCTCAAGAGCCGCAAGCCGCCGAATCGGCCCGAGGGGGTCTCGGTGCCGCGCTGGCTCGACCGGCTGCTCGATCGGGGCCTGGCGGTGGAGCCGGCGGAACGCTACGCCTCGATGGACGCGGTGCTCGCGGCGCTGCGCTCGGGCATGGCGGCACGCCGACGGGGGCTCGCGGTCGGCGTTGCCGTGGGTCTGCTCGGCGTGGGCGTGGCGGCGTGGAGCATGGCGACGCCCTCGAGCGCAGCGCTGTGTGAGCCGCCCGCGTTCGCGTGGGACGACGCGGTGGCGGCCTCCGTGCAGGCGCGCTTCGAGAACTCGGGGCACCGTGCGCCCGCCGAAGCCTGGTCTCGGGTCGAGGGTCGGATGCAGTCCGTGGCGCAGGGGTGGTCGCAGGCGTGGAACACCGCCTGCGCGGCGGGAGACAGCGCGGCGATGCAGCAGCGCTCGATGCAGTGCCTGCAGCGTCACAAGACGCAGACGGCGGCGCTGGTCACCGCATGGACCACGCCGGCCGACGGCACCACGTCGCCGGGGGTCGTCGACCGAGCCTCGCGTGCCGCTGCGGCGCTTTTGGACCCGGCGCGGTGCATCGAGGCCTCTGCGCTTGCGCAGGACATGCCGCAGCCCGATGACCCGCAGGTGCGGGACGCGGTGGCGGCCGCCCGTGCGCAGGTCGACGAGGCGAAGGCGTTGCTGCAGGCGGGGCGGTTCAAGGACGCGCTCCCGGTCGCGGAAGCGGCGCAGGCTGCGGCAGAAGCGACGACGTTCGGGGCGGTCGAGGCCGAAGCCCTGCTCGCGCTGGGACGCGCGTTCGAGACGGTGGGAAAGATCGAGGAAGCCTCCACCCGCATCGAGCAGGCGTACTTCAAAAGCAACGCGGCCGAGCTGTACCCGGTCGCGGCCGAAGCGGCGATTCGGTTGGTGTGGATCGTCGGTGCTCGACTCGAGCAGCACGACGAAGGCTTGCTGTGGGCGCAACACGCCCGCGCGGCTCTCGACAAGGCCGGCGGCGAGGGCCGCCGAGACCACCTGCTGTCGAACGAGGCCGGCCTTCACGAGCGCAAGGGGGACTACGACACCGCGGCGCGGATCTTCGATCAGGCACTGCAGGTCGCGCCCGCGGACGATGGCTTTTCTCTGGGCGTCGTGCACAAGCGCTATGGCGACATGAGACGGACCGAGGGCAGGACGGACGAGGCGCTGGCGCACTACGACCAGACGGTCGCCCTGTGGAGCGACGCGCTGGGTGCCTCGCACCCCAACGTCGCGGTCGCCCAGAGCGCGCGAGCCTCGGGGCTCGGCCGGGCCGGTCGCAACGAGGAGGCTGCCGCGGCCTATCGCGTCGCGATCGACGCCCTGGAAGGAGCGCTGGGCCGCAACCATCCCAACGTTGGCGTGGCCTACGTGAACCTCGGCATCACGCTCAAGAACCTCGAGCGGTACGACGAGGCGTCCGCGGCGACCCGCCGTGCGCTCGAGATCACCATCGAGTCGTTTGGGCCCGATCATCGCAAGACGGCCGACCGTCGGGAGGCGCTCGGTCGGCTGCTCGTTCGGCAGGGGCAGGGCGAGGCCGGTTTGATGGAGCACGAGCGCAGCCGAGCCATCTACGAAACGGCGCTGGAGGTGGGCCACCCGTACCGAATTCTCAACGGGATCAACCGGGGCGATGCCGTCCGGCAGCTGGGTCGTCTCGACGAGGCCAGGCGCGTGTACGAGGCGGCGTTCCACGAGGCCCAGACGCATCGGCCCGTCGACGACCCCCTGCGACACGATGCGGCCGTCCACTACGGGCGCGCGCTGGTGGAGTCGGGGCGGCTCGCCGACGCTCGGACCGTGCTGCGTCCGGCGGTGGAAGCCTTGGTCGAGCATGGCGGCTACAGCGACGTCGTCGCGGTGGGTCGCTTTGCGCAGGCGCAGGCGCTCGTCGGCCGCGCCGGACGACGTGTGGAGGCGATCGCGTTGGCCCAGTCCGCGCGGCCCGATCTCGCGGGCAAGCCGGCGGAGCAGGCGGCGCTCGACGCCTGGCTGAAGAGCCTGGGCATCGAGCCCGACGGCCAGGGCTGAACGGCCGTATCATCGCGTGCATGCGAAAGCTTGTCTTGATGGCGTCGGTGATCGGCGCGGCGGCGTGCAGCGACGACGGCACGGTGGGCGCGGACACGGACGCGCCCGCGACCGCGAGCGGAGGCGTCACCGATGGCTTCGGCTCCAGCGGCGCTGGTGAGGTCGACGGCGGCTCCGAGGATCCCAGCGTGGGGGACGACAGCACCGGGGGCGGGAGCTCCGACTCCGATCCCACCGACGCCGGCGGCAGCACGGGGCCCGGCGGCGGCAGCGGCGGCGACGGCGGGAGTACCGGTGGCGTGCCGCCCATGCGCGAAGGGGTCTACGTGAGCATCGCCGAGGGGGCCGACTCGAACGCGGGCACGCGCGAGGAGCCGGTGCGCACGCTGGGGCAGGGCATCGCGCTCGCGGTCGAACTCGAGCTGGGCTGGGTCTACGTCGCCGCGGGCTATTACTCGGTGAACTCCGACGACAACGCCGCGCTGGACCTCGTGGGCGGCGTCTCGATGCGCGGCGGCTTCTCGGCGTCAGACTGGGACGACTGGGATCCGGCGACCCACGTCGCGCGCGTCGTCGACACCGCGACGATGGCGGCAGGCTTCTCGCAGGCCAACCCGCATCGCGCCGTGCTCGTGCCCGACGGCGTGGCCGGCAACACCACCTTCGAGGGCTTCACGGTCGAGGCGGCCCCGATTGCGAACGCAGCGGCGGTCGTCCTGCAGGGCGACGCGACCCTGCGCGGCAACATCCTGCTCGGCAGCGGTCAGGCGTTTTCGACGGCGGCCTTCTTCGAAGACTCCGGCGCGCTGCTCCTCGAGAACGAGATCGACGGGGTGGCGTCGGCGCCGGGGCAGCCCGCGTTTGCGGTGCGGGCCGTTGGCGGCGCGCCCCAGGTCCACGGCAACCGGATCCGCTCGGGCGAGGGCACGAACAACCGAGCCGTGCTGCTCACCGATGCCGCCGGCGTCGTCTCGAGCAACGTCATCGTCGCCGAAGCGGGCGAAGGCGGCGCGGGTCGGGTGATCGAAATGACCGGCAGCAGCACCGCGATCATCGGCAACACCAGCGTGCTCGACGGCGCGCCCGGTGGCTTTCACGTGATTGCGGCGGGCACGGCTGCGCCCGCGAACCTCGACAACAACAACTTCATCTCCCTGTCGGAGACCGCGTGGTGCTTCAACGGCGTGGGGGGAATCGACGCGGGCACGGTCCGCAACAACAACCTCGGCTGCAGCAACCTGTACAGCGCCGGGATCCCCTACGGATCGATCGCCGAGCTGGAGTCGGCGCTCGCGGACGCCGCGGACAACATCGCCGAGCCCTCCGGCGTGACGGACCCGCTGGTCGACGGCCACCTGGAAGGCGACGGCTCCACCCTGTGCGCCGTTGCGCGCGGCGGGCTGGCGTTCGAGGATGACGTCGTTCTCGGCACCGATATCGACGCCGAGCCGCGCACCGAGCCGTGGAGCATCGGCGCCGACGAGTTCGACGGGGACTGTCTGTAGGGGCGCTGGCCCTCGCGGACCTCTTGCGGATGTGCACGGGGGGCGTACTCTCGCCCCGTGCCCTCCTCCAAGTGGGATGTCCGCTTTCTCGAGCTCGCCTTCCACATCTCGCAGTGGAGCAAGGACCCCTCGACCAAGGTCGGCTGCGTGGTGGTGGGCCCCGACCGCGAGATCCGAAGCACCGGGTTCAACGGCTTTCCGCGCGGTATCGACGACTCCGACGATCGCCTGACCAACCGCGAGCTGAAGTACCCGCTGATCTGCCACGCGGAGGAGAACGCGATCATGCACGCGGCGCGGATCGGCGTGTCGCTCAAGGGCTGCCGCGCGTACGTCACGTGGCCGCCATGCACCCGCTGCGCCCGCTCGCTGATCCAGGCGGGCGTGGACGAGGTCATCTACCCCGCAGGACTCACCATCCCCGAGCGCTGGCAGGACGACTTCGGCATGAGCACCGGTATGTTCGGCGAGGCGGGCGTCCGCATTCGCCAGATCGAGCTCACTCCCAACAGCTGAAGTCGTACGTGGTGGTGGTGTGCACCGCCCCGTTGCCGTCTTCGATGCTGGTCCGGACGAGCCGGCCGGCAGCGTCGTAGCCGTGGCGGCTGACCTCGGCCACCGCTTCGCCGTCCATGCGGGTCAAGGTCGAGAGTCGACCTCCGCTGTCGTACGAGAACAACGAAATCCGCTCAAAGGTGCCGGTCATGCCCTCGTCGATGCGGCGGGCCTGCACGCGGCCGTCGTCGTCGACGTCGACCGTGATGCTGCGGACAGTGGTGGGTCCGTCGGCCGGCGTCTTGCTCTCGAGCTCGTAGACGAAGCGGCCGCGCTGGTCGTAGTGCAGCGCGTGGGTCTCCTCCACCGCGAACCCGTCGCCGCGCAGGCGCTCCACGGTGCGCTCCACGAGCTTGCCGTCGTCGTAGGTCCGCAGGCGACGCTCGACGACGTGTCCAGCGCCGTCGTCGTCGACCTCGGTGCGCAGAAGCAGGCCGCCTTCGTAGTGAAATGTCGTGGCCGAGACGCTCGCGCCGTCGATGGTCACTTCTTTCCTGCGGCGACCCTGGGCGTCGTAGGACCACAGCGTCTGGGTCTGTCCGGCAGGACTGCTGCGAACCGTGCGGACGCGTCGGCCCCCATCGTAGGTGTGGGCCGTCGTCGTGACGCCGCCGGGGGCTTCGGTTCGCGACCCGCAGGGACCGGGGCTCGTCTGCTCGGCTGCCGGAGCGGCAGGCGCAGGCGCGGTGGCCACGGGCGGCTGCGGCGAGGGTGCGTCCTGCAGGTCGCATCCGGCCAGCGCGAGAACCAGGGCTGCAGTCGCTACGCCACGCATCACGCCCTCGATCGAAGCACGTCCGAGCCGCGGGGCCAAGCGCGGCGGGTCTGGGTTCGCGGGGCGATGTGCCTCATCGCGTCGCGTCGTGGACGGCGCGGCGCAAGGCTCGGCGACGGGACGCCTCGGCATCGCTGTCGCTTCGCAGCAGCAGCGCTTCGGCCAGGGAAGCGGCGGTCGCGAGGGCCTGCGGCGTGCCCAGCTGGGTGAGCAGCTGAACGCGAAGCTCGTCGAGCCGCTCGACGGCCTTGGGCTCCATGCGTTCGCGCGGGGCGTCGTCCAGGGACGCCAGCGCCTCGGGCACGCCGAATCGCGCCGCGGTCGCGCGGGCCAGCGCGAGCTGGACATCGGCCGAGGCCGGGTCCGTGGCGCCCGCCAGGCGGGCGAAGTGGAGGCCGAGTCCGGGGCGGTCCTGCTGCAGCGCAAGCTGGCTGCGGACGAGCAGGGGCCTGGGGTCGTCGGGGTGGCTCAGGGTGCGGGCGGCCGCGAGCGCATCTGCATGGTCGAGCGCGCCGCCGCTGCGCAAGCCCTGGACCACGGCTCGCCACGCGTGCTCACGGGTGGGCGACACCACGCCGGCCGCCTGAGGATCGACGAAGCGCGCCTGCAGGTAGTCGACGAGCGCGGGCGGGCAGGGGGCGCGGACGCGGTCGAGGCCGCTGCGGACCGCCTCGTTGGCCGCGTCGGGCTCGCCGAGACGATCGAGCGCGGCCGCGCGGAGCAGCCACGCATCGATGGACCCGGGCTGGACCTCGGTCGCGTAGGTCGCGTGTCCGAGCGCGCGGCTTGGATCGGCCGCTTCGAGCGCGGCCCGAGCTGCGTGCACGTGCAGCTGCGGATCGAGCGGGCGATGCGGCAGGGCTTCGGGGGTGCTCGAGACGCGAGCCCACGTTTTGGGTGCCAGCCATCCGGCGGCGAGGGCCGCGACGAGGCCAGCGACCGGGGCGACGGTGCGCATGCGACGTCTCGGCACGCTGGCCGAGCCGTGCGGCGCGACGGCGGCCATCACCGCGACCATCGGCGCCGCGACGCCGAGGAACTCGAGCGAGAAGTCGACCACGCTGTGCAGAAGCACCGCGGCGACACCCAGCAGCAGCAGGCGTCGTGCACGCCCGTCGCGGCCTTCGCCTGCGGCCCGGTAGGCGCCCACCCATCCGAACGCGACCAGGCCGACCGCCAGGGTTCCGACGAGCGGACCCCACTCCACCAGCGCCGCGACCGGGGCCGACTCGATGTGCGTGTAGACGAGGTCGCTGCCAGGGGCCTGAACACCGACCAGGTCCAATGCGGTGCCGCGTCCCGTCCCGAGGACCGGGCTCGCGCGGATCAAGCCGAGCGCGGCCAGGACCGGCGTGAACTTCTGGTCCGCGGCGCCCGACGGGTCGGCGAAGAGCGTCTGCAGCTCTGCCCAGGCGCCGTGTCGTCCCACGAGCACGACCAGGCACGCCAACGCACCAACCGCGGCGGCGCGGGTCCAGGCTCGGCGGACGCGGGGCTTCGTCGACGATCGAGGGGCCGGGTGGCCGCGCAGGGCGACGGCCACCCCAAACGGCGCGACGAAGGCAAACGCGAGGATGGCCCCGCGAGACAGGGAGAGGAGCAGGGCCGGCACCAGCAGCGTGATGGCGAAGGCCGCCGCGATGCCGCGGTCACGCCGGGCGTCGACCTTGCTGGCGTCGCGGGCGATGCGAGACCCGTGGAGCTGGTCTACCGCGAGGGCTGCCGTCGCAAAGGTGCCGAGCAGCAGCAGGGCCGACTGATGGTTGGGGTTCACGAACGGCCCGAGCAGGGCCGCGCGGGGGGCAAGGCTCGCCTGAAGGGGCGCATAGACCCCGTAGATCGTGTCCGCGCCGAGGAACGCATGGACGATGCCGACGCCGGTGACCGCGAGACCCGTCGCCGAGACGATGGCCGCGACCAGGCGCCAGGACAGCTGCGCAGCCGCGAGTGCGAGGCCCGCGAGCGCGAGCAACCGGGCGACCTCGAGGCCGGTGTCGGCGGGGCGAACGGAGAGCGTCGCCACCGGCTCGACGGGGCCCAGCGCGGCTGCGTCGGTGATCCAGCTGTCCAAACCCGGGGCCACCAGCGCGCGCAGCCCAGGGATGGGCAGGACCGCCAGCGCCGTCCACCCGGCGAGGAACAGCAGCGCGAGGGCCACGCGCGGCACGGGCATCGGCCCTGAGCCCTTGCGCGCGATCCGGTACAGCAGCGCGCCCACCAGGACGCACGCCATCGCGACCAGCTCTGGCGGCACGCCCCCGATCGCGAGCGCGGGTCCGCCGACGCCCAGCGACAGCAGCACCCGCGACCACGGCAGCCGACGGCCGCGGCGCGTCGTGGTCGAGGAGGGCACCCACACAGCGTACCGCGCTCCGCACCGCGGGCGAGGGGCCCGATCTGGGGTGCGTCCGGCCGCCGGACCGTGGCGGGCGGACCTCGAGTGATCGAACCAACGAAAAACGGCCGGCCCCGAGGGACCGACCGCTTGGGACTCGAACCGGGCGTAATCAGCCGGGGTTCGGCGCGACGGGGCCGATGATCTCCCAGGGACCAGCACCGGTTGCGACGATGTGCAGGCCGAACGGGGCGTTGTCCGCCTCGTCGTCGAGCTCGCCGGTGGCGAGGACCCAACCGCGAAGGCCGGCGGGCACGTCGACCGTGAAGCTGGCGGCGACGTTGATCGAGCCGCCCATCACCGCACCGACGCCAACGCCGATGAAGGTCTGGACCGCGTCGAGAACGACCTCGCCGGTCTCGCCGTTGTGCTCGAACATCGACACGATCGCTTCGTCGATCGGGAAGTCTTCCTGGTCGGCGGTGGCGAGTGCTTGAATCGCAACGCTCGGCGCCGACGCGGCGTGAATGATGCGAATGCCAGCCTGCGCCGGGTCGGTGTCGAGCGCGAACGCCTCGTCGTAGAACTGGACCGAGAAGTCCGGGTCGTTTCCGGCCGCGAGGGCATCGAGCTCACCCATGGCGACGGCGAGGGTCTGGCCGCCGGGCACGAGGGCCGGGGTCATCACCGTGGCCGCGGGCTCACCCGCGCAGGGCTCGTCACCCGTGGCGTGGACGGCCAGCTCGTAGGCTGCGGGCGGGACCTGAATGCCGCCCATGGCCCCGTACTGAACGTTCTCGAGCAGCGGCGCTCCACCGGCGCAGATGTCGACGTTGGGTGCGCTCGGGCTTGCGTGTACCGCGTAGACGCGGGGGTTCTGCTGGATGAAGCCGATGGCGCCATCGGGGCCGACGGCCAGCAGCGAGAAACCGGTCTCGGTGCGGGGCAGGTCGGCGAGCAGACCGGTCGCGATCACGTACAGCTCGGCACCGGCCGGGATCGGAATGGTGCTGAACGCGGTGACGGACGTGCCGTCTTCGAGTCGGATGCCGACCTGGAGGGGCTCATCGGCGGTCAGCGCGACGCCTTCGGGGCCGGAGTCCGCGAAGCGAGCAACGCCCTCGAGCTCGACGTCGCCATCGTTGCCGATGTCGATGCCGACCGTGGGCGCATCGGAACCAGCGTGGACGACGCGCGCGAGCGCGCCGTCGGCTGCGTCACCGAAGCCGTCAGCGAGGGCGAGGACGCGGAAGGCCGCATCACCGTCACCGGCGAGCAGGCCCGCGGCGATGGCCGAGACGCTGTCGCCGGCGGCGAGCGTGAGCGCGTCCGTGGCGAACACGGGGTCGGTGTCGGGAGCTTCGCCCGCGGCGCGGATCTCGAAGACGTAGTCGCCCTCGGGCACTTCGAGGTACGCCGAAGCGTCGCCGTAGGCGAGGCCTTCGATGACCGGGGTCTCGTCACCTTCGACGTAGACGTCGACGGCGGGTGCGTCGGGCGAGCCGTGGATGACGCGAACCTGCGCGGTGGCACCGTCGGTGTCGGCGGTATCGGTGTCGTCGTCGGTGTCGGCGGTGTCGGTGCCGTCAGCGCTGTCGTCGGTGTCAGCGGTGTCGGTGCCGTCGGCGGTGGTGTCCGGGTCGGTGGCGGTGGTGTCCGGGTCGGTGGCGGTGGTGTCCGCGCCGGAGGTGGCGCTGTCGGTGTCCTCGGCCGTATCGTCGGTCGGGCAGCCCGCGAGCGCGAGCACGGAGATCATTGCGAATGCACTACTCTTGTAAAACTTCATTGTTCAGTCCTGTGGTCGGGGAAACGTCCGAGCGAAACGCGCCTCAGCTCGAGAGACGCACTTCGCGTAAAGCTGCGGCACTACCTTGACCGGTTTACGGCAAGCTGCAACAAACATTCGCCGAACTGTAGACAGTCCGGTTCAGCTGATGCGGCCTTGGCGGCGCCCCCTCGCACGAGGCAGACCATAGCCGGCATCTGCCCCGTGGCAATGATGCAACCGGGTTGTTTTTGGCCCCGTCTTGGACCTGCGCGACGTGAGGTCGCACGCGGAATCCTGTTCAGGGTACGTGTCGACGGGCCCCGCAAACGCTGTCCACGGCGACCACGGTGACCTGCGCAGACATTGGACCGGCTTCGTCGGAGATCCCTCCCGGGGCGAGCGAGAGCGGGCCCGCAAACCGGTGGCCACAGAGGTCCACCCAGGCCGTGACGCGCTCCCAGGCTTCGAAGTCGCCAACCCACAGCACGCAGGCCCCGCCTTCTTTGTCGACGCAGACGGCGTCGGTGACCTCGTCGCCGTCGACGACGATCGTCACGGCGTCCGGCGCAACGCTGGATCCGTCAGGCCGCTCGACCTCGATGAAGAGGTCGCCGACGACCGGCGAATCGCGCTCGTAGGCCGCGAGCCCGGGGACGTCGCCGCCGTCTGGTTCGGGAAGTTCGGCGGAGGCGCATCCGCCCGCAAGCGTGAACAGGGCCAGGGAGAGGGCCGCGGTGAATCGGTCGTGCATCGCGGGACCACGTGTAGGTTCATGTGGCTTTGTTCCGCAAAAAACGGGGGCACCCCTTCATTCGGTGCCTCGTTCGCTAGGTTTGGAGCGAGGCCGAAAAAGTGCGTAAAAACGGAATGTTTGGCACGGTTTCCTAACCTCGAATCGAGGCGATTAGGGGGCTTGGGGGACATCGTCTTGGAAGACGGGCTCGCCGGCACCCCTGAACACCGCCACCGTGGCCCGACCCGTTGCGTCGGTGATCATCACGTGGATCGGCGACTCGAACCCGGCGTCGGGAATCTTGCCCGTGACATGTTCCTGCGTGATCGACCCCTTCGGACTTCCGAGCGGGGCGGGCGTGAACTCGCTGAACAAGACCGCACCGTTGGCGCCGACCGCTGCGGTTCGCATCGGCATTCGGTAGCGGAAGCGAGCGACGGCGTCGCGGACGACCCGCAGGACGAGGGCTTCGATGTCCATGGGTCGCGGAGCCTACCAGGCTCCTTCACGGGGGACCTGGGTCCCCGTGGTATATGCCGGCGCGATGAAGCGGTTCGCATTGATCCTGCTGGTGGCGCTGGGCGCCTGCGACGGCAAGACCGAGACCAAAGACGACGCCAAAGCGGAGGCCAAGGCGGACGCGAAGGCCCCGAGCAAGGACGCCAAAGCGGACGCGAAGGCCCCGGCCGAGACGAAGGACGCCGCGGCGGGAGCCGGCGACGCTGCGGAGGCCAACCCGCAGCTCATGGATCCCTCCAAGGCCACCGAAGAGGCGCCTGCTACCTATAAGGTGAAGTTCGAGACGACCAAGGGCAACGTCACCATGGC
>JBCCQM010000149.1:0-20283 GCA_039024335.1 Myxococcota bacterium
CCTTGTCGATGTCCTCGGGGCTACCCACGCCTTGCTCGACCATGCGAATCGCCTCGAGCCCGATGACCAGGCCGAGCCGGCTGGTGGCAAAGCCGGGGACGTCGGAGATCCTGATCGTCTGCTTGCCGATCCGCTCACCGAACGCGGCGGCAATCTCGTAGACGGCGGGATCCGTCTTGGGCCCGACGATGATCTCGAGCAGCTTCATGATGTGGACCGGGTTGAAGAAGTGCAGGCCGATGACGCGACTGGGATCGGGCAATGCCGATGCGATCGCATCGATCGAGAGCGAGCTGGTGTTCGTCCCCATGATCGCCCCGGGCGCTGCGAGGGCCGCGGCACGCCCGAGCACGTCGTGCTTGAGGTCGAGCTTCTCGGGGACCGCCTCGATCACCAGGTTGACGCCGTTGACGGCGTCGTCGAAGTCCGCGGAGCCCCGAAGGTTGCCCAGCGTGGTGTCTTTCTGCTCCTGCGTGACTTTCCCTCGAGCGATGCCCTTGTCGAGGTTGGTCTGCACTTTTTTCAGGCCGGTCTCGACGGCGTCCGAAGTGAGATCGAACAGCGTCGTCGCGTAGCCGGCTGCGGCGCAGACGTGCGCGATGCCGTGTCCCATCGTCCCGGCGCCCAGAATCGCGATTCGTTCGATGGATTCGGTCATGGGGCGGTTATGCCACGGCTTCCCGGGGGACGCGGCGCTCCGGCCGGGGAGCGATCGGTGAGAATTCCGCGCTACGCAATGGGCAGGTCTCGGGCATACTCTGGCCGAGGCGGCCCACGGGTCGCGGAGCCCCCCCAAAGTGAAGGACGAGGATCAGTTCCACCTGCCACTGCTGTTGCTGTGTGCGGAGGAGAACGAAGTTGCGTTGGTGCATCTGGTCGATGCGCTCAACCGCGAAGGCCGTGCGCCCGAGGTGGTCGCAGGGGTCGACGCGGACGTCGGCCTGCTGTCGGCCGCGACCGATCGCATCGACGGCCCGGCGCTCTTCGTCGTCTGCCAAAGCGACGAGCTCGATCGCTCCCACGTGCTTCGACTCTCGGGGTTATTCTCCGCGCGCAAGGGTCCGCAGCACCGGTTGCTGATCGTCGAGTTGACCGAGGACCCGCTCGCTGCGCTCCCGGCGGTCGAGGCGGCCCTGGCCGACGCCGCCGACGCTCGCTACGACGCGCAATCCGTCGATCCGGACGCGGGCCGAGTCCCGACCCGAGACGTGGTGCTGATGCCCGGGATGACGCGCGGGGAGCCTGCTTCGGCCGAGTCGATTCCCGATGTCGACGCGCCGGTCGAGTCGGCGGAGGATGCGGAGGCGGCAGCCAAGGCCGCGGCCGAGGCAGCCGCCAAGCAGGCCGAAGCCGAAGCCCTGGCCCGCGCGCTGCACGAGGAGATGCTTGCGGCTGAGGCCGCGCTCGACCGGCGCAAGGACAAGGCCGCCTACGCGGCACCGAGGCCTCCCGTTCCGGAGCCATCGTCGATCGATCTGCCGCCGGCCCCCGAGGAGCCGGCGTCGAGTGAGCCGCTGGGTGCACGCATCAAGGATGCTGCGCCGCTGCTGGGCATGACGGAGCCCGAGCCTGCTCGTGAGCCCGAGCCCGAGCCTGTTCATGAACCCGAGCCCGAGACCGGTCATGAACCCGAGCCCGAGCCTGCTGTCGAACGCCCCGCGGACGATGACGCCGTTACGAGCCGGCAAAAGGTCATCGACGATGACGACCTCGCGGCCGCTGAGGCGGCCGAGGCCGCTGAACCTGAGGACGATGCCGGTGGGCTGCTCAGCAGCCTTGCCGGGGTGAAGGTCGCCGACCCGCTCGGGGCCGTCCCGGTGCCCGACACGCTTCAGACCGAGCTGACGCCGACCGAGTTCCGCGTGCGTCGTCGGGAGCCGCCGCAAGAAGACGAGCCGACGATCGCCGTGCCGACCAAGGCCGGGGCTGACGGGTCGAAGCGTCGAAGCCCCGCGCTGCTGTTCGGCCTCGCCGGTGCAATCGTCCTGGGCGGCTTGGCCTACGTCGCCGCGACCCGCGGGGGTCCGACATCGGGCGGTCAGCGGGGCGCGCCTGCGGTCGTCGACAGCCCGGCGGCACCCAAGAACGCGCCCCGGCCGGAGGCAAAGCCCGCGCCGGAGGCGAAGCCCGCGCCGGAGGCGAAGCCCGAGCCGGAGGCGAAGCCCGAGCCGGAGGCGAAGCCCGAGCCCGAGGTGGAGCCGGAGCAAGAGACAAAGCCCGAGCCCGAGGCAAAGCCCGAGTCCGAACCAACGCCCGAGCCCGAATCGGATCCCGAGGTGGAGCCCGAGGCAAAGCCCGCGCCACCGGCGGCACCGGTCACGTCGACCGTGCCGCCGCCGCCGGTCGACGCCGAGGCCCTGCGGGTCGATCAAGCCCTGCGAGACGGCAAGATTCGTGCGCTCGACAACCTGCTGGTCGCGAAGGCCGGCACCGACGAGGTCGACTGGGATGCAGCAAACGCAAAGTGTCGCCGCCTCAAGGTGGCCGGACTCGGCGGATGGCGCCTGCCTGGCCGGCGCGAGCTCTCGCGGCTGAAGCGGTCTCGCGTGACCACCAGCGGCACCTTCTGGTCAAAGGATCGAACGGACGCGAAGGACGAGGCGTACGCGGTCAATGCGGGAAGTGGCGCCTCGAATCTCTATCTCACGATGGAGCCGGCGGCCGCCGTGCAGTGCGTCCGTCGGCGCTGAGCCGGTCGCTCACCACAGCTTCACGACGCTGCAGTCCGCGTAGTAGTGCGCGAGGATGTCCGCGTACGACTTTCCGCTGCGGGCCATGCCCATGGCGCCGTGTTGGCACAAGCCGACGCCGTGCCCGTGGCCACCGCCGTGCAGCACGAAGCGCCCGAACTTGTCGCGCGCGGGCTCGATGATGAACATCGAACTCTTGAGGCTGCCGAGCGCCCGTCGGATACGGAGTTCGCCGCGAATGGTCACGGTCCGCTTGGTGCCGACCAGCTCGAGCGTGGTGGCACGTCCGCTGCGTCCGCGGTCGGCCACGCGCATGGCTTTGACGTGTCCGAGGTCCTTGGGCACGCCGCGGTTGCCGGCGACCGAGGCTGGGTCCACGGTCACGGTCCAGCGGTAGGGCGTCTGGGCGCTCTCCTTTGGCGGGCGGCTGTAGGTCTGCGGCGGCGACGAGAGGAACGTTGCGATGTTGGCCTCGGTGATGCCCTCGGCGAACGCTTTGCCGAGCTTGGGGTCCGGCCTGCCGCGCAGCTGCGGGTCGGCGGCGCCGGGCCACACGACGTCGTTGTGCTCGGTGTGCCCGCCGCTGTTCGCGGAGTAGACCGTGTCGACGAGCTGGGTCTCGGAGGGCCGCATGGCGACGACGCCGAGCGTCTGGTCGACCGCTTTGGTCGTGCGGGGGTGCTCGTGCCCGTGCCCTTTGTAGACCTGGCAGTGCTGCTCGGCGCAGACCAAGAACGGGTCGGCGATGTGTCGCGTGCCGACCTTGGTCACGAGCTGGCCGCGCGCCGCGACGGCCTGGGCCTTGAGCGACTCCATGGGCGCGCTCGCGAAGATCTCCGCCGGTACCAGCCCAGCGAGCAGGTCGGACTCGGACACCAGGTTCACGACCGAGAGCTTGCCGTGCTGATCGATCGCGACGTAGACGTTGCCCGCGTACTGGCGGTCGGCGCGGGAGCCTTTGCCCATCGTCGTCCCGTGGAGGACGTCGTGAACCGTGACCGGCCCGCCGCCGCGTGGCGCAAACCAGAGCACGCCCTCGGCGGCGATTTCGATGTCGTGGTCGAGGTCCTTTGCGACCATGCGACCTTCGCCGCGGTGGTGGACGATCGGGTGGAGCTTGCCGACCGCGCCGTGTTCGACCTTGGCTTGGTGCGCATGCTCGAGCGCGACCCGCTCGGAGGAAAAGCGTCCGCTGGTGACGAGCACGCGGCGGTTGTCGAGCACGCGACCTTCCACGCCGAACACGGTGCCGACCTCGTCGTCGTGTGCCGAGAACCCTCGGGCATCCCAGCGCTTCATGGCGGGGTCGGGGCGCACCGCGTTCTTGCCCGTGAGCTCCTCGAGTACGAGGGTGTACGTCTGCTTGGCCGGCGTGGCCTTGCCCAGCTCGACCGACAGGCGCTTGCCCGCCTTGATGCGCGTGCCGCCGTCTCCGGACGGCAGAATGTCGAACCCGTGCGGGGCGGACAGCTCGACGCGGCGCTGGCCGGTCATCAGACCCACGGTGATCTGCGGCTCGCCGCGATCGTTGAAGTGGAACTGGTTGCTGTACAGCAGGTCGATGCGGTCCGAGAGCGCCAGGTCCGACGCGCGGGCCCGCCCGGTCCACACCAGGCTGGAGACGGAGGCGGTGGCCAGACCAGTACCCAGGGTGCGCAGCATGCTGCGGCGGGAAAGCGCCATGGCGGCACTATGGATCGGGCCTCGGACCCGCCCAAAAAACGGGTCAGCGTGGCGGCTGCACGGCGCCGACGTGGACACGCGGCCGGTGCCGGGTGATGTACGCCATGTTCAGCAGGTTGATGACGAAGTGAGCGGCCACCGCTGCGCCCAGGTTGCCCGTGGCCAGCGTGATGGCCGCCAGCGCCAGGCCCAGGACGAACGAGCTCAGCGTCCACGGCCACAGCGTCGCGGAGCGGGGGATGTGCAGCAGGGCGAAGACCGCCGAGCTGATCCACAGCCCCCACGCGTCGAGCATCGCGCCGCGGAACAGAATCTCCTCACCGAGCGCGCTCGCGGCCGCGAGCAGGACCAGCTCTCGTGGCCGTGGCCGGCCGAAGATCCCGCTGAACTCGCGGTGCAGCTCGCTCAGCCATCGCATCCGGGTCTCGAGCGCACGGAACACTTGCACCGTGACGAGGCCGAAGCCGACACCCCACAGCGGGGTCAACAACAGGGCGACCCAGCCCTGGGTGGGATCGAGCCGCCAGATGTCGTTGCTGTCCTGCGAGACGGCGTGCCAGAAAAAGCCGCCGAGCAGGAGGGCCGCGTAGAAGCCCACGACCGTCGGAGCGCGTGCGGGCGCCTCGCGGGGCGTGGTCGGCTGGCGCGCTCCCATCGACGCCAGGATAGCCCATCGGGGACGCAGGTCGGGCTGCCGTGACCCTGCGGCCCCGTAAAGCCCGTCTGCTGCGGTCCGGTCCTGCCACCACGCCCGAAACACGTAGGCAGACGGACACGCAAAAGCCCGCGCGGCGGGTGCCGAGCGGGCTCTTGACGTTTCGAGTTGTGCGAAGGGAGGGACTCGAACCCTCACAGGTGTTACCCCACCAGATCCTTAGTCTGGCGCGTCTACCAATTCCGCCACCTTCGCGCGGGAGGCGGTTGATAGCACCCTCCGCTCTGCGGATCAACAGCCTTTTTCAGTTTTCCGGCGACTTCACGCTGTTGCCGACTTCGTGGAGCTTGAGCAGGTTCACCGAGCGGCGTCGCTGGATGGGGTGCGCGAACGTCACGATGACCCGCGCACCAGGCTCGAAGAGCTCGCGGCGGATGATGGCCTGGTCCATGTCGATCAGCATCGTCTCGACGTCGTCGCTGCTGGGGTGGAACAGCAGCGGCGTCACGCCCCAATACAGCGCGAGCGCCTGGTAGGTATCCGGCTTCGAGGTCAGCGCAATGATCGGCACGCGCGGGCGGTACTCGGCGACGAGTCGGGCCATGCCGCCTGAGACCGTGTAGCAGCAGATGCCTTTGGTCTCGGGCCAGCTCTCCGCCGAAGTGACGGCCGCCAGCGCGATCGCGTTGGTCGTGTGCCCGAGCTTCAGGTCGACGCGCGGGCGGTCCCAGTTCCGGGGCGCGTTCTCGGTGCTGCGGATGATCTTGTCCATCGTGCGGACGACCAGCACCGGGTGGACGCCGGTCGCGGTCTCGCCCGAGAGCATCACGGTGTCGCTGCCGTCGAGCACCGCGTTGGCGACGTCCGACGCCTCGGCCCGGGTCGGTCGCGGCTTGCGGATCATCGAGTCGAGCATCTGCGTCGCCGTGATGACGAGCTTGCCCTGCCGGTTGCACTTCTCGATCGCCCGCTTCTGGATGATGGGGACCTGCTCGGGTCCCATCTCCACGCCGAGGTCGCCGCGGGCAACCATGATCCCGTCGGCCGAGGCGATGATCTCGTCGAGGCGCTCCACGGCCTCGGGCTTCTCGATCTTGGCGATGAGCGGTACCTCGCGACCCTTGGCACGCATGATGGCTCGTGCCTTCTCGAGGTCCTCGGGGTTGCGGACGAAGGAGAGGGCGACGATGTCGACGCCGAGCTCGAGCGCAAACTCGAGGTCGCGCTCGTCCCGCTCGGTCAGGGCGGGGACGGCGAGCTTGCGCCCGGGGATGTTGATGCCTTTGTTCGACGAGAGCAGGCCGCCTTGGACGACCGTGGTCATCAAGACGTTGCCGTCGGCCCCGCCGACGGTGAGCTCGATGTTGCCGTCGTCGAGCAGGATGCGGTCGCCCGTGGCGCAATCCGTGGTGAGCTGCGCGTAGGTGGTGGTGACCTTGGCGAGCTCACCCTCTTGCTCGACCGGGCCGTTGGGGTCGGTGCTGATCGCCAGCTTGCTGCCTTGCGCCAGCTGGAAGCCATCGCCGGGGATTTTGCCGACGCGCAGCTTCGGACCCTGCAGGTCGGCGAGGATCGCGACGGGGGTGGTCCGGCGGCTGGCCTCGCGGCGCACGGTTTTGAACGTGCGCGCGTGGTCTTCATGGCTGCCATGCGAGAAATTCAGGCGCGCAGCGTTCATGCCCGCGTCGATGAGCGCGCCGATGACCTCTGGCGTGTGGCTGGCGGGGCCGAGCGTGCAGAGGATCTTGCAGTGTCGGCCTGCCGAAGGGCGTTGCATGGCCGCATGATGGCCCACTTGGCCAGCGATGCCCACGGCGGATGAGCGCCAGCACACGTTTTCTGGCGCGGAAATGGAGCCGGGGAGAACGTCTAAGACGCGCGGTGAAGGATCACGCGGACGCCGCCATGAAGGAAGCGAAACGGCCGTCGGATTGACACCGTTCGTCTGTTTCGAGGAAGCTGAGGGACCATGAGGGACTGGGGACGTTGGGCTGGAGTGCTCGTGATGTTGGGGGCTGCGGCCTGCGATGCGGGCGATGGCGCGGACACGGGCAGCGCCGACGCGATGACCACAATCACGCCGACCGGTGGCGCAGCCGGCTCGACCGGCGGCTCGACCGGTGCCGGTGAAACCACGACGAGCCAAGGCTCCACGACGGGCAGCCCCGGCGATGCCAGCGGTGACCCTGGGGCGACCTCTGAGGAGCCGTTCGATCCACCGATCAACTTCGACTTCGGCGCATACCCGGACGCAGGCGATGTTTCGGGCTGTTCTGCGCCCAACCCGACCGTCTGCGACGACGAGGACGACGACCCGTGGCATGCCATGGGCCTCAACTGCGACGGCGGTCCGCAGGTCGACGGCACGTTCTTCGGCGACCCGGATCAGGTCTACGTTCACGAGGGCAACTTCGGCTCGTCCGACGAGTTCCCACCGCGCGAGGGCAGCAAGGTCGTGTTCCTCTCCAGCGGCATCGCGCAGCAGATGGTCACGACCGTCGGCGGCACGATCTCCAACTCGATGAACGGCGGCGGGCTGATCGACCTGCCGGCGCCCATGACGAAGCAGCCGGTGTCACCCGGGGGCGGGGAAACCTGCGCCGACAACCCCGCACTCGTGGGGACCGGCGACTGCTCGAACACGATCCTCGACCAGTACGAGCAAGGCGGCGACGCGAACGACCTCGCGTACCTCTCGTTCACCGCCGAGGTGCCTGGCGGTACCTTCGGGTTCACCTACGACTTCGCGTTCTTCTCGGTCGAGTACCCGACCTACTACCAGACCGTGTTCAACGACATGTACGTCGCGTGGCTGGAGTCGGAGAGCTGGACGGGCAACGTGTCGTTCGACGAGTTCGGCGCGCCGATCTCGCTGAACGCCGGCTTCCTCGACTACAAGGACGCACCCAACCCGACCGACTGCCCCGCGCCCTGCGAGGCACCGGAGCTGGCGGGCACCGCAGCCCAGGGACACGCGGGCACGCGATGGCTCACCACCAACGCACCGGTCGTGCCCGGCGAGACCATCGAGGTCTACTTCGCGATCTTCGACCTCGCCGACACCGCGCTCGACTCGGCGGTGATGCTCGACAACTTCCTGTGGACTTGCGAAGGCGGCCCGCCGGTCACCATCCCGGGGTAGCCGGCAGCGATCGCCATCGCTGCGTCGTTCAACCGCCGCGTGGGCTCAGCCCGCCGGCGGTTTTCTCGTGGGCGCGTGCGTCAGCGGCCGAGCGCCTGCATGCGGGTGGTGAACGCGACCTGCAGCTCGAACACCGCCAGGCCCTCGGCGCGGATGCGGGCGACGCTGGCGGCTGCGTCGGTGAGCACCGGGATCACGCAGTTCACCTTTCCCGCGGGGATCTGGCTGAGCAGCGCGTCCGGATCGTCGACCATGCCCTGAAACACCGCCTCGAGCTGTGCGGGCAGCGGGTCGACCTCGGCCTCGCCGTCGCCGTTGAAGTCGCCATCGAGCAGCGCGGACAGTCGCGCGCCGCTGAGCAAGACGGCGCCGCCGTGCCGCTGCAGCGCGCCCAGGCGAGCGCGGACCGCCGCCTGGGCGTTCACGTCGAGGTCAGCCGCGAACGCGACGTCGATCCCCAGCGTGGGAGGGCTGCATCGCAGCGCTGCGGTGCCTTGCATGGACGCCGCCGTCTGGCACTCCGCCGTCGCCTCGCAGTCCGCTGAGCCCGCGCCCGGCGTGGCCGCGCCCTGGCACTGGCCCTGGCAGCTTCCGTCGCACGCGCCGCGGCACGAGACCGTGCCCTCGCACGCGCCAGCATCCTCCAGCACGCACGTCCCGTGGCACGTCCCCACGCAGTCGGCCCCTGCATCGGGCGTGCAGGTGCCCTGGCACTCACCGGCGCATACGCCGGAGAAGTCCTGCTCAACGTCGCCGTCGATCGAGCACGACCCTTCGCACAGACCCTCGCATGGGGATGCCTGCTCGAGCGCACACGTGCCCTCGCATGAGCCTTCGCAGAACGCACCGTCCGGCGGCATCGTGCACGCGACCATGCCCTCGCAGGTGCCTTCGCACGCGCCGCTGCAGGTGCCCTCGCAGGACACCGAGGCCGTTGGCGCTTCGAGTTCGACCGCGCATCCCGAATCGACCTCGCAGTTCAGCTGCGCCTGGGTGGAGACCGCCAGGTTCGCCTGACACCGCGCTGGACGCAGCTGGACCGAGATGGAGCCGGCCGCGGAAAGGTCGGCCTCGATCGCGTCGAACAGCCCGTCGATCGCCTCCACGCTCAGGGCTCCGTCCGCGAGCGGCACGCCGAACGCATCGGCCAGCGCTCGGGTTTGTGTGTCGAGGGTGACGCGGGCCGTGACCAGCGCGTCGGAGAGCGAACCCGTCGCCCCGAGCAGCGCATCGAGGGAGAGCAGGCCGGTATTCGGCACGCCGTCTGTGATCGCGCTGCACGGTCCGCACGAGGCATCGAAGTCGGGAAACGGATCTCCCGCTTCGTTGCAGCCGCCGTCGTTGGCGGCGCAGCCGGCCAACAAGAAGAGTCCTGCCGCGGCGCGGCGCAGCATCGATCGCATTCGCTCCGTTGTTCCTATCAACGTCATGGTGGCCCTCCGTCCGCCCGTCGTCGCGCTGCACGCACGTCGTACCAAGCCAACGCGAAGCACGTCCGTCCCGGCTTGGCGCAGGGACAGGGCCTGTGCGCTGCGTCGTACCCGAACCGGCGCGGTGCGAGCCGTCTCGAGAGGGTCGGAGAGGCGCTCTAGTCGACCATCGAGCGGGCCGACTTGGGGTCGGCCTTCTTGCCGTCGATGAGGTACGTCGGGGTGTCGACGATGCGCTTCTTTCGAGCGACGTCGGCCTCGAACTCGGCCCAGGCCCAGGTCTCGTCGCTCTCGAGGCAGGCGTCGAAGGCGGCCATGTCGAGGCCGAGCGTCTGGGCACCGGGGCGGACGTCGACACCCTGCTTGCCGGCGACGTGGGCGAACAGCCAGCTGTCCATCTCCCAGAACTTGCCCTGTAGCCCGGCGCAGCGAGACGCGCGCATGCTGGTGCAGACCTCGGAGCGGTGGATCTTGCAGCGGTTTCGCGGCTGGTGGCGACGCACGATGCGAACGTTGCCGCCCTCGACCAGCTTCATCTTCATGAGGTTGGAGCTGATGGCGCAGTGCGGGCAGTGGTAGTCGATGAACTCGTGCATCTCGAGCTCGGCGTCGGGCTGCCCGATCCACGGATGCCCGTCGTCGGTCGTGCCAGTAGGGACGGGCGGACCTTCGGTCCAGAGCACGAAGGCCCAGTACGGCGGGATGAAGATCCGCGCGAGCACGAAGAGCAGGCCCGGGATCGCGAGCGCGTTCCACAGCACTTCTTTGCTGGCCGGCTCCAGGTCGTCGACGCGCCAGGCGACCACGGCCAGCGCGATGGCGACCAGGTGCACGCCCTCGCAGAACATGCAGAACGAGCCGACGTGGAGCCACGACTCGAGGAAGAGAGCGACCGAAGCCACCGCCGCAAAGGTGGCCAGCGGGCGGAGTAGGCGGGAGCGCTTCCAGGCCGCGACGCCGAGCGACGCGAAGCCGAGCATGCCCCATACCGGCAGCGGAACGCCGAGCAGGATGGAGAAGCGCGACAGCGCGACCTGGCCACAGTCCAAGGTCGCGCCGACGCTACAAAAGCTCTCGGCCGTCACATCGATGTACGTCTTGACGTGGACGTACTCGAGGACGGCCGACAACAAAAAACCGGTCGCAGCCAGCGCGAGTGCGGTGGTGCGACCGGTCTTCGGGCTCATGGTCGGAGCTTAGCCGACGCCGAGGCCAGCAGCGAACGAAGCCTGCGCCGAGATGGTGCCGGTGGCGGTGCCGCCGAGCTCCGCGAGGATCTCGCCCGCTTCGATGAAGGCCGGGATGACGCAGTTGATGCGACCCGCGGGGACTTCCGCGATGATGCTGCCGCCGGCGTCGCCGCTGGCGAAGCCTTGGATCTGCGCGGTGAGGTTCGCGATGGGCGACTCGACACCGAGCTCCGCGTTGCCTTCGAAAAGGGCACGGAACTGGGCGAAGCCTTGAAGGATGGCCGCGCCGCGGACCTGAAGCTCCCCGATGCGAGCGCGGAAGGCAGCCTGGGCGTTCACGTCGGCAGCGAGCTCAGCGTTGAACTCGAAGACGATCTCGAGCGACGGGGGCGAGCACTCGAGGTTGGCCGAGGCCGAAGCCGAAGCCGAAGCCTGGCAGTCCGCCGAAGCGTCGCAGTCGGCGGCGACCGACGGAGGCGTCGCGGTACCTTCGCAGGAGCCCGAGCAGCTGCCCGAGCAGGAGCCACGGCACTCGGGCGGCTCGCCGCCACAGTCGACCATGACCGAAGCGTCGGCAACGCAGGTGCCCTGGCAGGTGCCGGAGCACGAGGCGCCCGCGGACATTTCGCAGGTACCTTCACACTCGCCGGCGCACTCGCCTTCGAAGCTGCCTTCTCCGCCTTGGACTTCGCCGTTGACGGTGCAGGTACCCGAGCAGGTGCCTTCGCAGGTCGCGGCGACTTCCAGAGCGCAGGAGCCTTCGCAGGAACCTTCGCAGGAGATGCCGCCCATGGCGGAGGCATCACAAGCGACCGAGCCGGTGCACTCGGCGTCGCAGCCACCGCTGCACTCGCCTTCGCAGGCGACCGACACCTCGGGGGGCATCGCTTCGACTTCGCAGCCGGCCTGAACTTCGCAGCTGGCCTGCGCGTCGACGGCGACGTCGATGTTGGCCGAGCAGCGGGGCGGCGCGTAGTTGATGCTGATGCCGCCCTCGATCGAGCCGGAGATCTCCGCCTGGATATGGGCCATCAGCTCGTCGACGATGCTGGCGTCGATCGCTGCGCCGGCGTCGATCTCGAAGCCCCAGACCTCGGCAAGGCCGCGGATGTTGGCTTCGAAGTCGGCGTTGACCGACACGAAGACGGCGTTGATGTCTCCGACGGCGCCGAAGAAGCCGTCGAGGCGGGCCGAGCCGGAGATGCCGACCGAACCCTCGGCGATCACGCCACAGGGACCGCAGATGCCGCCCTCGTCACAGCCTTGAACGGCGGTGGAGGTAACGCCTGCGAAGAGGCCGACGGCGACGAGCGAGATGCCCTTGTTCTTGAAAGTAGTCATGTTTGTCCGATTCTCCTGATTCATCGACCGACGTGCGTCGGTGGCACCTTGACGACCGGTATACGGCAGGTGGCCGGTTGGGGGCACGCGGCGTCCGAAGGCGCCGGGATACTCCCATAGGCCGATTTGGGAGGCAACAGAGTGGCCGGTTGCTTTGCGTGAGTGGGGTTGGCCGTTGTGACCCGCGCCCCCCGGTCGACAGTCGAGGCGTGGGCGGTTGTTGGACCCTGTCGGCGAGTGCTTGTTCAAAAGTCGGGCCGTTTTTTGGCGGAGCCCTACCGCGAGGAAAAAGAGGTGTGGTTGGAGGCGCGCCGAGGCGCGAGCAGCACCACGACCACCGATCCGGGTCCGAGCGCGGTAGTCCGGTGGTCCCGCGTATCGGATTCCCCAAGCGCCGCTTTTGCTAAAGGAACGCCGTCTTTTGGCCCTATCGCGGCGGCCTGATGGGTGTCGAACCTGCCGTTACGACGAAACGTCCACCACGATCGGGCAGTGATCGCTCACACGCTCGTAGTCGAGGTCGGGGTATGCCGCGGTGGAAATGAAAGGTTCGCAGGCGTGTCGGCGGCAGTGACTGCCCGGGGCGGCCTGCACCGCTGGGGCATCGCGGGCCGCACCATCGAGGAACACGTGATCGAGGATCGACGGCTCTTTGAAGCGGTCGTGTCGTCCGCCCTCCCAGTATGCCGTGCAGTTCCGTACAAGCCGGGCCGAACGTAAACCTGCGCGCGCGAGCTGCCGGTGGAGCGAGGTGATCTCCGTCTCGGGGTCTCCGGCCACGGGCCCGGTCGTGTTGAAGTCGCCGACGAGCACGCGGGGCGCAGGCAGCGACGACAGCCACGGTACCAGGGCGTCGCGCTGGCGGCGGCGAAGCCCATGACCCCGCGGGCCAGCCTTGAGATGAACGACGACGATGGTGACCCATCGGCCGCCGAGCTCCACGGCCTGAGTCAACGCCGGGCGGCAGCCCGGTTCGATCTGGGTGCAGGGGTGGGTTCGCGCAGCCCGGGCTTGAATGCTGTCGCGACGCGCGATGACCAAGTGTTGCGTGTGGGCTCCCCCGGAGGTGGATGCGTCCCAACGGTAGCCGGGCAGGACCCGGGCCAGGGCGTCGGGCGCTTTTACCTCCTGTAGGCACAGGACGTCTGCGTCGAGTCCCGACAGGGTGCGGGCGAGCCGATCGAGGTCGTGGCCGGGCGCGTGGCGAGAGCGTGCCTCGGCGTGGCCGCCGTAGTTGCGCAGGTTCCAGGTCACGAGCCGCCAGTCGCCGCGATGCCGCGGCCCGACAGAGCGAGACCAGGCGTGCACGCCCACGGCGCCCCAGGTGGCCGCGCCGAGCAGGAGCGTTCGTCGCGAGAGTTCCATCGCCGTGTCCGTCGACCGGCAGCGATGGATCGTTGCAGCTCAGCCTTCGAACTCGAACCGGGTCACGTCGATGCGGACCTCGCGGACACTGGACGCCACGAGCACGTCCGCGTCGCTGCCCTCGGGCTGGTCCCGGACGTGAACCTTATAGATGCCGGACAGGGAGCCGACGCTTTGGATGTCGGTGATCAGTCCGGTTGCGACGGACACGGTCCGCCCCCCGCCGGGCAGGGGCGTGCCGCGCCCGCTCTGGCCCAGGACCGAGAGCCCCAGCGAGAGGTCTTGGTACGGCGCTTCGACATGGATGTCCGCTCGGGACACGCTCTGCGGCGACTGCTGGAGCTCGAGTTCGAGACGCACGCCCCAGCGTCGACGCAGCGCCCGATTGCTGATCGTCTCGTAAAGCGCGGCCGCGTCGAACTCGTAGACGCCGTCGGGGTCGAGACCACCGAGGCTGAAGACGGGAATCGAGACGTGGTAGGTCGTTCTAAACGACTCCGGCGTGGGAGGCGTGTCGCCTTTCCCCACGCCGAACGCGAGACGGATTGCCATGATCGACGGAGGGTCGACCGTCTGCTTGCCCGCAGCGGGATCGATAGCCGCAGTGCTGTCGGGAAGCCGAGGGACGACGACGCGGACGCTCATGGCCGGCAGCATACCCAAACCGGGCGGTCTCAGCTCAGATCGGCTGTCGATCTGCGGCAGAGCCTCGGTCGCGAGTGCTGGCGTCCGCGACTCGCTCTACCGCTCGTAAAGCTTCTTCCGCTCCCGACGCTTGCGACGGCGCTCGGCTTCGCGGAGCTTCCGCTTGCTGCGGATGCTGGGCTTCTCGTAGTGACGGCGACGCTTGATCTCCCGCAGGACGCCTTCGCTGGCCATGAGGCGGCGAAGCTTGCGGATGGCACGCTCCACGCCGCGCTCGTCGACTTTGACTTCGAGCGGACGGCCTTGAACGGGCTCGTACTGGGCTTTGGTGTCGGTGCCGACTTCGGTCTCGGCAGCCTCGGCGGATTGTTCCTGCGGCGTCGTCATGATGAGAGGCGGGCACATATAGGAGGGCCTGAGGCCTCGGTCAAGCCCGATCACGCCCCGAAAACCGGCTCCAGCGTGGATTTGATCATCCGTGCGTCCCGGCGATCCCGGCCGTAGCACCCCCATCCACGGTGAGCGTGTGCCCGGAGACGTGTGGAGCACGTGCGAGAAAACGCACCGCCTCCGCGACGTCTTGCGCGGTCCCGATCCGCCCGCGGGGGATCTTTGCGAGCACCCGCGCGCCGGCTTCGGTCCCCTCGCCCGCGCGGCCATCGGCGGGCCAGGACACGGTCCCGGGGGCCACGGCGTTGATGCGCAGGGGGGCAAGCTCCAGGGCCAAGGCCTCGGTGGCCGTCTTCAGGGCGCTCTTGGCCAGGCAGTGGTCGAGGTAGCCGGCCCAAGGATGGAGGGCGCCGAGGTCGAGGATGTTCACGACCGCGCCGTTCGCGGCCCGCAGCGCGGGCAGGCAGCTGCGAATGAGGCTGACCGGCGCGACGAGGTTGAGGTCCAGCACGCGTCGGAGGTCGGCGTCGCTGCGCGCCTCGAAGGCGCCATGCTCGTACGACGCGGCGCTGTTCACCAGGAGATCGAGTCGCGCGCCGACGCCCGTGGCGACCGAGGCCCGGGCTTCGTCGTCGCGCAGGTCGGCGACGAGCACGCCCGCCACGCCGGCGGATGCGGCCGCAAGCGCCTCGGCTTCGGCGACCGAGCGGTGGCAGTGGATCCAGACGCGATAGCCGTCCTCGAGAAGCGCCTCCACGATCGCGCGGCCGACCCGGACGGCGCCGCCGGTCACCAGGGCGGTGGGCGCGGAGGTGGCGGTGCTGCTCATGAGCGCCACCATACCCGCGTCGAGGTGCGGCCGCCCGTTGACACGGCCGCGGCGGTGGGTGAGCGTCGAGGCGTCGTGTCGCGGTCGCAGCAGTCATCGTCGGGGTCTTCGCCTCGCCGCCTCTCGCTCCGCGACATGACCGAGGGCACCGGCTGTACGCCGAGGACGGTCCGGTACTACGAGCGCCAGGGGCTGCTGCGGGCGCATCGAACGTCGGGCGGCCATCGACAATTCGCGCCCAGCGAGCTCGAGCGGCTGGGCTTCATCATCGCGCTGCGCGAGGCAGGCTGGTCGCTCGAGGACGTGACGGCGCTGCTCGAAGTTCGGGACGCCGCCCCCAGTGATGCGTCGGCCACGGCCCATCTCACCCGCGTGCTCGAGGCGCAGATCGACGCGCTGCAGCGAAAGCTCGAGTTGTTGCAGCGGCTGCGAGACGAGTTCGGCGAAACCGCCGACCTGCTCGCCGTCTGTCAGACGTGTACGTCGGTGCAGACGCGAGCCTCGTGTGAAGGCTGCGACCGACTGCCGGAGTTGTCGGCGCTGCCGCGACCGTTCCGGGTGATTTGGCGTGCGCACGAACTCGACGGTGCGGAGGCGTTCGACGATGACGCGGCCGACGACGACGACGCCGCCGTGGTATGAGCGGCCGATGGCAACGCGAGCCGATGCGCTCCAGGACGCCGTCCGCGGGCTGATCGACGCGTGCGGACTCGACCGGCAGCACAAGGACCTCCAGGGGACGCCTGCGCGCGTCCAGGCGCTGTGGGAGGACGCGTTCCTGTGCGGCTACGCGATGGATCCTGCCGGCATCTTGAGCGACCCCGTCCGCGGTGAGGCGCCGACGGAGCTGGTGGTCGTCCGCGACATCCCGTTCCAGGGCATGTGCCCGCACCACCTGCTGCCGTACATCGGTCGAGCGACGGTCGCGTACCTTCCCGCCGACGCGCTCCTGGGCTTCGGTCGACTCGCCGACCTCGTTCGATGCTTCACCGCCCGGCTCACGCTGCAAGAGCGAGCCTGCAACGATGTGGTCGACGCGTTGATGGAACATCTCGGAGCGCGCGGAGCGGGCTGCGTGATGCACGGCGAGCACATGTGCTTGCGCATCCCCGAGCAGCGGCACAGCACGTCGGTGGTCACCTCGTCGTTTCGCGGCGAGATGAGGGAACGCGTGGCGCTGCAGGACGGGCTTTTCGAATGAGCGGTCGACTCAACGTTTTCGTTCTTCGGCACGGTGAGCCCGAAGACCGCACGATCTTCTACGGCCAGAAAGACGTGGGTCTGTCGCCACGCGGTCGCAGCCAGGTCGATGCGCAGGCCGACTTCTTCGCCGAGCGCTCGCTGGGTGCGATCGTCAGCAGCGATCTGTCCCGCTGCACAATCGGCGCCGAGGCGATCGCTGCTCGATGCGGGTTGGCCGTGCGGACCTCGTCCGCGCTTCGCGAGATGCATCTCGGCGTGCTCGAGGGCGTGCCGATCGCCGAGGCGGTCGCGTCGATGCCGGAGCTGGCGAAGCGGTCCTACGCCGACATGCTCGACTTCGCCTTTCCCGAGGGGGGCGAGAGCGTGCGCACGCTGTCCGCTCGCGTCATGCCCGAGGTCGAACGATGCATCCGCGCCAGTGACCCCAACGCAGGGGCGTTGTTGCTGTACGTCCACAACACGGTCGCCCGGGTGGTCCTCGCCCACGCGGCCGGGTCGGGGCCCGAAGGCTACGTCCGATTTGAGCAGCGGTACGCGGCGGTCAACCGGATCGAGGTCGATCACGCTGCCAAAGACCTGTGGGCGCGCAGCGCCATTCATTTCGCGAATCGGCCGCCGGTTGCGGCTGCGCCCGACGGTCGCGCGCGAAGCCGGGGATAGACCCGTCTGCATGGACCCCTACGCGACAGGTTGTCGCAACGTCAGGTTTTCGGTCTAGGGTGTGAGCCGGATGCTCGACGACGACGAGGGCCTGGAGGCCGAGGTGCTGGATGCAGTGCCGATCTTCCCGCTGCCCAACGCGGTCTTGCTCCCAGGGATGGTGCTTCCGCTCAACGTGTTCGAGCCGCGCTACCTCGAGCTGGTGGACTACGCGCTCGACGGCGGGCAGTTCATCGGGGTGCCGCTGCTTCGGCCGGGCTACGAGAACGAGTACGAGGGCCGGCCGGAAACCGAGGCGGTCTTCGGTGTTGGGCGGCTGATCTCGCACCAGAAGCTGCCCGATGGGCGTCGCTTCATCCGGCTCGCGGGGCAGCGCCGTCTTCGCCGCGTCCGGGAGCTCCCCCCCGATCGCAACTTCCGGCTGGTCGAGTGCGCGCTGCTCGAAGAAGACGACCCGAGCGCCGCATCGCAGCTCGAGGTCCTCAAGGCCCAGCTCGAACGCATCGCCTCCACGCTTCTTCCGGACGACGAGCAGCTCGTGCAGTCGGTGCTGCGGATCCCCGATGACCGGATCTTCTTGTATGCGACCGCGGCGATCGTACCGACGCTCGGTCTGATGCCGGGCAGCGCGTCGAGCCAGCATTCGGCGATGGTCGCGATGCAGCAGGCAAGCCTCGACGCGGACACGGCCGACCGGCGCATCGAGACGCTCGTCGAGTTCGCGGGGGCGCTGTGCAGCCAGCTGCGCGAAGACGGACGGTTTCCGGAGACGCTGCTGAACTGAGGCCTTTTCGGGGACCCTCTCGGTTCCCGACGCTGCGTGGGCGGAGCCCCCTTCGCGCCTCCCTCCGAGGTCGGGCTGGCGCCCTCGCTCGCGGGCCTGTGGCCCGCGCCTTTGTGCTCGGACGGCTTCTCGGGCGCGATGCGCTTCGGCAGCACAGCTGCCTTCGCACCTCGCTCGCTCGCGGGCGTTGCCGCTCCTTCGTGCTCGGGTGGCTCCGCTGCGGTCGGGGAGGGGCGGGCTAGGCTTGGGCTTCGCTGCTGTTGTGAAAGCGCTTCATCTTGCGCTTGATCATCTCTTTTTTGACCATGCCGACCATGTCGATCAGCAGCTGACCGGTGAGGTGATCGAACTCGTGCTGGAGAGCGCGGCCGAGCAGGCCTTCGCCTTCGATGGTGAAGGTCTCGCCCTCGAGGTTCATCGCTTCGATCTTGGCCCAGCGGGGGCGCTTCACGTCGACGAAGACGTTGGGGAAGCTCAGGCAGCCCTCTTCAGCGATGGTGAGGCCCTTGCCGGATTCGACGATCTTGGGGTTGATGCACACGACGGGCGGTGCATCGTCGTCGCCACCGGCGACGCGCCCGTCGATGAGAAAGATTCGCTCCAGCCGGCCGATCTGGATCGCGGCGATTCCGGCCCCGTTCAGCGCGTACATGGTGTCCGTGAGGTCGCGGACGAGCTCCTTGATGCCGTCGTCGACGGTCTCCACCTCGAAGGTGGGCTCACGCAGACGGGGATCGGGATATTTGACGACGTCGAGTACGGCCATGGGATGCTCGCGGGGTGCGGATCTCGGGCAAACCTGGCGTAAAGGTAGCTTGGCGGTCAAGCGGGTGCTAGACACGCGCCCCCAGGGGCCGCCATGACCGCCGTCAACGCTGAGAAGATCCGTTCTGCGCTTGCCTCCGTTCAAGACCCCGCTACGGGGCACGCAATCGTCGCGACAGGGCAGCTGCGCGATGTGCAGGTGGGCGACGACGCGTCGGTGATGCTGACGGTGGACACCATTTCTCCGGGCTTTCCCATGGCCGACGCGCTCGAAGCGTCGATCAAGGACGCGCTCGCGCCGCTGGAGCTGCCCTCGGTCACGGTCGATTTCGGGCTCAAGGTTCCGCACAAGCCGGCGCGGGCCGACCTGAACCGCCTGCCCACGGTCAAGAACATCATCGCGATCGCGGCGGGCAAGGGCGGAGTGGGGAAGAGCACGCTCTCCGTGAACACCGCGATGGCGCTGCAAAAGCTCGGCGCGCGCGTCGGCCTACTCGACGCGGACATCTACGGACCCTCGATCCCCAAGATGCTGGGCACGGCAGACCGCGAAGCCGGCACCGCCGCCGAGGGCAGCGGCATCTCGCCCGCAGACTACCGCGGCATCCCGGTGATGAGTGTCGACTATTTCGTCGAGCCCGGGAAAGCGGTCATCTGGCGCGGGCCCATGATCCACAAGCTCCTCACGCAGTTCCTCGAAGACGTGCGCTGGGGCGACCTCGACTACCTCATCGTCGACCTGCCGCCGGGCACCGGCGATGCACAGCTCTCGCTGGGTCAGCTGGTGCCGATTACGGCGTCGGTCATCGTCACCACGCCGCAAGAGGTCGCGCTCATCGACGTGCGCAAGGCGGTGAACATGTTCAAGAAGCTCGAGGTGCCGGTGGTGGGCGTCGTCGAGAACATGAGCTACTACCGGTGCCCCTCGTGCGGACACCACGACGAGATCTTCGGCGTGGGCGGAGGCAAGAAGCTCGCGGCCGAGTTCGGCGTCGACGTACTCGGCCGAATCCCCATCGACCCGAAGGTGGCCTTCGGCGGTGAGTCGGGCCGTCCGATCGTGGAGGCCGCGCCCGAGTCGGACATCGCGAAGGCGCTGCTCGACGTGGCTGCAAACGCCGCGCTGCGGACGTCGAAGCTGTCGGCGACGGGGCCCAAGCGCTCCAGTCTGCTCCGGACTGTGGACTAGTTTAGGGGAACCTCTCGGTTCCCGACGCTGCGGCAGCGCAGCTGCCTTCGCGTCTCCCTCCAAGACGGGCTGTCGCCCTTGCTCGCGGGCCCCGAGGGGCCCGCTCCTTCGCGGTCGGAGGTTTTGGGCGCAGCTGCCTTCGCGTCTCCCTCGCTCGCCCTTGGCTCGCTTCTTCCGCCAAGGGGAACCTCTCGGTTCCCGAGGCTGCGGCAGCGCAGCTGCCTTCGCGTCTCCCTCGCTCGCCCTTGGCTCGCTTCTTCCGCCAAGGGGAACCTCTCGGTTCCTGAGGCTGCGGGGCCAAGCCCCTTCGCGCATCCCTCCA
>JBCCQM010000150.1:0-20213 GCA_039024335.1 Myxococcota bacterium
TGGCCGAGGCGATCCTGCGCGCGCCCGAGCGGGTCGAGGTTCGGGACAGCCTGCCGAAGCGGATCGTCCATGGCGACCCCAAGATCGGCAACGTGCTCTTTGGAGACGACGGGACGATCACGGGCATCATCGACTTCGACACCGTCGGCCCGCTGCCGCTGCACCTCGAGCTGGGCGACCTGTGGCGTTCGTGGTGCAACCCCAACGGGGAAGACGCCGAGCAGGCACGCTTCGAGCTGAGCATCTTCGAGACCTCGCTGCGCGCCTACGCCGATGCGATCACGTTCGTGCCGCTGCCCGAAGAGCGTGCCGCCATGGTGCGAGGACTCGAGCGCATCACGCTGGAGCAGTCCGCTCGATTCGCGGCGGACGTGCTCAAGGAGTCGTACTTCGGCTGGGACGACGCTCGGTTTGCAAGCGCCGGCGAGCACAACCTGGCGCGCACCCGAAACCAGTGGGCGCTGCACCAGCAGGTGATGGCCGCGCGCGCCCAACGAGCGTCACTGATCGAGCAGGCATTCGCCCCCGCCCGAGCGCGCTCGGCCTAGGGCGCCTCGCCCATCGCCATTTTCAGGGCGGCGCGGGCGATGAGGCGGTCGAAGTTGGCGTCGACCAGCTGAAGCCGGGCGGCGACGTAGGTCGACTGCGCGTCGGTCAGCTCGACGAGGCGGGCGAGGCCCTCCGAGTAGCGGGCGGCCAGGGTGGTGAGCGTGACCTCGGCTGCGTTCACGCCGGTCTTGGCGGCCACGACGGCCTTGTCGGCGGCGCGCACGTTGGCGAGCGCTTGCCGGACCTCCACCACCACGGCCTGCGAGACTTCGCCCTTCGTCTCCATGACGGAGGCGATGCGGGCCTGGAGCTCTTCCTTCTGCTTGCGCACCCGCAGGCCCTGGAAGATCGGCACGCTGACCACGATGCCGATGTTCATGTTGAGGTCGGCGAAGGTGGGCTCGTCGGCGGGGCGCGGCATGAGCTGGCCGCGCGCGTGGACGCCGGCGAGCGCATCGATCCGCGGCATCTGCTGCCCGCGGGTGCCCTGCATGGACGCGTCGAGCTGCTTGCGGTTGGCGTCGAGAATGGCCAGCTCGGGGCGCTTGCCCAGCGCGGTCGCAATGGCCTGCTTCTCGCCGGGCACGCTCGCGGGGGCGACGTCGACCCGCGCGGGTTCGTAGTTGCCCATCGCGTTGCCGAGCGCGCCTGCAAACCGGGCCTGGGCCGCTTCGAGTGCCCCCTCGGCGCGGACGAGACGAACCTCGGCGGTGGCGACGTTGGCCTGGGCGCGCGTGCCTTCGCTGACCGGCTTCAGGCCCGCGCCCTGGCTGGCGTTGGCGAGCTCGAGGATGTTCTGCGTGGTGGCGTATACATCCCTCGCGACGTCGACGGCTTCGCGCGCCGCGAGGACGTCGTAGTAGGCCCGCGCAACCTCGAAGGTGATCTGCTGCTCGGCCTGGATGCGCACGTGCTCGGCGGCCATCACCGCGGCCTTGCGCTCGCCGACTGCACCCTTGGTGCGACCGAAGTCGTAGATCTGCTGCTGCAGCGCCACGCCAACGAGCACGTTGTTGAACGAGTCGAGCCCGCGCACCCCCTCACGCCGGGAGCCGCCCACGCGCGACAGGCCCGACACGGAGTGGAACGACACGGTGTTGCCGTTCTCGGTGGCGCGCACGTACTGGGCCGAGCCGGCGATCTGCGGGTAGTAGACGGACTTGGCCTGGTCGACCTGAGTCTGCAGCGCGGTGACGTCGTGCTTGACCGACTTCAGCCGCGGCCGCTGCTTCATCGCCAGCGCGATGGCTTCCTCGAGCGTCAGCGTCGTCGCGCCGGGAACGGGCTCGCTGGGCGGCACGTCATCGACGGGTGTGACCTCGACGGGCGACCGAATGGCGTCGCCCTTCGCGGGCGGCTGCTGTTGCTCCTCGGCGGGGGCCTCGACGGGCCCTTCGGGTGCGGGCTCGGGCTGGGGCGCGGGCTCGGGTTCGGGGGCGAACGCCAGCGCGCACGCGAGGAGGAGAGGGCTCGAAGCAAGCATGGGGGACGGCGGGTCGTTCTACGCGGCGTCGATGATGGCATCTTCGCGCTTGCGCTTCTCGGCGTCGATGGGGAAGCGACCGTCGACCAGCGCGTACAGAACCGGCACCACGTAGAGCGTGAGGCCCGTGGATGCGAGCAGGCCACCCATGACCGCGCGGGCCAGCGGCGCGTAAAGCTCTCCGCCTGGTCCGCCGATCGACATCGGAATGAGGCCGACGATGAGCGATAGCGACGTCATCAGGATCGGGCGGAAGCGGACGCGCGCGGCGCAGAGCGCTGCGGTGGCTGCATCGTCACCGGCTTCGCGGCGGGCGTTGGCGTAGTCCACCAGCAAGATGCCGTTTCCGACCACGATGCCGACCATCATGATGATGCCCATCATCGACGTGGCCGAGAATGTGGTGCCCGTCAGCCACATCGCCACGAACACGCCCACGAGGCCAAGCGGCACCGTGAACATGACGATGAGCGGGTGCAGCAGCGACCGGAACTGCACGGCCATGACGATGTAGATGATGAACATCGCCAGGCCGAGCGCGGAGACCAGGCTCTTGTTGGTCTCCTCTTGGTCTTTGGCTTGGCCGACCAGGTTGATCTGGAAGCCCTGCGGGACGTCGATGTCGGCGATGCCGGCGTTGATCGTGTCCGCCACGGCCGACACGCTCGCGCCCGGGGCGATGTTCGCGGTCACCTCCGCAACGCGCTCGATGTCGCGGCGCTCGATCAGCAGCGGGCCCGAGCCGCGTTCCATCTCGGCAAACGACTTGAGCATGATCGGCTGCCCATCTTTTTGCAGGGTGATCTGCTCGATGTCGCCGATCTCGTCGCGATGCGGCTCGGCCAGGCGCGTGATGATGTCGAACGGAAAGCCCGTCTGCGGGTCGACCATGAACGGCGCTTTCGACATGTTGCCGAACACGCTGCCCAGCAGCACGCGCGCCACGTCTTCTTGCTCGATGCCGAACCGAGCGGCGCGCTGGCGGTCGACGTTGATCTGCAGGTTGGGATAGTCGTCCTGCCGGATCGACTTCACGTCGGTCAGGCCCGGGATGCGCTGCATCATCTGCTCGATGCGCTTGGCAACCGCGGAACCCTGCGCAAGGTCGTAGCCCCGAACCTCAACGACGATCGGCGCCTTGTAGCCGAAGTTGATGATCTGCTTGATCGTGCCGCGCGGGACGAACACCACCGACAGCCCGGGGAACTCGGTCGCGGCGCGGCGCCGTAGCTCGGTGATGTAGTGCTCCATGTCGTGCTCGCGCGCCCCGGGCGGCGTGAGCTCGACGCGCAGCGTGATCTCGTGCGGACCTCCGTTGGCGGCCAGCATGGCGCGAAGGCCCTGCTTGGCGGCACCGATGGACGTGTTGGTGCCCACGAGGACGTCGGGCGGAACCACGTCTTCGACCAGGTCCTGCACCCGCTTGGCGAGCACCTCGGACTCCTCCACGCGCGTGCCGATGGGGCCGCGAACCTTCACCCGGAACTCGCCCTCGTCGATGGGCGGGAAAAAGTCCGAGCCTAGGTCGGAGGCAAGCACCAGCGAGCCCGCAAACGCCATCGTGACCACGGTGAGGAACAGGCCCTTGCGGCGCATGACGGCCGCGACGGTGGTGTCGAAGATGCGCTCGTTGAACTGCTGCGCGCGCTCGAAGGCACCGAGCAGGCCCTTGGTGGGGACCTTGGCCTCGCCGGACTCCTTTTCGCTTTCGGTCGGCTCCCGACCGAACTTGCGCATCAGCACCGGGATGACGGTCAGCGAGACGAAGTACGACGCGAACATCGACACGCTGATCACCAGCCCCATCGGGCTGAACAGGTACTTCGAGATGCCCGTCAGGAAGAAGACCGGCAGGAACACGATGACCGTGGTCAACGTGCCGGCCAGAACCGGAGATGCCACCTCGCGCGCGCCGTCGAGTGCGGCCACCAGCGGGGTCTTGCCCATGCGCTGGTGCCGGTCGATCGCCTCGAGCACGATGATCGCGTTGTCGACCAGGCGCCCGATCGCGAGCGCCAACCCACCGAGCGTGAACACGTTGAGCGTCTCGCCGGTGAGGTAGAGCGTCGCGAGCGTCGCCATGAACGACAGCGGCAGCGACAGGCCGACGATGAGCGTGCTGGAGAAGCTGGCCAGGAACAGCAGCAGCGTGATCATCACGATGCCGGCGCCCAGCATCGCGTCGATCTGAAGCGACTTGATGGCGTTCTCGATGTAGGTCGACTGCTCGAACGTGGTGTCGAGCTTCACGCCCGGCGGCACGTTGTTCAGCGTGGGCAGCGCTTTGCGCAGGGCCTCGACCGTCTTGATCGTGTTCGCGCCCGGCTGCTTGTAGACCTTCATGTAGACGGCCCGCTCGCCGTCCACGTGGACCACCTGGCTCTGCTGGCGGTGCGAGTCGGTGACGTCGCCCAGGTCCTTGATGCGGATCGGCACCTGCGACTGGGCGTCGGTGACCGGCTCGACGGTCTTGACCACGACCTCCTCGAGCTCCGCCTTGGTGGTCATCTGGGAGTTCGAAAAGACGTCGTACTCCATCCGTCCCGCGCGAAGCGTGCCGGAGGGGACGAGCACGTTGCTCTGCTTGACCGCGTGCTCCACGTCGAGCAGCGACAGGCCGGTCTTGCGCAGCTCGTCGGGGTCGAGGTCGATGTTCATCTGGCGGCGACGACCACCGGAGACGGTGGCCGCGGCGACGCCGTCGACCGCGGAGAGCTGGGGCGCGAGCACGTTGTTGGCGAGCTCGAACAGCTGACGCTCGTCGAGGCCGCCGCCCTTGACCGTGACGAAGCTGATCGGCAGGGACGACAGGTCGAACTTGGAGATCATCGGCGCCCGCGCGTGCTCGGGCAGCTCGTCGCTGATGGCCTGGACCTGCTGCTGCACGTCGAGCAGCGCTGCATCGATGTCGCTGCCCCACTGGAACCAGGCGTAGACGACCGACAGGCCCTGGCGGGTGGAGGACGTGACGGTGTCGATGTTCCAGGCCTGCGCCACGGCGCGCTCGACCGGAAAGGTGACGCTCTGCTCGACCGTCTCGGGTGGGGCGCCGCGAAAGCTGGTGCCGACGATGATGACGGGCACCGAGAGCTTCGGGAACAGGTCGACGGGAAGTCGCTTCGCGCCGATGCCTCCGAGCAGGAGCAGCGCGATCGAGAGCATCAAAACCGCGACCGGATTGCGTAGGGCTGCCTTGACCATGAAGAGCCTCGCGAGAGCGGCGGGTTACGGTCGACCGCTGGGGTTGGGGGAAGGGGTGCCGCCGGGCTTCTTGGCGACGGTGGTGTCGTCGGGCTTGGCCGCGGCGGCGCGGGTCTCTTTCCCTGGCTTGGCCGCGGCGTCCTTGCCGGCTTTCTTTGCGCGGCGGCGCTTCTTCTTTGGCGGGCCGTCTTGGTCGGCCGCGGCGTCGTCGAGGGGAGGAGGCGGCATCTCGCCGTCGGTGTCTCCGTCGGCGTCGGCCTGCTTTGCCTTGCCCTTCTGCTTCTTGGTGCGGCGCTTGGCAGCCTTTGCCGCTTTCGCCTCAGCCTCGGCCGCGTCCGCGGCTTCTTGTTCCGCTTGCCCTGGCGGCTCGGCGGTGTCGCTGTTGGGCGCGGCCGTGTCGGGCTTCTCCAGGGCCACCATCGTCTCGGAGATCTTCACCTCCGTACCGTCATCGACGAGCTCGCGGCCCACGTAGACGACCTTGTCCGACGGGCTGATGCCGCGGGTGACTTCGACCCAGTCGCCCAAATCGACGCCCAACTCGACCTCGACGCGCCGCGCTCGAGGGACGCCCTCCTCGTCTTCGCGAACGACGTAGACGTAGGCGGTCTCCTCGAGCTTGAGCACCGAGGTGAACGGCACGAGCATTGCCTTCTCGTTGGTGTCGATGACGATGGACGCGCGTCCGGTCATCCCCGGCAGCATCACGTCGGTGCTCCGTGGAATGGACATCTCGACCCGCAGGGTTCGCGTGGCGGGGTCGAGCGCTCGGCCGATGCGGGCGACCTGGGCCTGGAACGGGTTGTCGGGATACGCGTGCAGTACCACCTCGGCGGTGGCCTCGTGCTTCACCTTTGGCGCATCCTCTTCGATGATCGACGCGACGACCCGGACGTCGCGGGACTTCACGATCTTGACCACGGGTTGGCCGCCCGGGCTGACCATGGCGCCGGGGTCGAGGAATCGGTCGGTGACGAAGCCGCCGAACGGCGCGGTCATCGAGCAGTAACCCTGGCGCTGCCCGGCTTCGGACAGCTTGGCGCGGGCGTCGGCGAGCTCGGCTTCGGCGACGCGAGCATCGGCCTCGGCGCGGTCGATCTCGGCCGGGGCGACGAGGCCTTCGCCCATCTTCGTAAGGCGCTCGAGCTGGCTGCGAGACTCTTGCACCTGCGCCTTACGCTTGGTGATCATCGTTTCGGCCTGCGTGCGCTTGGCCGAGTATTCGCGGCAGTCGACCAGCGCGATGAGCTGACCGGCCTTGACCTTGTCGCCCACGTCGACAAGCACGCGACGCAAGAATCCGCTGACGGCCACGGGCGTGATCGACACGGCCTCGTCGGCCTGGAGCTCGACGGGGTAGTGGAGTTTCACCGGGACGTCTTGCACGAGTGGCGGCGCAGACTCGACGACCACGGCGACGTCGACGAGCGGCGCTTCCTCGCTGCAGCCGGTCAGGCACGCAGCCGCCAAACAAGTGCGGAGCAGGAGTCGTTGGAGTCTCGCCACCAAGAGAAATCGATCGTACGCGGGGACCTGCAGAGTGTCGACGCGGTGTTCGGGGACCAGGCACCTGTTCGACGATCGACCGCTGCATTGTCCCGTGGTCCCAGACACACGTTTTTCCAATGTCACGACCCCCGCGTTGCGGTACGCAGCCCCCGAAACGCTGGGATCCGTTCTCTCGGGCCGCACGGCGATTCTTCGATATGGCGGCGCCAAAGATGCGTAGCGGTGCATGTTGCGGATCGCGGTCTCGGCCGTGGCGCGATGCCCCACCACGTGGGCATCTGCGCGAAGTCGAAGCCACCAAACCGCGCCACGATTCGGCAGGAATTTCTCGTTGGAATTTCGCTGCGGATCCGCCGCTCATCCTTGCCCTGGGGCTCGAAGGCGGTTGCTTGGCAGGTGCGCGACGTTGGACTTTCGAATGTGCTTGCTAGAGTCCCGCGCGCGTGCTGCCCCTCGCACTTGCGCTTCTTTGGTCGCCAGCCGCGGCACCGCCCGCGTCCTCGCAGCCAGCTAAGGACACGACGGCCGTCGTCGTGTTGGCACCGAAGGAGGGCCCCCTTCGGGGGACGGCGTATCTCGACGCGAGCGCAGCGCATGGGGCAGCCTCAGGGCTCGACGTTCGTGGCGTGCAGACGGATGCCGCGCGCCCGTTGTCCGAAGCGCTGGCGATGGTGCGTGCAGAACCACTGCTCGCCGCGTTTTGGCTCGATGTGCAGGAGGAGGTGCTGGCCGTGTACCTGCTCGACCCGAGGACGCTGGCGGTCTACGTCCGGGAGCTTCCTCGCCCGGAGGCGGAGCACGATGCCGCCACGATCGAGGCCGTTGGGCTCATCGTCGCGTCGACGGCGGTGGCCCTGCAGGCAGGCGAAGACGTGGCGATGCGCAAGATCGAGGACGAGGAACTCGCCGCGCTCGAGCCTGAGCCTGAGCCTGAGCCCGAGCCTGAACCGGAGCCCGACGCTGAACCCGAGCCGGCGATCGAGACACCGCCCGTCGACGACGAGCCATCGCGGCCGGCACGACGCGCCATCGCTGCAGGCGTGGGGGCGAGCTACTGGGGCGAGGGGTTCAACGCGACCGCGCCGTGGCAGTCGGGCGTTCGCGCGCGAGCGTGGCTGGGGCTGGGGCGCCGCGCGTGGGCCGGGGCTGGCTACGGTTGGCTCGCCTCCGCCGCGATCGCCACCGACCCACGGCTCGAGCTCACCCGCCACGACCTTGTGGCAGAGGTCGGTGCTGCGTGGCCCGTGGGTGCTCGCGTCGCCGTGGGCGCGGCCGGGCTGGTCGGGGTCGAGCTGGGCCGCTGGTCTGCCGGCACGCGCGGTGATACGCGGGTCCGCGGTCGCTTTGGTGGGCTGGCGACCGTCTCGTTCTCCTTGGCGGGCGGCCTCGCGCTCGACGTTCGCGCGGGCGCGGTCGTGGGCCTCAACGGGTTCGACTTCGTCGTGTGCGACACGCCCGAAGCGGCGTGTACGGGCGATGCGAGGACGGTGGTGGCCACCGGCTGGCGCGTCGCACCCCGCGCGAGTGTGGGGTTGTCCTACCGTTTCGAGGTCCCGCGGCGCGCGGAAAAATAATCGTCACCCGGTTTCGCCCCGGGTCGCCTCTGAGCCGTGCGCGTAGGGAGACGTGGCCAGCTATGGCATATCTGAGCGAGGCGTGGACGACCGGACACCTCAAGGGGCCTCGGCACCCGAGCGTGCGCTCGTCGACGCCGCGGCGCGTGGGGATGCCGACGCTCGGCGACGTCTGCTCGCCGCGCTTCTGCCCACGCTGCGAGGGGCGACGCGCGCCGTGCTCGGTGTGGGCGCGGACGCCGATGACGCGACCCAGCAGGCCGCGATCGACGTGCTCCGGGGGCTCGATACCTTTCGAGGAGATGGTTCGGTGAAGGCGTGGGCGCGCACGGTCGGGGTGCGGGCGGCGCTTCGGATCGCCCGCAAGCGGCGACCGGTGGCGGTACTCGATCCCGAGGTCATGCAGGCACGCGAGGACGTCACGTCGATGCGCGAGAGCATTCCCGGCGAGCTTCAGGCGCACCTGGCGAAGCTGCCGGCGCTGCAGCGCGAGGCGATCGTGCTGCGACACGGCTTGGGCTACACCGTACCCGAGATGGCGACGCTGCTGGAGACGTCGGCCAACACGATCAAGTCGCGGCTGCTTCAGGGGCGGCGAGCGCTTCGCAGCGAGATCCGGCGCGCGACCCTGGTGGCGCAGGCGCGAAGAACCGGAGACGACGCATGAGCACGCCGACACCCGAAGAGCTCGACGCGACGTGGCAGTCGCTGCAGGACGCGCTGGCGCTCGAGGAGACGCCGCCCGAGGAGGCCCTGCCCGAAGGCCTCGAGGATTCGCGCTGGGCCGACGAAGAGGCGTTCTATGAAGCGCTGGCGACGTCGATGCAGGCGGACGGACCGGTGGAGGCGGCCGATGCGGCGGTGATCGAGGCCGCGCTGGAGGCCGTCCCCGTGTCGACGCCTGGCCGTGGTCGGGTCGGACTGATCGTCGCGCTGGTGGTGGCCGCCGCCGCCGCGGTCCTGCTGTGGACGCTGCCGACCGAGCTGCGCCTCGAGGGGCAGCGCGGCACGTGGACGACCGAGGGGGGCGTCGCGATGCAGGCCGGCGACGTGCTGCCCGAGGGCGATGAACTGGTCGCGACGCAGGCGGCCTGCTTGTCGCGTGGCGACGCGGTGTTGTGTGCCCGTGATGGCGCCCGGCTGACCGTCGACGACGCTGAAGCGCACGCCGTGACCCTGCGTGCTGGCGCGGTCGACGTGCAGGCCGGCACGTGGCGGGTGAGCATGGCGGGGGCCGAGCATCGACTCGGGCCCGGAGACCACCTCGCCTTCGCGATTCTCGCGTCGAAGCGGCCGGAGGCCGAACCGCTCCCGCCCGCGCCGGAGCCCGAACCCGAGCCCACTGCCGATACGGCGCTCGACGACGCGCCCGCGGCGGGAACCGGGGGGCCGCTGCCCGAAGCCGAGGCGAAGCGACCCTCGCTCGACGCGGCCACGCTGCTCGAACGGGCGCGGACGGCTCGGGGCGCGGGCAACGTGGCCAAAGCGACGCGGCTGTATCGAGCGCTCGTACGACAGCACCCGCGCTCCTCGGAGGCCAAGGCCGGTCGCGTGACGCTGGGACAGCTCGAACTCGGACGTGGACGCGCCAAGGCGGCGCTTCGCCAGTTCGAGGCGTACCTGCGTGCGGGTGGACCGCTCGCGGAGGAAGCCGCGTGGGGTAAAATTCAGGCGTTGGATCGGTTGGGACGCACGGAGGCGCTCGAAGGCGCGATCGAAGCGTTCCTCACGACGCATCCTCGCAGCGTGTATCGAGGCCGCGCAAAGGGGTTGCGGCCGTGACTCGCTGGTGCACAGCGCTCCTGCTCGCGCTCACCGGTTGCGACGATGAAGTCGTCGGGTTTGCGGGCGAGGGGTCGTCCTCGGGAGGAATGGCGAGCGCGTCCTCTTCGTCGTCCGGAACGGTCACGCCATCGGAAGCATCATCGAGCAGCTCGTCCGGCGAAGCGCCCGCGACGTCTCCCGACTTTGCGTTGTACGGGCTCGACGCCGGTCTTGCGCTTTCGTATGACGGCGGTCTTTCGTGGGAGATGGTGGACGTGCCCGAGCTGCAGGGGTTCCCGCAAGAAGCCATGATCGCGGGGCCGAACGGGCTCATTCTGGTCGGAGGATCGACGATGGCGACCAGCTCGGACGGAGTCACCTGGGTCCTGGGTATGATCGGCGGGCCGCCCGGCTACGTTCGTCATCTGGCTTCGAATGGGACGCGCTGGGTCTCCGTGGGGCTCGACCACCTTGCATGGTCCGACGACGGTGTCTCCTGGACCGACGCGATGGAGGGACTCGACAGCTTCGACATGCTCGAGGTGACGTGGGGGGGTGGCCGCTTCTTTGCGCTGGGCTTCGACACGCTTCTCACCTCGACCGACGGCACGACGTGGACGAAGCGTGGCGTCGATGGGTCCAAGCTCCTCAGCGTGGCCTACGCGAACGGTCGCTTCGTCGGTTTGGGAGAGGGAGGCCGAATCGTGGTGACCGAGAACGGCACCGATCTCTTGTTCGACCAAGAGAACCTGCTGCCCGGGCTCGCGGGCTCGGTGCGGTCGTGTCGCGGAGGCTTCGTCGTGGCGAGTGAAGGCGCGCTGTTCTTCAGTCAAGACGGCGAGTCGTGGGATGAACTGGCGGCCCCAAGCTCGGGGCTGGTCGCCTGCTCCGAGGATAGCGTCGTCACCGTGCAAGATGGGGTCGCGCATCACGGGCCTGACGAGTTCGCGCTGACGTCCGTCTTCTCCTTCGACGGTTCACCGCATGCGCTGGATTACGTCGGTAACGCGCCGGGGTAGCGAGAAAAAAAGAACCACCCTCTTTCGGGCTCGCGCGCATCGAGTCGGTGATGAAGGTGGGAATCATCGGCAGCACGGGGCTGACCGCGGTTCTGCTGCTCGGCGGCTGCTACGACGGCAGCGCTGGGGGGGCGGAGACCGACGGCGGGGGCGAGGGCACCGACGGCGAGGGCACCGACGGCGAGGAGACGGACGGCACGTCCGCGGACTCCGGCGATACGTTCGGCTGCGCGCCGGACATGTGGCCCGAGTCGCTCTCGATGCGGCGGCTTTCCGAGGTGCAGTACCGCAACACGGTCGAGGCGCTGCTGACCTGGGCGGCCGGGCCCGAGGTCTTCGTCGCGGTGGAGCCCACGCTCGCGCGCATGCCCATCGACGTGCGGCAGCCGGTGCACGGCGCCGCGCGGGGTGGCTTTCGACGACTCGACCAGAACGTTCACCAAGAGCACATCGACGGCTCGTACGACGTGGCCGTGGCGGCGGCGCGCGAGCTGACGCAGGCGCACCTGGCCGCGGTCGCAGGAGACTGCGCGATCGATGGCGACACCAGCAACGACGAAGCCTGCATCGACGCGTTCATCGACCGCTTCGGAGCCCGGGCGCTTCGGCGACCGCTCACCGACGAGGAGCGCACGTTCTACCGCGACGTGTACGACGCACAGGGGGTGACCGAAGGCACCGAGCCCGAGGCGTTCGCCGACGTCATCACGGTGATGATGACGTCGCCTTCGTTCCTCTACCTCGTCGAGCACGGAGACGAAGAGCTCGAGGACCTTGGGGGGGTGTACCGCCTCGGCGGCTACGAGCTGGCGCAGCGGCTGAGCTATCAGTTCTGGCAGGCCCCGCCCGACGACGCGCTGTTGGCCGTGGCGGCCGACGGTTCCCTGCTCGACGACGACGTCTACGAAGCCCAGGTCGACCGCCTGCTCGACGACGCGCGCTCGGTCGCGGCGGTCGAGACGTTCTTTGGCGAGTGGCTGTGGGTCGAGGACCTGCCCGCCGTCGACGCGCGGCTCGGGACGCCGGTCTACGACGCGTTCCTCGACGGTTTCGAGGTCGGCCCCGAGACGACCCAGAATATGGTCGACGAGGTGCTCGCCAGCGCCAGCTACTACGCGCTGGAGACCGACGGCACGTTCGAGGACTTCTTCCTCAGCGACCGGTCGTTTGCCACCACGCCGGACCTGGCCGCGATCTACGGCGTGCCGATGTGGGAGGGTGGCGACCCGCCCGCGTTCCCGCAGGCCGAGCGCGCGGGGGTGCTGTCTCGCGCTGCGTTCGTCGCCTCGGGCTCGTCGAACACCCGGCCGATCATGAAGGGGGTCCGGATTCGCGAGGCCGTGCTGTGCGACGAGCTCGCGCCGCCGCCGGACAACGCTGCGGGCAATCCACCCGACCTTTCACCCGAGAACACCACCCGCGAGGTCGTCGAAATGCTCACCGAGCAGGAAGGCACCGCGTGCGCGGGCTGCCACGCGACGCAGATCAATCCGCTGGGCTTCGTCACCGAGCACTTCGACGCGCTGGGCCGCTATCGGACCGAGCAGATTCTGTTCGACGACGACGGCAACGTGACCGGAGCGCGACCGGTCGACAGCACGACCACGCCGCGCATCGATTTCACCGACGACCGTCAGGTCTCGAGCATGCCCGAGCTGAGCGAGATCCTGCTCGAGAGCGAGCGGGTTCAGGCCTGCTTTGCCCGCAACTACGTCCGCTGGACGTTCGGGCGGGAGGAGGATGCGGCGCAAGACGGCTGCATGCTCGACGACACCACCACGGCCCTGCTCGAAGGGGCGCCGCTGCGCGGGGTGCTTCGCGACCTCGCCCTGCGCGACGAATTCAAGACCCGAAAGATCGAGGAGTCGTCATGAGCCGCTTCAACCCCACCCGTCGTCAACTTCTTCGCGGTGCAGGCGGCTTTGCGCTCGCGCTCCCGATCCTGCCCTCGCTCATGGACCGCGCTGCAGCGCGCCGAAACTGGAGCATTCCGCCGCGGTTCATCTCCTTGTGCAGCCAGCATGGCGGGGTGTGGACCGACTTCATGCACCCCTCCGAGGACGCGCTGACCGAGTCCATGGCGTACGCCGGGCACCAGATCCGCCGTGGCGACCTGGCCCTGTCGACCGAAGGGGACCGCGCGAGCCTTTCGCCCGTGCTCAGCGGTGCGGCCGATCGGCTCACGCCCGAGCTCGCCGCCAAGATGAACGTGATCCGCGGCCTCGACATCCCGTTCTACATCGCGCACCACCGCGGCGGTCACCTGGGCAACTGGGCCGCGAACGACGGCAACGGTGAGGACGGCGTCGAGCAGCAGGGCGCGCCCACGCCTTCGATCGACCAGGTGCTCGCGTGGTCGCCCCGCTTCTACGACGATCTCAGCACGACGCTCGAGCGCAGCCTGTTGGTATCGGCGAGCCACTCGTACGGCTGGTCGAGTCCGCAGTCGCAAGCCGGCGAGATCCAGCAGATGCCGGCCGAGTTCAGCTCGCTGGCGCTCTTCAACCGGATCTTCGTGCCCGAAGAAGACGAGGAGTCGCCCCGTCCGCCCGTGGTCGACCGCGTGCTGGAGAACTATCGCTCGCTTCGCGAGAGCAACCGCCGCCTCTCGGCGCGAGACCGACAGCGGCTCGACGAGCACATCGAGCGCATCGACGAGCTGCAGCGACGGCTGTCGGTGGCCGTGTCGTGCGGTGACGTCGATGTGCCGCGCCAAGACGCCGAGTGGCTGTGGGGGGACGGCTCGTTCCACATCAACCCCGAGCTGCAGTCCGACTACTGGGCGCTCTTCAACGACGTGGTCGTGACGGCGTTCCTGTGCGGCACGAGTCGCATCGCGGTGCTCGGCGTGCTCGACCATTTCTCGACGTATGCGGGCGACTGGCACCAGGACGTCGCGCACCAGGCTCACCTGCCCGACGGCGACCGGCAGTTCGAGCTGTGGTCGGGCAACCAGGGCACGTTCGAAGGCGTGATGCTGGACTTGATCGCCAAGCTCGATGCCGTGGACGAGGGAGACGGCTCCACCCTGCTGGACAACACGCTCGTGCAGTGGACGCAGGAGTCGGGACCGATGACTCACGAGTCGATCGACACCACCATCGTCACCGCGGGCGGAGCTGGCGGGTGCATGCGGACCGGTCAGTACATCGACTACCGCAACACCAACGCGCTGGCCGAGGAGGAGTTCTACCAGGGCACGCCCGTTCGCCTGTACGCCGGCTTGCTGCATCAGCAGTTTCTCGGGTCGGCGCTGCAGCTGATGGGCTTGGCGCCCGAGGACTACGAGCTCGATGCGGGCGGCGGATATCCGAACCTGTTCATCGGAGAGGGCCGAGACTTCCTTTACCCGGAGTCGGTGCAGAACGTGCGCGGGGAGATGCTGCCGTGGCTCGAAGCCTGACGCTGTGCCTGTTGGGTGCCCTCGTCGCGTGCGATGCCGCGGACGGGGGCAGCCTCGAGACCGATGACGGCACGAGTACGAGTACGGGAGCAGTGTCTTCGAGTTCTTCCACCGACCCCGGCATCACGGGCGGCAGCACGTCGAACCCGGCGCCCGAGACGACCGGCGGCGGCGAGGACGGGTCCACCAGTGCACACGGCTCGACGGGTAGCCCACCCGAGGGCGTCCCGGTGATCGTCTCGATCGCCCACGGCGGCCAAACGGCGCGCAGTTGCGATGGTGGGCAGAGCTGGCACGACTTCAACGCCTTCGGCATCCAAGACGACCACAGTGACTACGCTGCGTTCGGCGGCATCACGTTCGGCAACGGAGCATTCGTGGCCGCCACGGGGTGGGGTGCCGACGCCCGCGTGCTGCGTTCGACCGACGGCATCACCTGGGAGGACCTGCCGGACGAAGCGTTCATCTCCGAGACCGGCGGGCGCCCGAGCAACGGCGCCAGCGGGGTGGAGTTCGTCGGCGGCGACTTCGTACTGTTCGCGGGCGGTGGGCTGTGGCGCTCACCCGACGGCACCACCTGGACACGCTCGACCACCGACAACCTCGACGCGGCCGGCAACATCCGCGAGGTCGAGTACCTGCCGAGCCTCGACCGGCTCGTCGTCGTGATGGAAGGATGGGACGCCACCGGGTGGGTCGTGCAGACCAGCGACGACGGCGGCCACACCTGGAGCGTCGGCACGGGCGCCACCGCGGCGTGCATCGGCTTCGTTCAGCACAACGGAGGGCTTGCCGCGCACGACGGACGCATCCTGCTTGCCGGCGGCGACGGTCCCGTCTGCGTCTCCGACGATGGCGGCCTCACCTGGTCCGAAGCCGGCACGCTCGGCGCGGGCGTGGCCGATGTGGGCAGCAGCCCCGAGGGGTTCTTCGCCCTGACCTGGAGCGGCGAGCTCCGCCACAGCGAGGATGGCCTGACGTGGTCGACCTCGGGCAGCACCGGCCTGGCCGAGGGCCGTCTCGACTGGCACGAGGCCTTCGGCTTCTTCGGCGAAGGCCCCGGCTACGTCCATTCGTCCGATGGGGTGAGCTGGGCGCCGAGCCGGACGACGCCGCCGTCAGGGTTCGGGGGCGTGCGTGAGTTTTCCGCCGGCATCATCGCCCCAGAACACTCGTGTTTCTAACGGTTTAGAGCCGATAAGACGGCGCTCGAGTCGACTGGCTCGGGCGCTTTTTCCGTCGTCTCGTTGACATGAAAATGAAAAGCATTATCAATAAGGCATGAGCCGTCTGATTCGACACGCCGCGTCCCGTCCCTTCGTTCGCGCCGCCACCGTGGCTCGAGCGGATGAACTCTCCCCGAGGATCCGGCGGATCAGGCTGCAGGTGGAAGGGCTGGTCCCAGGCTGGGTGCCCGGTGACAAGATCAAGGTCAACGTCGCGCCCGGGGTCCACCGCTCGTACACGTTCTCCGCGGTCAACCCCGCGCGCGGAACCGTCGACGTGGTGGGCTTCATCCACGGCAACGGAGCTGGGAGCGCCTGGGTCTGCAATGCCTCCAAGGGACAGCGCCTGGAGTTCTTTGGACCGAAGGCGAGCCTGGACGTTTCGTTCTCCGGGACGGCGCCCGTGTTCTTGCTCGGCGACGAAACGACGCTCGGACTCTTCGCCGGCCTCGATGCTCCGAGTGCGCAGGTCGAAGGCATCGTGGAACTCGACGCGATCGATCGGCCAGCGGTCGAGGCGCTCGGGCTACCCGTCGACGTCGTGTATCGCGCCTCGGGACAGCCCGGCCTTGCACTGCTTCGAGCGCTCGATCGGCGGCGAGGCCTTTCGGTCGGGACGCGCGCGGTCGTGTCGGGCCATGCGCCCACGGTTCGGGCCGCCGTTGCGCTCCTCGAGAAGCGCGGCGTCACCGAGCTCCGCGTGAAGCCCTACTGGGCGAAGCGCTAGCGCTCCTGCTCGCCGAACGTGATCGAGAACGAAACCGAGTCGACGCGTATGTCTTCGGGCTCGACGCGGACGTTTTTTCCGCCCCCGAGCTCGATCGCCGCCTGCATGGCGGTGGCGTAGCATCGGCCCAGAAGCTCTGGGACCAGATTCGGCGGATAGTGGAGCGTCCATCGCCAGGGCAGCTCGTCCGTCTCGACCTCGAGGGATGTGCCTCGGTGCATGTGTCCGTAGGCGACAGGTGCGCTCTTCGTAATGCGGCGAGCCGTGAGCGCGCGCAGCAGGAACTTGTAGAGCGGGCTGCGATAGAGCTGGTGGTTGCGCGCCAACGCGTCGGCGACGAAGGCGTCGTCGCTGTCGAAGAACAGCTCGCGCAGCGTCAGGTAGACCACCGTGGCGTGGACCTCGGGAACCCAGCGCGTCACCGGGTTGCCAGCTTCGGCGAGTCCCGTGAGCGAGTTGGGCAGGGCTGCGCGCAGCCGGTCGAGGTCGTGGCCTTCGGTCCACACATCGATCACCGAGTACTTCACGGCGACGTCCGGGTAGGAGTCGATCCCGTGCGGTAGTGCGGCCAAGAACTCGTCGACACGTGCGATGGAGGAATCGCCCATGGGCTCGCAGACTGTACCGGACGGCGCGGGTGCGCGGAGTCGGACGGGCGTGCGTTCCCTGCCCCACCTTCGGCCATCGACTCAGGTGATGACCCACGCCTGATTGCTATGCTCGGCGCCGTGACGGCAGGGTCGATCGAAGCACGAGCGTTTTGGGTCGAAGCGCCCGGTCGTGGAAGCCTGCGGCCCGTCACGGTGCCGTCGCCTGCGGACGGTCAGGTCCGGATTCGGGCGCTGTTCTCCGGCGTCAGTCGTGGCACCGAGTCCCTCGTCTTTCATGGTCGCGTCCCGCCCTCGGAGCACGAGCGCATGCGGGGGCCGCATCAGGAGGGCACGCTCGCGCTGCCGGTGAAGTACGGCTACGCCCTCGTGGGAGAGATCATCGACGGCCCGGGGCAGGGCGACGCGGTGTTCTGCCTGCACCCGCATCAGAGCGTCGCGTGTGTCACCGCGGATGCCGTGCGGACGCTGCCCGATACGGTGCCGCCGGGCCGCGCCGTGTTGGCGCCCAACCTCGAGACGGCACTCAACGCGACCTGGGACGGCCGCGTCGGCGCAGGCGATCGCGTGGTCGTGGTGGGTGCAGGCGTGGTGGGCTGCTTGACCGCCTATGTCTGCGGACGCACGCCCGGCTGCGCCGTGCAGCTCGTCGACGTCGACCCGCGCCGCAGCGCAGTCGCGGATCGCCTCGGGGTCTCTTTCGCAACGCCCGAGCAGGCGTGGTCCGGTGCCGACGTCGTCTTTCACGCCAGCGCGACCTCGGCCGGCCTTCAGACCGCTCTCGACGCAGCCGGGACCCAGGCCCGCGTGGTGGAGCTGAGCTGGTATGGGGACCGGGAGACGACCGTCTCGTTGGGTACCGCCTTTCACCCGGGGCGCCTGCAGATCGTCGGCTCCCAGGTGGGCACCATTCCCCCCGACCGTGCTCCGCGCTGGACGTACGCCCGCCGCATGAGCGTGGCCCTGGAGCTCCTGGCCGACGACGCCCTCGACGCCCTGATTTCGGGGGAGTCTGCCTTCGCCGACCTGCCCCAGACCATGGCCCGGCTGGCCGCACCCGGAAGCGAACACGTCGAGCCGGTGCTCTGCCACCGAATCTGCTACTGAAGCGGGCATGTTCACCGTCTGCGTGCGTGACCACGTCATGATTGCCCACAGCTTCCGCGGCGAGGTCTTCGGCCCCGCCCAGCGCCTGCATGGGGCGACCTACGTCGTCGACGTCGAGTTCCGCCGCCCGACCCTCGACCCCAACGGCCTCGTCGTCGACATCGGTCGCGCATCGGATGCCCTCAAGGCGATCGTCGGCGAGTACGCCTACCGCAACCTCGACGAGATGCCCGAGTTCGAGGGCGTGAACACCACCACCGAGGCCCTGGCCAAGGTCGTGTTCGACAAGATGAAGGCCAAGATCGACGCCGGCGAAGTCGGCCCGGGCTCCGACGGACTCGCCTCGATGAAGGTCAGCCTGCACGAGTCCCACGTGGCCTGGGCGGCGTACGAAGGGGCGCTCTGACGTCCGAGAAGCCGGCTTGGCCGCGCCGCCTGCTCGCGCTCGTGGGCACGGCGGTTCTTCTTGGCGCGACCGCTTGGTGGGTCGACGTCGACGCGGTGGCGAGCTCGCTGTCGACGGCGCGTCTGGGCCCCGTGCTCGTTGCGCTCGCCCTCTCGCTACCGCTGATGGTCGTGCTCGCCGCACGGTGGAGCTTCACGGCCCGCCGCGTGGGGCTGGACCTGCCGTTCTGGCTCGCGCTTCGCGAATACTACGGCTCCGTCTTGCTCAACCGGACCGTGCCCGGCGGGGTCGTCGGCGACATCGGGCGCGCGGTTCGTGGAGGACTACGCAGCCCCGAGCACAAGGGCGCCGCGATCCGAAGCGTCGTGCTCGAGCGCCTCAGCGGCCAAGTCGTGCTGTGGGCCTTCGTCGCCGTCGGCGTGCTCTCCTGGGGCCTCGAGGGCGGCCCCGACCTGCTCGCGCGCGTGGCCGCCGGGCTGCTCGTGCTGCTCGTCGTCCTGTTCGTCATCCTCCGCGTCGACGTCCTGCGGAACTCCGCCTTCGGGCGCGCCCTCGTGCGCCTCGGCGCCGAGCTGCGGTCCGCCTTCGTCGATCGCGGCGCCTGGGCGGTTCAGCTCGCGCTCTCCACCGTCAGCGTGATCTTGCTCGGCGCCACCTTTGCCGCCTGCACCCTCGCCGTCGGTGCCCCCGTCCAGCCGCTGCAGCTCATGTTCATCGCCCCGGTCCTCTTCGTCGTCGCGTCCCTGCCCGTCAGCGTCGGTGGCTGGGGCCTGCGCGAAGCCGCCGCCGCCAGCCTGTATGCGGCAGCGTCGCTCGACCCCGCGGACGGCGTCGCAGCCTCCGCCGTGTACGGTGCAGTCAACATCGTCGCCGCGCTCCCGGGCGCGCTGACCTGGCTGCGCAGCGCTCGAGCCGGCGCGTCCTGACGCTTCCGCCGGTGCCCACCTCTGGTGCCCCCGCCTGGTGCCCTGGTGCCCCTGCCCCTGGTGGCCCGGTGCCCCTGGTGCCCCGACCGGGTTCTGGTGCCCTGGTGCCCGGTCCCCCCGACCCTGGTGCCCCGACCCAGGGTTGTTTCCCTCCCTGGTGCCCCTGGTGCCCCGACCCCTGGTGCCCCGACCCAGGGTTGTTCCCTGGTGCCCCGACCCAGGGTTGTTCGGTCCCCCCCCCCTGTGGTGCCCCGACCCAGGGTTGTTTTGGTGCCCCGACCCAGGGTTGTTTGGTGCCCCGACCCAGGGTTGTTCGGTCCCCCGGTCCCGGACCCAGGGTTATTGGCGGAGAGAGAACGGTAAGCTCCTATCTCGGCACCGCTCCGCACCGAATCGGGCATCCAGCTGAAGACCGGAGCCGCTCCGAATACGCGAAGTCATCGCCAGGCGATCAAGCCAGCCACGGAAAACCAGCGCCAGCGGACGAGCACGAGGCTCGCCTGCTGCGCTGCGGACCGCGACGGATTTACGCTGCGGCGACAGCCACGCCGTAGCGTTGCGCCATCAGATAGGTGCCGAGTGGGAACACGATGGATGTGTCACCGGCTTCGAAACGAAGTCGGGCTTCACGGTAGTCCGCCAAGAAGGCGGCATTGCGCTGGAGGGCTTCGATGCGAGCCCATTTGTTCTTACACGCGACGGTCGGCCGAA
>JBCCQM010000151.1:0-20202 GCA_039024335.1 Myxococcota bacterium
CATCGCCGGGCTCGGGGCTGAAGCCGGCAAACAACCGCTCGTACAGCGCGTGCGGAGAGGTCTCGGGCGTTTCGAGTACGAACCCTTCTTTCCACGAGAACGAGTGACCGCGGCCCAGCGAGTTGTAGTGGCGGCCCACGTTGGAGAGCGCGAGCACGAGCGAGTGGAAGGGCGAGCCTTGGCCCATCGCTTCGAGGCGGTCCGCGATGAACTGGTCGATCGAGGCCCGGTCGGCGCCCAAGCCCTGGTACGCGCCGTTCGCGTTGTAGGCGTCGTTTTGATAGTGCTGCCCGCAGAAGACGCCCGCGCGCATCTCATGGTGGCTGCCGGGTCCGAACAACCGCATGTTGGAGAACGCGGTCAGGTACGCCTTGTGTTCGGCCAGCGGCGCGAGCTCGTCGGAGAGCGCCCACGCGTCGCCGTCGCCGACCCCGGTGGGGGTCCAGTAGTCCGGGCCACCGTCGCCGCTGAAGTTGCCGACGCCGCTGCCCCAGTTGTAGCCGATGAAGAAGGGCTCGATCGGCGAGCCGTCGGCGTAGGCCTCGCCGTGCGTGTCGAGCATGGCTTCGAGGACGGGCAGGCCGACCGAGAACGCGGTGCCGGCGGCGACGCCTTTGAGCAGAGTACGACGATGAAGTTTCAGCGTGGGCATGGGTCCTACTCCGCGGCGTTGATGGTGGTGAAGTTCGGGTGCAGCGCGACGGCGCGCATCAGCGACAAGAAGTCGTAGTTGGCGTCGGCGAACTCGGCCGCGACCGTGTCGATTACGTCCTCCTCGGCTCCTTCGATCTCGCGACCAAAGGTGTGCCGCATCATTTGGCGGGTGATGCAGGTCGAGAAGTTCGGCGAGTCGGCCAGGATGGCGCCCATCGCTTTACTGTCGGCAAAGTCCTGGCCGAGCAGGCTACCAGCGGGGTCGATGGTGAGTTCATGATCCTGGCCCTCGAAGTAGACCGTCTCGGTGAGGCGGTGACGTCCGATGGCGTCGAAGGTCTCCAGCGCCATGCCGGAGGGGTCCATCAGCGTGTGGCACCCGGCGCAGACGGGGTCCGTGTTGTGCCGCGAGAAGCGTTCGCGCTTGGTCTCCGGCTTCGTCGGCGGTGGAATCGTGGTGTCGACGTCGCCCGGTGGCGGGGGAATCTCCACGCACAGGAGCCGCTCGCTGATGAACTTTCCGCGAGCAGCGGGGGAGGTGAGCGAGGGGTGTGCCATCACCGAGAGAAAGGCACCCGTCGTGAGCAGCCCGATGCGCGGGCTGTCCTGGGGAAGGTCCACCGCGACGAACTCGGGCCCGAACTCGCCCTCGAGTCCGTACAGCGCCGCGAGCTGGGCGTTCACGAACGCCTTGTTCGAGTTGACGATGCTGCGGAAGTCACCGCGCTGCTCGAAGACGAGGTCGGCGATCCACAGCTCGACCTCGCGCTTCATGGCCACGCGAAGCTCGTCGGTGAACTCGGGGTAGGCGTCGGGGTCTTTGCCCGTCGACTCCACCACGTTCATCGACCACCATTCATCGAAGAAGCGGTGGGCAGCGCCGCGGTGCTCGGGGTCGGCGACCATTTGCGCGATGAGGCGGTCGATTTGCGCCGCGCGGACGTTCGGATCCGAGAGCGCACCGTCGGCCGCGAGGTCCAGCAGCTCGGCGTCGGGGATGGAGTCGCGGAACGTGAGGGCGAGCTGACGCGCGACCGAGAAATCGTCCATCTGTGTCGGGTCGTCGGCGCGGCCCACTGGGTACACGTAGAGAAACTCGGGGCTCTGCAGCAGCGCGGTCACGGCCCAGCGAAGTCCGTCGCGCGCGGTCCCCAGTCGCGCCTCGCCGTCCTCGGCGGCCGAAAGCAGCGCTGCGAAGACGGGGTCGTCGGCGGTGACGGGGCGGCTCCAGGCGCGGGCGCAGAGCTCGAGCAGCCAGGTTTGAGCACACGCGTCGGTGGCGGTCGACGGCTGGCAGCCCAACCGACCGAGCACGTCGTCATCGCTGTCGAGCGCGGCGGAGGCCGCTTCTTTCGCGACTTCTCGATACCGGTTGTAGTCGACCAGCGTGGTGCTGACGCCGGAGGCGAGCATGTTGGAGAGCTGGAACTCTTCCTCGTTGAAGCCGTCGTTGGGCAGGTCTCCGCTCGGTGCCCAATCGGGCAGCTCGAGGAGATCGCGGACCGACGTCACGAACTGCGCCCCGGTCAGGCGGCGCATCGGTGTCTCCCCCGAGCCGATGGCGCCGTCGTCCCCGGGATCGTCCCCCCCGGAGTCGGCACCGTCTCCTCCATTGCCACCGTCTGCGCCGCCTGCCGTGGCGGAACCCGAAGCCGTCGCGTCGCCGGAGCCGGCCGAGTCTGCGTCCGCGTCAAATCCGCTGTAGCAGCCCGACAGGAGCAGCAGCCCCGCGCCGACCCAACATCCCCGCATCGCTCCGACCTTCACCGTGCAATCGTAGCGGCGAATGGCGCGATTGACCCTCGGGGGCACTTCGCTTTGCGCAAGTTGTGCAAGCCGGTGTCCGCCGGGTAAGCGCTGCTACGGCTTCTTCGCGGCGGGGCGCTTGCGCGGGCGCGCGATTCCGTACCGGTCGAGCCGTGACACGAGCGTACGGCGCGAAATTTTCAGCAGTTTTGCGGCCTTCGTCTGGTTGCCGCCGCACGCCGCGAGCGCGTCGAGGATGCGCTGACGTTCGACGGTGTCCGGGTCGCCGACGTCCACGGCCTCGTGGGGCAGGCGCAGATCTGCGGGCTTGATCGTCGGGCCGCGAAGGCTCATCGCGGTGGCTTCGAGGCACTGCACGAGCGCGCGAAACTCCCCCGGCCAGGACCTCTGCGTGAGTAGCTTCAGGGCCTCGGGGCTCAGTCGCGGCACGCCCGTCGAACCGACGCGGTGGGTGTAGGTGCGCAGCACGTGGTCGGCGATCGCCCCGAGCTCGTCTTTGCAGTCGGCGAGCGACGGAAGGCGAATGACCACGCCCGACAGCGCGCGATGAAGCGGCAGGTAAAAGTCCAAGCTCGCCGCGAGCACGCCGGGGTCGCGGGTCGCGGTGGAGACCACGCGGGCGGTCCGGTCGGCGACGATACGCGCCAGCGAGGCTTGGCGCGCGACGGGGATCTCGTCGCAGTGCAGCAGCAGCAGGGGCCGCGGGTCCTCGGGCAGCGCACGCAGCACGTCGGCGTCGAGCGAGCGCCCGTCGATGACGCCCGCCCCCTCGCCGAGAATGTCGAGCCCGAGCGTCCGACGTCCCGAGCCCGCAGGTCCGAGCAGCATCACGTTGAGGCTGGTCTTGTGGACGCGGCGCCCGAGGGCCTGTGCCTGTGCCCATGCGCCGTCGGTGCTTTGGTCGCTGCCGCGGCTCTCGTCGCGGAAGACGATCGTGGTCTGCCCGGCCTCGATCACGTCGCCAGAGAGCAGTTCTACCGGCGCGCCGGGGGCGAGCGACTGCCCGCGCAGCCGGGTGCCGTTGTGGCTGTCGAGGTCGGTCACCCGAACGGTGCGTCCCACCGAAATTCGCAGGTGACGGCGGCTCAGCGTCCGATCTGCGACGAGCACGTCCGCGTCGCGCGTCCGGCCAAACACCAGCTCGGCGTCCGTGGCCAGCTCGATGGTCTGGGTCGTCTCCCCGCACAGCACGACGAGATGACGTCGGTCGTGTTTGCGACGGACGTCACCGACGGTGAGGGTCTGCGACGGAGGATCCGTGGTCATCGAGCGGTGGCGAGCCGCGGTGGCCCGCCCCGCAGCCATACCATGCGTCGCCGTCGTCGCCTCGGGTCGAGCCCCCAAACCACGGCCCCAGTCACCGCCAGCCCCACGCCAACACCCAGCGACGACCACCCGGCAGCGGCGAGGCCTGGCACTGCACCGGCTTGTCGCTCGTAGTCGCCTTGCGTCGTCGCGTTCGGAGCTCGTGCGGCGACGGAGAACGCGGTCGCGACGAGCACGGCACCGACGATGGTCAGCGCGCTGCCCGTACCGACGAGCGCGGGGCCGGTCGGGCGGGCTCGCGTGTCGACAGGAACCGGCGCCATTGGAGCCGGCTGTGGAGCGGGGGTGGCCTCGGGCGGGGGAGGAGAGGGCTGGGGCTGAGGCGGCGGCTCGTCCGTGCACTCGGCTCGCTTGTCGACGGCGGCCTGAGCTTGGTCGGGTTCGGGGTCGGTCGCGAGAAAGCGATCGAACAGCTCCACCGCGCGCGGGCAGTTCCCGACGAAGCGCTCGGCTTGGGCAAGGCCGAAGATCAGCTTTGCGTTGTCGGGCTCAAGGACGAGCGCCTCGAGCAGGGCCTCGCGCGCGGCTTCGATGTCGCCGCGCTGAAACGCCTCGTCGGCCGCCGCGGCCAGTTCGGCGACGTCGTCGCGATCCGAGACCGTCGGACTCGGGGCGCTGAGAGCCAGCGCGAGGAGGGTCGAGCGCAGCGTCATGGATCAGCCTGTGGGAAAGAGCGACTCACCCGGGGGCGGACGCTTGGGCGTGGCGGACGAAGGGCGGGGTCGGCTGCGTCGACTCTTGCGTCGCTTCTTGGCGGGCGCGGGCGCGGTCTCTGGGGTGGCTACGGGAGCGGCGGCGGGCTCCGGCTCTGGCTCTGGCTCTGGCTCCGGCTCCGGCTCTGGCGCGGGTAGCGTGTAGACCAGTCCTGGGCGCAGGGGCGTGGTGGGAGACTCGGCCTGGGCGCGCCAGCTCATCACGCCGAGGGCCGCGGCCGCGACGAACCCGAGCGCTGCCCACGTGCGGGTCCGCGTCGCGCGACGCACGAGCGTGTCGGTGGTGGTCGCGACCTCGGCTTCGGGGGCGAGGGTGGCGGTTTCTCCGACCGGAAGCGCGGGGGCAGGGACGGAGGCCAGGGCGGGTTCCGCTGCGGGCGGGCGCACGCGCGTGGACGGCTCGTCGTCATGGTACGCGCCGAGGTACGCCGCGACGCCGGACGCGTCGAGGGGAGGCACCGCCGCGCGGATGGCCTCGGCGAATGCCTGCGCGGTGGGAAATCGGTCGTCGGGGTCGGCCGCGAGGGCGCGCTCGACCGCGTCCGCCAGCGCGGGAGGGCAGTCTTCTCGCGCGGGCCGTCCGCTGCCGTAGCCACCGAACACCAGCTCGTGGATCAGCTCCACTTCACCCTGCGCCTTCAGCAGTCGAGCCCCCTCGAGCAGCTCGAACAGCACGTTGCCGATCGAGAACACGTCGGCGCGACGGTCGACGGTGTGCCCCCGCGCTTGCTCGGGGGCCATGTAGGAGACCTTGCCGCGGATGGAACCCGTTCTGGAGCGCAGGGCGGTCCAGGCTGCGGTCGCCGTCGCGACGCCGAAGTCTCCGAGCTTCACGGCGCCGTCGAGCGAGAGGAACACGTTCCCCGGCGAGACGTCCCGATGCACGATGCCAAGCGGCTTACCGTCGGGGCCACGTCGCTCGTGCGCGTGGTGGAGTCCCCCGCAGACGCTCGCGACGATCGACGCGGCAACCGCGACGTCGAACCGGTCGCCAGCCTCCGCGACGCCCTTGATGAGGCGCCGCAGGGAGAGCCCCTCGACCAGCTCCATCGCGAGAAAGTACGTGTCGCCGTCTTGTCCCGACTCGAGCAGATTGACGACGTTGGGGTGACTCAGCGACGAGGCGACCTGGGCCTCGCGGAAGAACAGCTGAACGAACTCGGGGTCTTCGGCGAGGTGCGCGTGCATGCGCTTGAGCGCGACGTCCTGCGTCGCCCGCCCCAAGCCCGGGGCGCGAGCACGATAGACCTCGGCCATGCCGCCGGCGCCGATGCGCGGACCGAGCTCGTATCGGCCGACCCTCTGCGAGCCCCCCACCGATACTGATGATGACGCAACCGCCCGTCCTGAGCCAAGGCGAAGCAGCCCTCAGCCGCCGACATGTGTGCACGGGGCCGCAACGCTGGGCGGCAACCGCGGCACGAACTGGTCTTCGACGACGTCGAACTCGACGAAGTCTCCCTCGCAGCACGAGGTTTCGTTGACGTTGTAGTAGCGCCCACCGATCACGCGCATGGGCCCCTCGATGTCGAAGCTGCCCAGCCACGCGATTCCAGGGTGGTTGCGGCAGCCGGTGTTCTCGAAGGTGACTTCGCGTCCACCGAGCGTGTCGAAGCAGGAGTGGCGGCCGCCGACCACGTCGACGTCGCGCACGGTGACGAAGCCGCTGCGGGGCGTCGTGGTGTGAATCCGGACGCCGGCCCCGGACGCCTGGGAAATCTCGTCGGCGATGCCCCCTTCGACCAGCACGTTGCTGCTTCGATCGACGAACACACCCGCGTGCGCCTCGAAGCCGCTCGGCGTGTTCGTACATCCCCACTCGCGGACCGTCGCGTCTTCGGTGGTTTGCAGCAGAATGCAGTCGCCTCCATCGTCGCTGCCCTTGCCGTCGCTGTTCACGTCGCCGCGGGCGTTGACCACCCACACGCGCTCGATGGTGATGTCGCTCGAGTCGAGCACGGCCACGCCGGTCCGCGCGTCTTCGACGTAGACGTCTTCGATGAGCACGCCATCGGAGCGCTCGATGCGGATGCCGAACTCGCCGACGGCTGCTGGACCGCGGTCTGCGGCGCCGACGTTGTGCAGGCGGACCCGCTGAATCCGCGCGCCCGGGCTGTCCTCGATGACGATCGCGGTGGTGCCCGCAAAGGTGATGTCGAGGTCGTGCAGGAAGGCGTCGGGGCTGTTGTCGATGCGAACCGCAGGCACCGTGCTCGCGGTGATCGAGGCTTCGGCGACCTCGGGCCCCATGACGTCGGTGTGCGTGATCGGCCGGGTGGGCTCCAAGACGCAGGTCGCGGCCGTGCTGGCGCCACCTTCGTCCGTCGCGTCCGCAAGGGTGGTGAGCTCCGCAGCGCCGGAGCTGGTCGAAAGATCCTCGGCGGACGTGGTGCTGGTGGCGTCGGCTTGGCCGGACGTGCCGGTGCCGGGCTCGACGCACACGCCCCCGAGCCCTCGGTCGGTGCTGCTCGGATAGCGCAGCCCGCTTTCGCAGTCGGGGTCTTCGTACGCGCAGCGGGAGGTGCTGGGTTCGCACACGCCGACCTCACCGTTGCGAATGCACTGGCCCGATGACGCGCACAGGAACGGGTCGACCGACGGACACGCCGCCATCCCGATCACGCTCGTGCCCAACAGCACGCCGACCCGCAGGCCCCGCATGCCGACCAGCGTACCGCGACGGCGCACGACTCAGGCGTCCAGTTCGGGATAGTGGCGAAAGATGCCGTGCGCGTTGAACGACAAGGCCCGGTCCGATGCAAGGTATGCGGCGAGGTTGGGCCGGGCCTCCACGCGCTCGGCGAGGGCGAGCAGGCCGGGAATCTCCGGCTGAAGCGCGGCAAAGGCCCGTGGAAATGCATGCGCCAGTCCGCGCACGACCAGCCGCGCCATCAGGTCGGCCTGGCAGATGCGGCCGCCGACGTGCACGCCCCCACCGCTGCGAACGATGCCTTCGAAGTGGGTCAACCAGGGGCCGAGGCGGCTCTCGCGGAAGTGCCGCGCGCGCTCTTTGGCGGCTTCCGCTTGCTCTTCGTAGGTGAGGCGCAGCGCGATCGGGTGGTGCGTGTCGTGGCACTCCACCATCAGGTCGCTCCAGCCCAGCACGTGCTGCTGCGCGAGGAGCCGGTCGACTTCGTCGTCCGGTGCGAGACCGTGGCGTTCGGCCAGCACGCGTACGATGACCGCGGTCTGAGAGAGCACCAGGTCGCCGCACTTGAGAACGGGCGGGGCGAAGGGCTTCGTTCCGCCGAGCGCGCCGCGCCGCGCTTCCACGACGGCAGGGATGCCCTCTTCGCGCGCGACGTCGCGGTACGCCACGCCTGCGTCTTCGAGGATCATTCGCACGATTTCCCCGCGACCGGGGAGCATCGGCCAGTAGTACAGCTCGTACGGCTCGCGCACGGCAGGACGGTCGCAGCCTGGCGACCGACGAGCAACCCCGGGCGGTCGCGCTCAGCGCAGGCGAGCCCCGCCGAGGTGTTCGACGGCAAGCTCGATGAATCGCGTGATCCGGGGCGGCGTCAGCTCGGAGCGGGAGTAAAGGGCGTAGATGGGAATCTCTCGGCCGTGCCAGGCCGGATAGACGTGGGTGAGCGTGCCGGCCTCGACGGCGCCGCGGACCAGGAGCTCCGGCATGAGGGCCAGGCCACACCCCGCGGCGACGAGCGCGGCCTGCCCTTCGCCGTTGGACCCTTCCGACCGGTTGCGCGGATGGATGACGTGGACGGTGCCCTCGGTGTCGTGCAGGTGGACCTCGGTCGAAGAGACCGCGCCGTGGCTTACCCACGGGTGGCGCGTGAGGCCGTCGAGACCTGCGGCCTCGTCGACCTGCGCGAGCTGTCGCCCGCCGCCGACGACGATGGTTCGCGTGGCTCCCAGCTTGCGACAGATCAGGCTCGAGTCGGTCAGCGGGGCCATGCGAATCGCGATGTCGATGCGGTCCGCGATGAGGTCCCGGAGCGCGTCGTCGACGACCAGCTCCACCTCGACGCGCTCGTGGGCGGCCATGAGCTGGCCGCAGATCGGGCCAACCACGCTGCTGGCGAGCCCGCCGGGCGCGGTGACGCGCAGCAGCCCGGCCGGTTCGTCGCCGCGCTCCTGCAAGGCTGCGCGCGCGTCGTCCCAGTCGCGCATCGCTCGGTCGATGCGCTCGAAAAGCAGCTCGCCCTCTTCGGTGAGACGCAGCGTTCGTGTGGTCCGCTCGAGCAGGCGTACGCCCAGCGCGTTCTCGAGGGAGGCGACGTGCTCACTCGCGGTGCTGCGGGCCAGCCCCATCGTGCGCGCGCCTGCGGCAAAGGAGCCAGCACGCACGACGGCGGCGAATACCGAGGCTTTCCCGAGGAGATCTGGCCGGCCCTTCACCGGCTCAGCCTACGTCATGCGCCCGCGCGAAGCATCGCGCGCGCGGGCTCGGCGTGCGCCCAGGCGCAGACGAACTGGGTTGCCAGCGCGGCGGGGTCCTGCAGCAGCGCGCGGGCTGTCCGACTCCCTGTCGCGGCGACGTAGCGCCGAAGCGTCGCCGCGAGCAGCTCGACCCCCGCGTCATCGAGCGCGTCCGCCACGACGTAGGCTTCGTTGATGCGGTGGCGCTGCGCGAGCGGGAGGAACAAGCGCCCGCCCGTCATCCCAGCACCAGCGTTGCCCGCCAGCGTGCCGAGGACCACGACGAGACCCCCCGTCATGTACTCGCAGGCGTGCAGGCCGACCGCTTCGACCACCGCGGTTGCGCCGCTGTTCCGCACCGCGAACCGGTCGCCTGCGCAGCCGTGGACCCACAGCGTGCCCCCGGTCGCACCGTACAGCGCGCCGTTGCCGAGGATCGCGTTGCACTCGGGCTCGAACGTCGCAGCCTCGGGCGGGCGAATCACGATTTCCCCGCCCGACATCGACTTGGCGACGCCATCGTTGGCTTCGCCTCGCACCGTGATGTGCATGCCGGGGACCGCGAACGCAGCAAGCCCTTGGCCGGCGCTACCGTAGAGCTCCAGGCGGACCGCGTTGGGTGCTGGCCACAGCGCGGCTTCGGCTTCCTCGCGACGGTTGCGGGTCCGCGTCGCAGCCGCCCGGCGTGCCAGTTCTCCCGCCAGCCCCGAGGCGAGCGCACGGTCCGTGTTGCGGACGTCGCGAACGACGTGCGCTGCACCGGACGCGTCGAGCTGGCCCACGGCCTCCTCGATCAGCGCGGCCTCCCGCGCTCGCTCGGGGACGCGAGGCGCCGGCGCGGTCGAAGGCGCGGACCATCCGACGGGTGCCAGCATCGGCCCAATATCGATTCCGCGGGCCGCGACGAGTCGCTCATGCGCCGTCGCGGCCTGAAGCCACCGCCGGCGCCCAATGATCTCGTGAAGGTGCCGCGCGCCGAGTCGAGCCAGCGTGACGCGCACCCCTTCGGCCAACCGCGTCAGGAACGAGACGACGTGCTCGGGCGTACCCGCGTACTTCGCCTTGAACTTGGGATCGTGGGTCGCGATGCCCGTAGGGCAGCGGTTCTTCTCGCAGACGCGCGCCATGATGCACCCCTGCGCGATGAGCAGCGCCTTGCCGAAGCCATACTCTTCGGCGCCGAGCAGTGCCGCCATGACCACGTCGCGCGCGGTGCTCAGGCCGCCGTCGATCCGCAGCCGCACCCGGTCTCGTAAGCCCTGCGACACCAGCTGCGCATGGGCGTCGACCAGCCCGAGCTCCCAGGGCAAGCCGGCGTGGCGCATCGACGTGAGCGGAGCCGCGCCGGTGCCTCCATCGCCGCCGGAGATCTGAATGACGTCGGCCCCGGCCTTGGCCACGCCGCACGCGATCGTGCCGACGTTGGCACCCGCGACCAGCTTCACGCACACGGCCGCGGTCGGGCTGACCTGCTTGAGCTCGTCGATGAGCTGCTTGAGGTCCTCGATGCTGTAGATGTCGTGCATCGGCGGCGGCGAGATCAGGTTCACGCCCGGCCTCGCGAACCGGGCCTTGGCGATGTGCGCGTCGACCTTCACGCCCATCAGCTGCCCGCCTTCGCCCGGCTTCGCACCCTGGGCGATCTTGATCTCGATCTCGTCGCCCGTGACGAGGTACTCCGCCGTGACGCCGAATCGACCCGAGGCGATCTGCTTCGTCGTGGCGGAAATGCCGTCCGAGAAGTAGTACGGGTTCTCTCCCCCCTCGCCGCTGTTGCATCGCGCGCCCAGGGACCGCATTGCGATGAAGATGTCTCGCTGCGACTCGGCGCTGATGGCTCCAAAGGACATGGCGCCCGATCCGAAGCGCTGCACGATCGTGCTGGCAGGCTCGACGTCGTCGAGGGACACGGGCGTATCGGAGGCTCGAACGTCGAGCAGGTCGCGAGGGTGTACGGGGGCGACCGCCGCCCCCTGGTGCTCGTAGGCGTCCCAGATCTCGTCCTCCGTTCGGCCGCGGAGTCGATGGCGGATGAGGTCGTGCACCAAGCGGCTGCGCTCCGCGGTCATCGAGTGGCGTTCCCCGCCTTCGGGGCCGTCGCTTTGCCAGGCTTTTTTTCGCTCCTTGAGCTGGTACGTGGACGGCAGGGGAACGTCGCCGGGCTTGTCGTCGGCCCATGCCCAGCTGCGCTCGAGATGCAGGGCCAGCTGCTCCATTTCGAGGCCTCCGATCGGACTGCGCGTCGTTCCGAAGAACGCGTCGACCAAGCCCGGGCCGATGCCGTAGGGGGTGAACAGCTTCGAACTTTGGTAGCTGCGCACCACCGAGATGCCCATCTTGGCCATCACCTTGAGCAGGCCTGCAAGCATGGCCGCGCGCAGCCGGGCCTCGCGGTCTTCGCCCTCGCCGGCGCGGGCGAGCTCGAAGGCCAGTCGTGGGCAGACGGCCGTCGCGCCGAACCCGATCGCACAGGCCAGCGCGTGCGTCGTGCGAACTTCACCCGTCTCCAGGACCAAGGACGCGTCGAGGCGGTGCCCGTGGCGGTTGAGCGTGGTGACGACCGAGCGCAGCGCGAGCAGGCTCGGGATCGGCGGGTGCGTCGACGAGGCGGTCCGGTCGCTGAGCACGACGAGGGAATGCCCGTCGCGTACGGCGGCGAGGGCGTCCGTCCCGAGTGCCTCCAGGGCAGTCGTCAGCGCCTGGTGTCCGCCCGCGCGCTCGTACGTCGTGGGCAGCTCGATCGCGAGCGTTCGCAGCGGAGACGGCTTGCGCACCATCATCGCGCGCAGCAGCTCCATGTGCTCCAGGCTCAAGATCGGGTCCTCGAGCAGCAGGGCAGGGGTTGGCGGGATGAGCTCCGCCGGCGAAAAGATGTTGGGGCGCCGTCCCAGGTGCGTACTGAGGTTCGTGACCATCGCCTCCCGGAGATAGTCCAGCGGAGGGTTGGTGACCTGGGCGAAGTCCTGGAAGAAGAAGTCGTACAGCGACCGGGGCTGATCGGAGAACAGTGCTGGGCGGGCCGTGTTTCCCATTGAGCCGATCGGCTCTTTGCCGGTCTGCATCATCGGCTCGAGCACGCGCTGAACCTCCTCCACCGTCACGCCGAACAGCGCCAGTCGATCGAGCATCTGAAGGCAGGACGGCTCGATGGTCGCGCGCGCGTCGGGGTGCAGCTGCTCGGCGGCCTGCTCGATCGGGGCGAGCCGAGGGTCGAACGTGGCGCCCTGGTTGCGTCGTGCTTCGCTCGGGTCGCGCATGTGGATCTTGCCGCTGCGCAGCCGCACTGTGACCCCCGAGCCTGCCCGCAGCGTGCCCTTGGCGAGAATCGCGGCGGGGTCGGGGTCGAACGCACCGGCTTCAGACGCCAGATAGAAGGCGTCCTCCGTCATGCACCAGCGTGCGGGGCGAAACCCGTTGCGGTCGAGGCGGGCGCCGACCGTCTTGCCGTCGCTGAACGCGAGCAGGGCGGGTCCGTCCCAGGGCTCCATCGCGCGGCCCCAGAAGCGGTTGTAGTCCGACGTCGCGTCGGCGGCGGGCACCATGATGGCGAGGATGTCGTCGGTGTACGGCAGGCTCGAGCGGTACTTGAGCGCTTCGACCATCTCACCGAGGCTGCCCGAGTCGCTGATGCCGGCGCGCGTGAGCAGCTCGTCGCGGCCCAGCCCGCTCGCCCGTTCGCGGCTGTTCGCCCACGAGCGGTTGCCTGCGACGGTGTTGATCTCCCCGTTGTGGGCGATCTGACGAAACGGCTGCGCCTTGTCCCAGGTGGTCCGCGTGTTGGTAGAGAAGCGGCGGTGAAAGAGCCCGAACCGGGAGAGGAACCGAGGGTTCGCGAGGTCCGGGTAGAACTGATCCAGGTCGGCCCCGCGACACAGCGCCTTGTAGACGACCGTGGTCGTGGACAAAGAGACGAAGAATAGGTCCATCCACGCGTCGACGGCTCGCAGGCGGGTGCGGGTGGTCTGCTTGCCGCGGTACAGCTGGGCGTTGAACGAGGCGTCGTTGCGGGCCGACTCGGGCCGATCCAGGGTGGCCTGAACGATGACGGGGCAATCCTCGCGCGCGCGCGGTCCCAAAACGTCGAGGTTGCGGGGCACGTCGCGATAGCCCAGCACCCGCATGCCCATGAAGCCGAACGTCTCCTCGAAGACCCCCAGGGCGCGCTCGCGGCGGGCTGTGTCGGGCGTGACGAATAACGTCGCCATCGCCACCGTGCCCGGCTCCTGCCCGAGCAGCGCGTAGGGGATGTCGGTCATGATGCCGGCGCCGTCGCTGCTGCGCCCGTCGGGCCCGACGGCGCCGCGGTGCTCCACGCATCGAAGCGCCTTCAAGGTCGCGCGCACGATGGCGTGGGAGGACTGCCCGTCACGAACGGCGACGAATCCGACCCCACACGCTGCGTGCTCCGCCTTCGGCTGCATGCGCTCATGATGAACGTGCGCGTACATCGAGTCGACCCGCGATGGGACGCAACCGGCGGCCCGGTCGGTCGATTCGGATCCTGCCCCCTGAGGACAACCCGGAGCGTGTCCGCTCGATCCGCGCGTCGTGTCGACAACTTTACGAACACACACCGCTCGCCTGTAAATGGATTTACAGCGCCAACACTGCTTCGCTTTTTGGAAAAGTCGTTCCCGGCGCGTCCACCTGGCATGGCCTTGCGGAATCGTCACGGGTTCACAACCATGTTCTCCCATGCAGGGTTCACCGCCCGTCGATTCGGGCACCACCGCATGGATGTTGACCTCGACCGCTCTGGTACTGCTGATGGTGCCGGGGCTCGCCATGTTCTATGGCGGGCTCGTGCGGACGAAGAACGTGCTGGGCACCATGCTGCACAGCTTCGCCGCGATGGCGCTCATCGGCGTGTTCTGGGTCGTGGCGGGCTACGCGATGGCGTTCGGACCCAACGTCCTGGGCGGCTGGATCGGCTGGAACGGCGACCTCATGTTCCTCGAGGCCGCCGACGCGAAGATCATGGACGAGGGCGTGCCCGAGTACGTGTTCGCGATGTTCCAAGGGAAGTTCGCGATCATCACGCCGGCGATCATCGCGGGCGCGTTTGCGGAGCGGGTCCGCTTTCGCGGCTACTGCGTGTTCATCTGCCTGTGGGCCGTGCTCGTGTACACGCCTCTGTGTCACTGGGTGTGGGCCTCGGACGGCTTCTTGTTCAACCTCGGCGCGGCGGGAGCCATCGACTTTGCCGGCGGCACCGTCGTGCACATCTCGGCAGGCATCGCTGGACTGGTCGCGGCGCTGTACCTTGGGGCGCGGCGCGGATACCCGGGCACCGCGATGCACCCGAACAACCTCGTTATGACGCTCATCGGCGCGGGCCTGCTGTGGGTTGGATGGTTCGGCTTCAACGCGGGCAGCGCGATCGCATCGGACCTGCAGACGGCGCAGGCGCTCACGGTCACGCAGGTCGCGGCCGCGGCCGGCGGGCTGGCGTGGATGCTGATCGAAGCGGCACACCACGGCCGCGCGACGAGCTTGGGCGTGGCTTCGGGCATCCTCGCGGGCCTGGTCGTCATCACGCCGGCCGCGGGGGTCGTCCAGCCCAAGGGCGCCATCGTGCTCGCGGCGCTGGCTTCGGCGATCAGCTACGGCGCCATCTTGGTCAAGAACCGCCTCCGCTACGACGACACGCTCGACGTCTTCGGCATTCACGGCGTGTCGGGGATCGTCGGCGCGGTGTTTCTGACGTTCTTCATCCGCGACTCGTGGATGAGTGCGGCAGCGAGCGAAGTCGGGGGCTCGTGGGGCATGCTCGACCAGCTCTGGGTGCAGCTGGCCGGCGTAGGCATCACCCTCGTTTACGCGGGTGCCGTGACCCTGGGCTTGCTGGTGCTCGTCGACAAAACGGTCGGCCTACGGCTGAGCGAAAAGGGCGAAATGGCGGGCATGGACCACAGTGAGCACGGCGAGCAGGGCTACGGCATGCTCAACGCGGGATGAACCGATGAAGCTCATCACGGCCATCATTCAGCCCGACACGCTCGACGCCGTGCGCGAGGCCTTGCTTCGGGCCGACGTCACGCGGATCACGGTCAGCCGGGCCTCGGGTCGCGCCCGTCCCGATGCATCGCCCGAGCTTTTTCGCGGCACTGCGGTCGCTCCCGCGCTCCAGGCTCGGGTGCGGCTCGAAATCGCGTGCAACGACGAGTTCGTCGACCCTGCCATCGACGCGATCCTCTCGGCGGCGCGCCATGGGGACGGAGAGACCGGAGACGGCAAGATCTTCGTCGTGCCGCTCGAGCGCTGCATCCGGATTCGCACCGGAGAGTCCGGGCCCGACGCGATCTGAGCGCCGCGTCGTTCGCTCTCACCGAACGCTGCTGCCGATGCTTCGTCGCGGTGATGGACGGCGGGTCCGCGTACGTTGAGGGGGATGCGCGCCTACCAAGTCACCACGCCCGGGGGCGCTGATGCCCTCGTCTTGCGCACCCTGCCCGACCCAACGCCCGAGCCGGGGTGGGTCACGATTCGGGTGCGCGCGTTCGGCCTCAACCGCTCCGAGCTTTACACGCGCCGCGGTGAGTCGGGGGACGCGGTCTCCTTTCCGCGCGTGCTCGGGATCGAGTGCGTCGGCGAGGTGCTCGAGGCGCCCGGAGCAGACCTCGCGCCGGGTCAGCGGGTCGTCGCTGCGATGGGCAAGATGGGGCGGGCGTACGACGGCGGCTACGCCGAGATGACCAAGGTCCCGCGCGCGCAGGTGATGCCGATCCAGACCGAACTTGCGTGGACGGACCTGGGGGCGCTGCCGGAAACGTACTTCACCGCCTGGCTCTCACTCTTCGACGAGCTCGAGCTGCAGGCCGGCCAGTCGCTGTTCATTCGCGGCGGCAGCTCCTCGGTGGGGATGGCGGCCGTGCGGATCGCCAAGCACCTCGGTTGCACGGTGCTCGCGACGACGCGGCAGGATCACAAAGCGGATGCGCTGCGGTCCGCGGGCGTCGACCACGTGGTGATGGACCACGGAGAACCGCTCGCCGAGGCCGTTCGGGACCTCAGCGGTGGGGGCGTCCACGGAGCGCTCGAACTCGTCGGGCGCCCATCGACGGTCGGCGATACCGCAGCCTCGATTCGGGCGGGCGGTCGCCTGTGCCACACCGGGTTGCTCGGCGATTCGTGGGGCGAAGCGATGCCCGCCATGCCGGCCGGCGTGACGTATTCGTTCGGCAACTCCGAGATGGTCGAGGCGACACGATGGACGCCGATCATGCAGACCATCTGCGACCGCGTTGCTTCGGGCGACTACGCGCCCAACATCTTCGAGGTCTTCGACTTCGAGTGTCTGCCCGACGCCCACCGCTGCATGGAAGAGAACCGCGCCGTCGCCAGCTCGTTGTACGGGTGTGACTCACGATGGGTCGAAGTTGAGGCTTTCGACGTCGTCGAAGGCGGCGAGCAGCCCCCATCCGCCTCGCATGTCGACGTTCTCCGTCACCGCGATGCAAAGCTCGTTCGCGCCGGCGCGGGTCTGAAGCCACACGGCGTCCCAGAGCCCGACGACCCCTTGAAAGGTGATGTCGCGGCTGTGCCACGTGTCGTCCCCGTCGAACACGGGGGCCCCGTTCCACCACAGCCGCGCCGCTTCGCTGAACCCAAATCGAAGTCGGTACCGCGCGGGCTCGGCCGTGGTGATGGTGGTACATGCCAACGCCGTGTCGTGCTCGGCGTCGACGGGATGTGCGCGCGCGAGGTTCAGAAGGCCCGTGTCCTCGCTCTGTAGCGTTGCCCAGGCGCCGTCAGGCTCGGGGCGGGTGCCGTCTGCGGGCATGCTCGCGGCAGCGAACGTTTGCGACACGCGCCAGGCGGGAATCCGGCCTGCGAGGGGTGGGTCGTCGGGCGTTCCTCGCAGCGGTGGCGCATCCTGAGGCGTGAAGCGGACGTTCGAGAACCACACCGCCGAGGTGCTCATCGACGTGGGGATTGGCTCGACATACAGCGCCACGCGACCGGACGCGTCTGCACGCCGCTGCGTGACGGTGAACAGGGGCGTCTCCAGGTCGCGTACGTACAGCTCGGCCTGCCCATCGCTGACCACCACGCGGACCGGCATCCAGCGTCGCCCGTCGAAGCGAACGGGCTGGTTGTAGCCGGGGCCGTGATAGAGCTGCCACGCGTTGACGTGGTTGAACACGGGTGTGTACTGCGTGGCTTCGCGACTGCCCGAGAGGAACGGACGCAGGTAGATCTTCTCGAAGTTGTCCTCGTCTCGCACGTGCCACGCCACACCCGCGAACGACACGCCCGGCTCGGCCGCCATATCGAAGTCGAGTACACCATCGGCCAGCTCGAGGTCCTTCGCGAACGCGAAGCCACCGCGCAGCCGCAGCGCCGGGCGACCGAGATGTTCGCCAAACGTCGCTTCGCTGGCTGAGAAGTCCCAGGCCTCGGGCGTCATCGGCCGCGCGTCGGGGTGCAGGGGGGTGGGGGCGGATGCAGGCGTCTGTGTTGAGGCGGGCTTGCAGGCCCCGAGCAGGGCGGCACACAGCAGAGGGCGACGAGTCACGTCACGAGCGTACGGAGCGCAGTGTGAAGGCGCGACCGACGGCTTCGTTCGGTCGGACCGACCGTCGTAAGGCCCGCTACGCGCCGTCGCGGGAAATGTCGTCGAAGCGGCTGCGGTACACGCGTCCAGACGCCCCGCGGCACGGGTTTTCGGGGGCTGGCACCCCTCTCACCGCCGTCCTGCAGAAAAAGATGCAACTTGGCGCCAGGTTCTCCGTCTCGACTTCGATGCAAAGCTTGGGGAGGAAGACGACCAGGTGCGGGCTCGGGCTCGCGCTGGCCATGGGAATGCTCGCGGCTGGGTGTGACGATGCGTCGAGTGAGCCGACGCCGGCGGGATCCAGCGGCGCCGAGGACGACGACGGTGGCACCAGCGGTGGCGATGGGACGACCGCAGCCGCCGACGGAGGGGCCGACGCTGGCGGAGACGCGACGCAAACCGGTGGCGACGATACGACGCCCGATCCAGACACCGGCGCCGACGAGACCGGCGGCTGCGGTGGCTGCCTCGACGACGCCGGTGCGTGTCAGCCCGGCACGGTCGACGATGCCTGTGGCGCGTTGGGAGACGCGTGCGTTGCTTGCGAGGACGGCGCGGTGTGTGCCGAAGGCGAGTGCCTCGTACCGCCCGCGTGTGGACCCGACAACTGCGATGGGTGCTGCGACGGCGATACGTGCCTCGACGGCACGGACGAAGCCGCGTGTGGACAGGGCGGCGATCAGTGCAGCACGTGCCCGGACGAAAGCGCGTGCGAAGCCGGTGCTTGCGAGGTCCCTTGCGAGCTGTCGTGTGATGGATGCTGTACTGAGGATGGCGTCTGCGTGGGTGCCGATGCGCAGTCCTCTGGAGCGTGCGGTCTCGGTGCGAGCGCGTGCGTCGACTGTGGCGCCGACTCCACGTGCAGCGACGGCGCGTGCGTCTCGTCGGCGTGCGCGGAGAGCTGCGACGGGTGCTGCGACGGCGATACGTGTCTCGACGGCAGCGAGGACGACGCCTGTGGGGCAGACGGAGGCTCGTGTTCGGCGTGCGGCCCGGGCCTGTTCTGCGGCTCGACGGGTTGCCTTGCCGAGCTCGACGCGGAGTGGGACGTGATCGCCTACCAGGCCGTGATCGCGCCGACGGATCCCAATGGCAACACGTGGGACTCGTTCAACGGCCTGCCCGATCCATACGCCGTGATGTCGGTGCCGGGTCAGTCTGGCGAGACCGCCGTGATCGACGATGAGCTGTTCCCCGAGTGGAACGAAGTGGTGTTGACCAACGTCACCACCACGCAGCTCCAGGCGGGCCTCGAGCTGGGCGTTCGCGACTCCGACTTCGGATTCGACACCACGCTCGGCGGCAGCACGGCCGTGCTCGAGATCACCGATGCCGACTTCAATGAGGTGCTTCTGATCACCGGAACGCTCGATGACGTGGACGTCTACACGATCTTCATCGGCATCGAGCCCGCCGCCGGCTGACGCCGAACAGCAGTAGGCTAAGGAAGCCGCCGAGCAGCGTACCGGACCCGTTTCCTTGCACGCTGCATCCGGCGGCTTCGCGGCTTCCGCCGGCGCTCAGGGGCTCATCCTCGCCGATGTCGTCGAAGGGGCAGTCGCCGGCTTCGCAGTCGGCCGCGGTCGCGGGGCGGACTCGCAGCGCGTCGGCCTGAAGGATCTGGCCCGAGACGCCGATCGCGTCGGTCATGCGCACCTGCTGGTCGGTGGCTTCGGGATCGAGCCGTACGACCCCGAGGTCGATCCAGCCGCCTACGGTCTGGTCGACGTCGACCGTCTGCGAGGCATCGGCCGAGATCAGCTCGTACTGGGCGTCGGTGCCCGAGGTGAACTCGGGGTCGACGTGGACCTGGATGCGGTACTCGCCCGCGACGGTGGGGTTGAGCTTCCAAACCGCAACGTTGTGCTCCGTCGTGCGGGTGGACTTGGTCCAGCGCAGGCTGCCGTTGATGCCCGCGTCCTCGGTGCGCCAAAACTGCGAGGGGCCGAGCAGGCGCATGCAGTCGCCGCCGTTGTCGAGAATCGTGTCGCCGTTGGGGTCGATCGGCGTGCAGGTGGCGGGCATCTCGTCGAGGTCGATTTCCACGTCGGTGACGCAGTCGCCCTCGACCTGCACGAACTCGACGTCTTCGCCGTAGTAGTAGCGAAGGATGTCGAGCGTGCCGTAGCCGAAGTTCTCCGACAGGCACTGCGCGCCCCACTGCGACAGCGCCCCACGGTTCTGCCCGTAGTCGGTGGCGGAGGTGCTGTGGCGGAAGCCCAGGCGAGTCTGCTCGATGTCGGTGCCGCTGCGGCCCTCGTTGTAGGTCACCCAGCGCTCGGTGTTCGACACGCCGGCCGAGTTGCCCACGCAGTTCGAGTTCGGGGTTGGGTCGCCCGCGACGTAGAAGCCGATCGTGAGGTTGTCGTTGTAGCGCATGACCACGCCGCTGGTGTTCTCCACGGCTTGGCGATGCAGGCTGGTCGGGGTGCGGCCGCAGCTGAAGACCTGGCAGCCCTGGCCGTTGCAGATCTCGCCCGAGGTCTCGGCGAAGTAGTACGCGTACGAACGCGCCGCGATGGCCTGCGCCTCGAGCATCTCGAGCGTTGCGTTGCCGGGGGCCTCGCACGCGATCACGTTCGGCAGGTAGTCGCTCTCCATCTGCCGCGTGCCGTGGTTGCGGACGCGAATCGAGCACGCGGCGTCCTCGGGGACGGGGATGGCCGCCGGGTTGACGTCGTCGGTCAAGCTGATCCGGCGCAGCTCCACGTCGGCCGGGGGCTCGGGCGCCTCGTCACAGGCGGTGAGGCCAGCGGTGAGAGCGAGCATTCCGACGAGTCCACGCACTGCGAGCGCCATCGG
>JBCCQM010000152.1:0-20119 GCA_039024335.1 Myxococcota bacterium
CCGCAGCCGTGCCGGCCGGTGGCGTTGCGCCTGGAGCGGGCGGCGGTGGCTCGTCCTTCTTCGGCTCGGCCTTCTCTTCGACCGCGGGTTTCTCCGCGTTGGCGGCGACCTTTTCGTCGTCGTCTCCACCGAGCACCACGATCGCGGTGATTCCGATGGCGGCTACGGCGACGCCGATGCCGATGCCAAGGCCCAACCCGAGGCCTCCGCTCTTCTTCGGCTCGGGGTAGTCCGCCACCGCGCCCCCTTGGTGCGGTGCGACCACGTTCGCTCCGCCACCGGCAGCTTCTGGAGCCATCGGTGCGGGACCCACCGTCGTCCCGCCGGGAACGGGCACCGGCTGGTCGGGCTCCGGCTCCTCGGGCATGGTCGGCGTCATGGCCAACTCGTCCACGAGTTGCCCGAGAAGGTCGTCAAACGCGTCTGCGTCTTGCCTGGAGTTGCTCACGGCCGTTGCTCCTACTTCCCGTTCACGTGGACCTCGTGAAGAGGTTCCACAGCGCCGGGAGTGTATCTTGTGCTGCTTTCTTGGGACAAGGGATCGTCGCGTTCGGTGCCCAAGTGCTCCACCACGCCTGCACGTCTGGGACGGTGGAGGTCGCGGGGTCGGGCTGCGACGGACGAAGACTCGCACTTCACGCGGCGGTTCATGCCTCGGGCCGACTCGGGGTGGGTGCAAGGGGGGAGAGGTGCGCATCGCCGCGGAGACCCGCCAGCGTGCTTACGAGGCTTCGAACGCGTCGTACGAGCTCTGCGAGCTCCCGGCCACGGCGGCGGTTTGGTGCGGGGACCGTCCCGTGACCACCGGCGGCCGCGCGCGAGTCTCCGAGCGCGGGAATGTCGGAGGGCCATCGGAACACCCGGTACACCCGCTCATCCATGTACAGACGACGAGACACCTCAAGCTGTAACGCGTGCATCCCGTCCGACGGTCTGCCGAACGTCCGCACAATCTCGCCGCCGCGGTAGGGATCGTCCCGCCGAACCGAGAGCAGCGCCTGCCGGTCGGGAAGCCCGCCGCGAAGCGCGTCGAAGGCGGTCGTAGCGACCGGGTCGGCACAGCTGGCGGCGTCGAGCGTGCCGAGCACGAGGTCGGCCGCGACGCTACCCGGCATGGAGTGCGCGTCGAGCAGGACCGCGTAGCCGAAGCGCTCGCGGCGTCGTTGGAGCAGCGTTTCGAGGGCCCGGTAGTACGGCGTGTGGAACTTGGCGATCCGGTCGGCGAACGCGGCGTAGGGCAGCGGTGGCTGCAGCACCCGAACGGTGCCGATGCCCGCGGTGACCGCGGAGGCCCAGACGACGCCACGCCCGGGGCGGTCCCAAGCGACCGGCGGCGCACCGCCAGGGCTGCCGGGCCGCTGCCGAGGCCGCGGGTCGGGGTGGTCGGGAACCAGCTGTGGCGGGACGTCGTCGTCGGCGCGGTTGAGGTCGACGACCAGTCGGGAGAAGTGTGCGTGAACGGTGGCCACCCCGAGCGACTCGATGCCGCGATAGAGGGTGTGGACCTCGTAGTCCGCGTTGCGCGGGAAGTCGGCCTGCGGCTTCGGTCGCAGGTCGTGGGGCCATGCGAGACCCACGTGCGGAAAGCTGACGACCAGAGGTGTCCAGGTGTGCCCCGGCGTGAACCGAAGGGGTACACGCGTCCCGGCAGGCAGACCGAGATCTTCGGCCGTGAGCCGCTCGAGATGCGCGTCGTCGGACATGCGGGAGAAACCGTCGCTGCCGCGGAGGGCGAGCCCGGCGGAGCATAGGCGACCGGCGAGGGCTTGGGGCGCGGTGGGTGAAAAAATCTGCGCGCCTCCGGAAAAGCACGGAGCACCGCTGTCGAAACTCGTGGACATAGGCAACGGCGCCGACCACCCGCGCGCCCCCGTCGGTGCTGCCCCAACGCGGCACATCGGAGCACACGCTTCTCGATGGGTGTGGTCGTCGGCGCCACGCCCCGGACCGGACGCTGCGGTGGGCCCTCTCCTCCTTAGGGGCCCCCGCAGCGTGTTTTATGCGGCGCGTGTGCGTTGAGACCGGGCGGTGCCGAGGCGCTGTGGGTATACCTGCGCCCGATGACGCGACCCTCGTTCGTAGTCGCTTCGGTGATGGCCACGCTGCTGGTCACCGGTTGCCCCAAACCGGCGCCTTCCGCCGCACCCGAGCCCACGCCGGCGGCGGCCGAGGAGGCGCCTCCCTCCGCGGCGCGGGAGATGCCCGCGGGGCAGGCCGATGGAAATCGCCTCGCCCTGGGGACGCAGGGCGCGGTCACGAGCGCCGAGGCGGCAGCCAGCGAGGTCGGCCTTTCGATCCTGCAGGCCGGCGGCAACGCGATCGATGCCGCGGTCGCGGTCGGCTTTGCGCTGGCGGTGACGCACCCCTCGGCGGGCAACCTCGGCGGCGGCGGCTTCATGGTCGTGCGCATGGCCGATGGCACGACCGCTGCGTTCGACTATCGCGAGCAGGCTCCGTCCGCGGCGACGCGTGACATGTTCTTGGGCCCCGACGGCACGCCGACCCGCGAGCGTCTCGTGGGGGCGAAGGCGGCGGGCATTCCGGGCACCGTCGCGGGGCTCGCTCTGGCCCACGAAGCGTTCGGCACGCTGCCGTGGAAGGACGTGGTGCAGCCGGCCGTGGACCTGGCGCGCAAGGGTAACGCGCTCGACAGCTTTCACGTGACCGACCTCGAGCGCGGGGTGAAGCGCATGCGGGAGGCGGGCTTCGACGACTCGGCGAAGTTCTACAGCAAGCCCGATGGAAGCACGTACGTCGAAGGCGACGTTTGGGTGCAGCCGGTGCTCGCCAACACGCTCGCCGCGATCGCAGAGCAGGGGCCCCAAGCGTTCTACGAGGGCCCGATCGCCGAGACGATGGCCAAGGAGAACGCCGCGGCCGGTGGCATCTGGACCGCCGCCGATCTCGCGGCGTACGAAGCCCGACGGCGCGAGCCCATCGTCTTCGACTACGCCGGACACGAGGTCATCACCATGCCGCCGCCCTCTGCGGGTGGGGTCGGCCTCTGGCAGATGCTCAAGGCCGCCGAGGCGATGGGGTTGGCTGAGAAGCCGTGGCGAAGCCTCGACGAGGTGCATCTGTACGTCGAGATTGCGCGACGGACCTACGTCGACCGAAACATGCTGCTCGCCGACCCCGACTTCGTGGACCTGCCGCTGTCGCAGCTGATGTCCCAGGGCTACGTGAAGAAGCGCCTCGAGTCGATCGACCCCGACCGTGCGACCCCTTCGGATGAAGTCGCGCCCGGCATCGCGCCGCTTCAGCGGGAGTCCCATCAGACGACGCACTTCTCTGTCGCCGACGGGGCCGGCAACGCGGTGTCGAACACGTACACGCTCAACCTCGGGTTCGGGGCGCGGTACGTGCTGCCAAGCTCGGGCGTGCTGCTCAACAACGAGATGGACGACTTTGCGACCCAGCCCGGGTCGGCGAACGTATTCGGTCTCGTGCAGGGCGAGGCGAACAAGATCGAGCCCCGCAAGCGGATGCTCAGCTCGATGACGCCGACCATTTTGGTCAAGGACGGCGAGCTGCGGGCCGTCGTGGGCAGCCCCGGCGGCCCGACGATCACCACCACCGTCGTGCAGATCATTCGCGCGGTCGTGGACTACGGCCTGTCGATCGACGAGGCCGTCGCGTCACCGCGGGTGCATCACCAGTGGCAGCCGGACATGATCTGGGCCGAAGAGGCGCTCGACGACGAGGTCGAAGCGGGGCTCAAGGCCAAGGGGCACGAGATTCGCTCTCGCGGCGCCATGGGCCACGCGAACTGCATCGAGGTCGACCCGAAGACGCGCGGGTTCCGGGCGGTCGCGGACGTCGAGCGCGACGGCGGGAAAGCAGTCGCATACTGATGCCTACGCCGACCGTCTTCTTGTTCGACATCGACGGGACCATCCTCAACGCGCACGGTGCCGGCCGGCGGGCGATGGAGTCCGCGTTCGAAGCCGTGTGTCCGGGCAAGGTCGACGCGATGGGTCGCGTGAAGTTCTCGGGCATGACGGACCCCGGCATCGCTCGCGCGGCGCTCCGTGAGGCGGGCGAGTCCGAGGACGACGCGTCGATCGAGGCGGTCGTGCGCGGGTACCTGCAGCGCATCGAGGCGCAGCTGCGCGATGGTTCGGCGACCCATCTGCTTGAGGGCGCGGTTGCGGCGATCGACGTCGCGCATGCCCACCCCGCGGGCGCAGTCGGTCTGGGGACCGGCAACCATGTCGATGGCGCCCGGCTGAAGCTGGCCGCCGTCGGGCTGTGGGACCGCTTTGGGTTCGGCGGATTCGGCAGCGATGCCGAGGACCGCGCGCAGATGCTGGCGATCGGCCGGGACCGAGGGCTCGCGGTGCTGCAGCGGCGCGAGGCCCGGGTGCTGGTCGTCGGAGACACGCCGCGCGACGTCGCTGCGGCCCACGCCATCGGCGCGGTGTGCCTGGCGGTGACGACTGGGTCCTATGACCGCGCGGCGCTCGAGGCCGCGGGCGCGGATCGGGTCGTGGACCGCCTCGACGCCCCCGAATCGCTCGAAATCTTGCGGGCCTGAACTTTTTTCCGGTTCGCATAGGCCCAAGTTCGAGGCCGTGCGTTGTCCCGCGACGATGGATCGCATCGGGGACTACGACGTGCTCCGCCCGCTGGGCGAGGGCGGCATGGGCAAGGTCTACGCGGCCAAGGAGCGTCTCTCGGGGCGCGAAGTGGCGCTCAAGACGCTCCGGCCGGAGCTCGCCGCGTCCCCGGAGGGGCGGCGTCTGTTCCTCAACGAGATGACGATCCTGGCTCACCTGGACCACCCCAACGTGGTCCGGTGTCTGGCCTGTCGCGAGATCGACGAGCAGCTCGTGATGGTATTGGAGCTGCTTGAGGGGCCCACCCTGCGGGCGGTGCTGCAAGAGCGCGGTCGGCTGCCCTGGAGTGAGGCCGTGCATTGGATCGCCCAGATCGCCGCGGGCCTTCAGGCGGCGCACCAGCAGGAGCCGGCGATCGTGCACCGCGACCTCAAGCCGGAAAACGTCCTGATCACCGCGGACGGCGAGATCGCGAAGGTCACCGACTTTGGCATCGCGAAGGTGCTCGAGGCGCTCAGCCGCACCACGACGCACTCGGTCGGCACGCTCTCATACATGAGTCCCGAGCAGATCGACGCCGCGCCCACCGATGCGCGAAGCGATCTGTATGCCCTCGGCGTCGTGTTCTACGAGCTGCTGGCCGGTGAGCCCCCGTTCACGAGCGCCTCGCCCCGCGAGCTGCTCAACCTTCACTGCACCGCCGAGCCGCCGCCGCTGCCCGAGGAGGTCCGCGCAGGATTGCCCAAGGGGGTTGAGCGTCTCGTGTTCTCTCTGCTGGCGAAGCGGCCTGCCGATCGACCCGCGTCCGCGGCCGCGGTGGTCGAGCAGCTCGATCCGTTCACGTGCTCCTCGGGGACCGCGCTCGCGGCCAGCCCCGCGCCGAGCCGGGCGCCTGCGCTCGCCCAGCGTCCCGCCGAGCCCACGCCGCCTCCGAGCACCGACACGATCGCGCTCATCGAGCAGGCCTCGGCGGTCGCAACGATCACCCCGCGGACCGCGGTGCCGATCTTGGTCGTGCTGTGCCTGCTCGGGTTTGGGGTCGGGTTTGCCTCGGGGCTGACGATCGACGCCGACGAGCCCGCAGCCGCGCTGGAGGGCCGCCGGTGAGTTTGACCGGGGGCGGCTCGCTGCCTCCGATCGGCCGAGCGCAGCGCCGTCGGGTCGAGGGCGGCGAGCGCTGGACCCTTCCGCCGGGCGCCGAGGCCCTGGCACAGCGGCTGAGCGCCTGGGGGCGCGCGGGGGTGGGGCGCTTCGAGCCGATCGAAGGCCGTCCCACCGAGGTGCTGCGGCGGCCAACGTCGCAAACGCTGCGGGCCACGTGGAGCGAGGCCCCGATGCCGGTGTCCGAGGCGCTGGCGTGGATGGTCTCGGTGTGCCGTGCGCTCGCCCACTGCGAACGCACGGCGCTCTTTCCGGGCCCGCTGACCCCGCGCGGCGTCTGGGTCGACGGCAAGGACGCGGGTCTCATCGCGGCGGCGGCGGTCGACACGCTGGTCGGCGCTGCCCCTCCACCCGCACCGCCACTGGGCCGATGGACACCGCCCGAGCCCGCCGCCGGGCACCGCTGGACCGCGGCGAGCAATCGCTACGCCCTGGGGCTGATGCTGTACCGGACCCTGGCGGGGGTGCACCCGTTTGCCGGGCGGGGTCGTCGGCTGGAGCTGGCCGACGGCGCGCAGCGTGGCGCGCCACCGATGCCCGAGTCGGTCGCGCGAACCTTGCCGCCGGGGCTGCAGTCGCTGGTGCTGGCCTTGCTCGCGCCCGATCCCGCCGCGCGACCGAGCATCGAGACGGCGCTGGATCAGCTCACGGCGCTGCGCAGCGGGGCCGCAGCGAAGCCGATGACCGCGACCCCGCTCCGCACGCCCACGGTGCCAAAGCTTCGCCCGCCGCGTCGAGAGGGGCGCACCCCGTGGATCGTGGGGCCGCTGCTGGCTGCGGTGGCCGGCGGCCTGTGGATCGGCGCCGAACCTCCGCCCTCGCCGGGCCGCGCACCCGTGCCGGTTGCAACGGTCGCCCCACTCACCGCGGACCGCACGGAGGCCGACGACTGCGCCAGCTGTCATCCGGAGCACGCGGCGCAGTGGCACGGCTCCGTGATGGCCCACTCGGTCAAGAGCCCGCTGTTCGGTGCCCTCGAGATTTTGATCGAGGAGCAGGCGGGCCGCGACGCCAACTGTCCGGGTGGAGCAGGGGTGCTGCGCACCGCGGGTCCGGGGGCGTGCGTCGACCCGACGACCGGCGTGACGCTGACCGGTACGGGTGGGGCGCTGTGGTGCGTGAACTGCCACGCGCCCGAAGAGAACCTGCAGGCGGCGATGCCCGCGTGGGACGGTCGGAGCGCGAGCAGCTCGACGCGCCGTCCGATCGTCGACCTGCTGCCCAAGAGCACGCTGGAGGGCATCAGCTGCGCCTTCTGCCACCAAGTGGACGGGCCCGCGCACGGTGACTATCGCGGCAACCCGGACTGGGTCTCGCCCGCGACGGGTCGACGCTTCCTCGCGCGCCCCGAGGACCGCCAGGGCAAGCCGGGCATCGGCAACAGCGGCTATCACCTCGACCCCGACGTCTTCACGGGACCGGGGACCACGGTCACCGCGGGCGCCCACGTGCGGCCCCCCGCCGACGCGAAGGCGTATCTCGCCAGCAGCGAGTTCTGCGGTGCGTGCCACGACGTACGGCTGTTCGGCACCGACGCGCGCGCCGTCGAGGCCACCGGCGAGCACTTCAAGCGGCTGCGCAACGCGTACTCGGAGTGGGTGGACTGGGCCCAGCGCGAGCGTGACTTCGGCCGGTCTCCCGCGTCGTGCCAAGACTGCCACATGAGCCTGTATCCGGGCGTTTGTGAGCCCGTGCCGGAGACTGGCCCTCCGCTCGACGACCCGTTCGCGCGGACCCGCTACACGGCGCTGGAGCGCGCGTGTCCGCCGGGGACACGGTTCTCGCCTCGTGCGCCCGGCTCGCGGCCGCAAGGCAGGGTTGCGGTGGGCTCCGAAACGGCGTCTGCGATCGCGTCGCACACGTTCTCGGGGGTGGATGTCCCGCTGTCTCCGCTGTTCCCCGAGGGGCTGGTCGACGACGCTGAACTCGATGCCCACGGCTCCCCGCGGGGCGTCACGCAGCGCCGCGACATGCTGCTGGGATCCACGTTCCGGTTCGACCTCGGGGATCCTCGTCGGACGTCGGGTCGGCTGCGCATTCCGGTGGAGATCGAGAACGTCGGCGCGGGCCACAAGGTGCCCGCAGGCTTCAGCCAGGAGCGCGAAATTTGGGTGCACCTCACCGTCCGAGACGACCGCGGCCGGGTCCTGTACGAGGTGGGGCGGATCGACCGCAACGACGAGGATCTGCACGACAAGCGCTTCGTGCGGGTCAACGTCGATGACCGAACCACGGACCTCCAAGGGCGTCCGCTGGGCGTCTTCGGTGCCGACGTCGTCGATGGGCCGGACGTGCCCGCGTGGAGGCGTCAGGGCAACGGCTTCATCGGGCGCGGCTTGATCAACCTGCAGAACGGGTTTCAGCGCTGCGTGACCTGCATTGGGCGGGTCGATGGGGAGGGACGCTGCCAGCCGGGTCCGGGGCAGGGGCGGCACCGGGCCGACCGCTACGCGGACGGGGGCTACGACATCGACAGCGGCGCGTGCGTGTCGAACCTGCGGGGGGAAGAGGCGTTCTTGGAGGTGTACTTCCCCGTCGGGGCCCTCGACGCGACGCGCGGCGTGCTCAAGGGGCCCGACGCGATCATCGACGAGCGCTCCGCCGTCGCGGGGGAGCCTCAGCGCTACGTTTACGACCTCGCCGCGCCCGCGGGAGCCGTCACCGTCGAAGCGCGGCTGATGTTCCGGGCGTTTCCGCCGTTTCTCATCGAAGCGTTCGCGGACTACGAGGCGCAGCAGGACGCCCGCGGGCTTCGACCCAGTGGACCGCTGGTGACGCGCGCCATGCTCGAGCGGCTCGAGGCCGTGGAGCTGGCGCGGGCCGAGGTGTCGCTGCCGTGAGCGCGGCCCTGTTCGAGTCCATTCCGCTGCGCGGGCTCGACGCGGCGTCGGCCGAGCGCGTGCGGGCCGGGGGCCAGGTTCGAAGCCTCGAGCCCGCGGAGGTCCTGTATCGGGTGGGCGAGGACGCCGACGCGCTCTTCGTCGTCGTTCGCGGGCGGCTGCAGGAGGACAGCGGCGGTCGAGTCCGGGTGCTCGGCGCCGGCGAGACTGCAGGCGCCGAGGCCATGCTGGGCCTGCCGCGTCGGGCCGAGGTCCGCGCGGATGGCCCCGCCGAGGTGTGTGAGGTGTCGGCAGCGCTTCTGGAGCGCGCCTGGACGCGGGCGGGCGGGCGCCTCGCGATGCAGCACGAACGCCGGCGGCTGGAGCGTTCGGCGCTGGACGATGCGCTTCGTTCGACCGAGGGCTTGGCGGACCTCGACGAGGCGGCGCGAGGGATCCTGCTCGACGGCGCGTCGCTGCAGTCCTGGACGCCCGGGGCGACCCTGCAGCACGCCGGAGACGCGGCAGCCGACGCGCTCATGGTGCTCGACGGGGTGGTGCATGCGATTGACGAGGACGGCACGGTGGCCCACGTCGCGCTTCGGGGGGACCTGCTCGGCGTGGACGCTGCGCGGGCAGAGGGCCGCTGGACGCGGACCCTGGTCGCCGCCGGGCACGTGCGGACGGTCGCGATCCCGGGCGCGGTGCTGCGAAGGGTCGTGGCGAGCACCCCCGCCCGGACGGAGGCGCGAGACGCTGCGCGGGGCGACATCATCGCCCTGCTGCGGGCCGGGGCCGCGGAACTCCCGGACCTCGACCGGCTCGAGCGGGCGCGGTCGCTCCTGGTGCTGGACGAAGACCGGTGCGTTCGGTGTGGCCACTGCACCTGGTCGTGCGCAGCGACGCACGGCGGCGAGCCGAGAATGGCCCGCGTGGGGCCCCGGGTCACGGCGCGTATGGGCGGCGAGGATGCCCGCAGCGCCCCGTGGCGCCTCGCGCAGGCGTGTCAGCACTGCAGCGCGCCCGCCTGCCTGGGCGAGTGTCCCACCGCGGCAATCTCGAGGGACGCGGCGGGAACCGTCCTCATCGATCCGAGTCTGTGCACCGGCTGCGGTGCGTGTGCGAAGGCGTGCCCGTGGGACGCGATCGAGATGAGCCCGCGTCCCGAGGGCGTGGCGATGCCTCTGGGGGACAGCCCGTTCCCGTTACTCGCCTCGAAGTGCGACCTGTGTGCGGGCGGGGCGGGTCCGGCGTGCGTGCAGGCCTGTCCCACCGACGCGATCGCCCGGGTGCAGCCGGGTCGGGACTTCGTCGAGGTGTCCGCGCTGCTGGGGACCCGCGCCCGGCCGGCAGCAGCGCGCGGGCCTCGATGGGGCGGATGGGTCGCCACCGTGCTTGCATCGGTCGCGCTGCTGCTGGGGGCCTGGGGCGCCGCGCAGCACCAGCACGGCTGGATCGCGGGCGCGGGTCCGGGGTGGGTCGCGGGGGTGCTCGGCGCGTGTGCGGTCGTGCTCAGCGCCGCGCACGGTGTCCGTAAGCGCCTGCTGGGCCGATGGCGGCGCTGGACGGGGCCGATGCGACCGTGGGTCCTGGGCCACGCGGTGCTCGGGAGCGTCGCGCTGGCGGGCGCGTGGGCGCATACCGGCGGGCACGCGCAGGGGCGACCGGCGGTGCTGGCGGGCGCGTTCATCGGGTGCGTCGGTTTGGGTCTGCTGGGGGTGTTCGCCTACGCGGTGCTGCCCGCCGTTCTGACGCGGCTCGAGGCTGGGGAGGTGTCGGCGAGGCCGCTCGAAGACCAGCTGCTACAGGATGTTGGGGGCCGGGCGGAGGCGCTCAAGCAGCTGGCGGCCAAGGTGCTCGTCCCGTACGCGCGTCAGCGGGGCGGGGGGCTGTTGCTGCTGTTGTCGGGACGCTCGCTCGCGCAGGAGCAGGCCGTCGTGCTCGCCCGTCTCCAGGACCGTCTTGGGGCCGACCGACTGGCGCGCATCGAAGGGGTCGAGGGCGTGGTGCGAACGGTCGTCGCCATTCGTGCGGCGCGCGTGCGCCCGTGGGTTCACCGGCTGCTGCGACTCTGGCTCGCCCCGCACATCGTGCTCGCGGTCGTCGCCATCGCGCTGCTGGGGCTTCACGTGGTCACGGGGGGCGCTTGAGAGGCGCGGATGACGTGCGGCGGTGGCGGGGCCTGGGTTGGCTCTGTGCGGCGCTGTTGATCCTCGTCGTCTCGGCGGCGTGGCTGCTCCGTTCGGACGCGCCCTCGCGCCACGGGATCACCGGGTCGCATGCCGCCGCTGGTCTGGCGTGCGGCGACTGCCATCGAGCACCGACGCAGACGCCCGACTGCGGAACCTGCCACGGCGCGCACCCCAGCACGCGGACGGGCCACGGGCGTGCGCGGGCCTCGGGCGCGATGACCTGCACGTCCTGCCATCGGGTGCACCACGACGTGGGCGGGGTGACGTTCTCAGCCGCCGGGGCAACGCGATTCGGCCCCGGTGGCTCCGTCTCCGTGCCCACGGCTGCGTCACCGGAGGTTCGCGGCACGGTCGCGGTCGTGCCCCTCGACGCTTGCGCTGCCTGTCACGACCCATCGGCGGACGACGACCCGATCGCACGGTGTCGCTTGGCCGGGGACATGAACGGCTGCTTCGACGAGCATCGCCGGGTCGCGGGCGCGACCCTCGGCACGGTCACAGGCGCGCAGGATCGGCTCATTCTTTGGACGCACGCGCGCGAGGTCGTGGCGCGGCGCCCCGAGCCCCCGACGCGGGCGCTCTCGGGCGTGGACGGGTTCGCCATTGCGGTCTCGCTTGCCGTTTTCGTGGGCCTGCTGGTCTGGAGCTTCAGCGGTGCAGAGCCGGCGAAGCGCCCGGTCGCGACCGTGAACGTGCAGCCCCCGAAGATCCGGCGTCTGCCCCAGATCGACGCCTCCACGTGTCTGGGCTGCTCGGCCTGCGTGGACGCGTGTCCCTACGACGTGCTCGCGCTCGACCGGTACGTGGCCAAGGTCGCGCGCCCCGAAGACTGCTGCGGCCTGACCACCTGCGCACAGCTGTGTCCCAACGGCTCGCTCGTCGTGCTGGATGGCGCACCGATCGAAGACCGTCCCGGCGTGCATGCAACGCTGGAGTCGGTCGATGTGCCGGGCATGTTTCTCGCGGGCGACTTGACCGGGATGCCGCTCATCCGCAACGCGATCAACCAGGGGGCCGTAGCGGTGCGGGAGGCCAGCGTGGGCTTGACCCCAGGGCGCGCGGACCTGGACCTGGTGATCGTCGGCGCGGGTCCTGCCGGGCTGTCGGCGGCGATGGAGGCGAAGGCTCGAGGGCTGAACTTCGTGGTGGTGGAGCAGGGGACGCTCGCGGCATCGATTCAGTCGTTTCCGCGGGGCAAGCTCGTCTTCGATCAGCCCCTGCACGTCCCGCTGGTCGGGGCCTTGTGGCTGGCCGAGGCTACGAAGGAGGAACTCCTGCGCCAGTGGACCCGGCTCGCGCGGCAGCATGCGCTGCCGATCCGGACCGAGCACCGCGTCACGTCGATCGACCCCGTCGCCGAGGGCTTCGCGGTCGCTGCGGTTTCGGCCGACGGCACGGTCGCCCACTGGCAGGCCCAGCGCGTCGTTCTTGCGATCGGGCGCCGCGGCAGCCCGCGCGAGCTCGACGTCGCGATCCCCGCGCCGATGGAGCCGCACGTGCATCACAGCCTGGCCGACGCGCGGTCGTTCGCGGGCCGTGCGTGCGTGGTCGTGGGGCTGGGAGACGTCGCCATGGAGGCCGCGCTTGCGCTCTCCTATGCCCCGCAGACGAGCGTCACCGTGGTCGCGCGCGGCGATGACTTTCGCCGCGGCAAGGCGCGCAACATCGAGTCCATGCGGCGGGCGCAGGCCCAGGGCCGCTTGAGCATTCGGTGGAGCCGATCGGTTCAGGCGGTACGGGCGGGGGAAGTGCAGCTCGACGACGGCAGCTGCGTGCCGGCGGACTCGGTCTTCGTCATGATCGGCTCGATCGCCCCGTGGTCGTTCCTCGCGTCGGTGGGCGTGCGCCGGGTGGGGCCCGCGCCGGCGGTCGTCGAGAGGCCGCGGGGTTGAATCCGCGCGCGGGCCAGCTTTTTCGGCGGCACGTAGACCCAGGGGCCCCGCGACGCGTTCACCTTCGCCAGCCCATGAAGCTGACGACGTTTGGTGGCATTGCCGTGGCGAGTCTGATCACCAGCTGCACGGCCGGGTTTGCGGTCGCATCGGCGCTGCAGCCCGCCGCCGCGGATCCGCCTCCGGTTGCGCGGCTCCAGCCGCAGGCGACGCCCGGCTCGCTGCTGGACTCGCTCGTTCCAACCGGCGCGAGCTTCGAGGCGGGCGAGACGGTCCACGTCAAAGGCCGGCTGGGCCATCCGACGATGGCGGCGGGCCGCAGCGCGAAGACCTACCTGCATCTGGACCTCACGGCGGAGACCGACCTGGCAGCGGCGGCGGCGCCTTCGATGAACCTGGCGATCGTGCTGGACCGCTCGCGCTCGATGAAGGGGCAGCGGATGCAGAACGCCATGGCGGCCGCCCGCGGCATGATCGACCGCCTCAGCGTTGGCGACACGCTCAGCGTGGTCGCCTACAACACGCAAAGCACGGTGGTCGTCCCGCCCACCACGATCACGGAGCAGAACCGGGCCGACCTGGCGCTGCGGCTGCGCTCCGTGGAGGCGCGCGGGCACACGTGCATCTCGTGCGGGGTCGAGGCGGGACTCGAGCAGCTCGCGGCGGGTTCGGGATCCGTACAGCGCATGCTGCTGCTCAGCGATGGTCAGGCCAACACGGGTGTCCGGGATGAACCGGGCTTTCGGCGCCTTGCCGAGCAGGCTCGCGCCCGCGGCGTGACGGTCAGCTCGCTGGGCGTCGACGTCGACTACGACGAGCGGCTGCTGCTCGCGGTCGCCGAGGCCAGCAACGGCCGGCACTACTTTGTGGAGGACCCCGCAGGGCTGGCCCGCGTGTTCGAGGAAGAGCTGCGCTCGCTTCAGCAGACCGTGGCCTCGGGCGTCGAGGCTGTGATCCGGTTCGCGCCCGGAATGCAGCCCGGTCGGGTCTTCGATCGAGCGTTCGAACGCGAGGGGGACGCGATCGTGGTGCCGTTCGGCACCTTCGCCGCCGGCGACGCCAAGACGCTTTTGATGGAAGTTCGGCTCCCACGGAGCGAGGCCGGCCTGCACACGGTGGCGGACGTACAGCTTCGGTACCGGGACCTCACTCAGCCGGACGGCGAGTCGGCGACGTGCGAGGGGTCGCTCGCCGTGGCGTTGAGCACGGACGCGGCGGCCGTGTCGGCCTTGGACCCGCTGGTCGAAGCGCGACTGGCCCGGGCCGAGACCGCGCAGGCGCTGCGCGATGCCAACGCCGCGTTCGCGCTGGGCAACGTCCGGGAGGCTCGCGCCACGCTCGAGCAAACGCGAGGCCGCATTCGGACCCGCCGCAAGGCCAGCGGAAACCGCGTGCAGACCAAGCACCGCAAGCGCGTCAGCGCCGACTTCGACAAGCAGCTCGACGCACTCGATGGCGCCCACGACAACTTCGCGAAGGCCGAGATTGCGGCGCCCAAGGCCGCGGAGCAAAGTCGAGAGGGCAAGTCGAGCGTGCGCCAAAACGCGGACGCGCTCTCGGGGCTGGGCCTCTAGCGTGGGACGGCCGACCGGGCCTCCGTGAGTTCGAGCGCCACGCAGTGCTCGAGGTCGTGCGTGGCGGCGCGTCGGAGGTGCGGTTCGCGCTCCACGAAGCGCTGTAGGATGCGGCCGCGATGCTCGCTGTCGGCAAGGACCTCTTCGCGACCTGTGGCAAATGTGGAGACGTCTGGCACGTCATCGCGGCCATGAGCGGTGACCGGGTCACCAAGGTGACGTGCAAGAACTGCATGGGGTCGCACCGCTACAAGGCGCCCGCCGGGGAGGTCGACGTCAACGCCAACGCGAAGTCCAAGCGCCGCACGGTCGCCAGCCGCCGCAGCCCCAAGTCGGTCACGCCGCCCTCGGCCGACAACCCGCTCATCGAGGCGAACATGGACCGGCCGATCCAGGAGTACTCGATGCGCACGACGTTCGAGCCCGGCGACCGCGTCGCGCACCCCAAGTTCGGCATGGGCGTGGTCGAAGGCACGCCGGAGACGGGCAAGATGTTGGTGTTCTTCAAGTCCGCCGGCCGCAAGACCCTGGCCCACGCGCGCGGCTGAGGCCGTATACGTTGTGGACCGTGGTACAGCGGTACCGTGAGCGGCGCAGACGCTGTGTATCGGCAGGCCTACGACGAAGTGGTCCGGCTCGGGCAAGACGTCCGGCAGCGTGACCACCTCCAGGCGAGCCTCGGCGCCGCCCGGGCGCGCGTCGATGCGCTGCAGACCGAGGTGCAGCAGCGGGCCGGGGTGTTGGAACGTGAAGAGCGTGACGTGCAGCGGCTCGAAGACGTCAGCTTGGCGCGGCTGCTGTGGTCGGCCCTGGGCCGCCGCGAGGAGAAGCTCAGCCAAGAGCGGGCGGAAGCCCTCGCCGCCGAGCTGGAGCTCGATGCGAGCGTGGTCGAGCTGCGGGCCGCGAGCGCCGAGGTGGCCCGACTCGAAGCCGAACTCGAACCGCTCGACGGCATCGAGGCCGCGTACCACCGCGCGTTCGAGGCCAAGGTCGATCGCGTGCTGCAGGACGGGGGCGCCGGTGCGGACGTCGTTCGTGCCCGGCTCGAGACGCTGACCGCTGCGGGCGAGCTGCTGCGGGAGATCGACGAGGCGCTCGAGATGGGACGCTTGTGCGCCCGGCACCTTCGCGTCGCGCTGGAGACCCTCGACGTCATGCAAGAGGAGCAGGACGCGGCGATGGTGGTCTTTACGACGGACCTTGCTGTCGATGGCTTGGGGGTCGTCCAACGCTGCGCGGCTCGAGACCAACCTCGACCTGGGCCAGCAGTACCTGCAGCGGTTTGCGCGGGAGCTTCAGGACGTTCCCGTTCGGGTCTCGCTGTCGGGCAGCGTCCGTGTCGTTCGTCAGCTCAGCGACCTCGTGGGGCTTCGCGGGGCCTCGAAGGCGCAGTCGTCCCGGGGGGTGCTCCGCGGTGCACTCGACGAAGTGACGCGCGTCGTTCGGCGACTGCAGACGATTCGTCTGAACACCGTCGCTGACTACACGAAGGCGCTGCGGCGGTACCGCGAAGCCGTGGAGCAGGCCTGAGCGTCGCGCTCAATCCAGGGGCGGCAAGCCCCAGCGTGCCGCACAGGCGTCCGCCAGTGCGCGGGCCTGCTTGCGGTCGCCGAAGCGATGGATCTCGAGCCGGGACTCCGCGTGTCGCACCACGTAGACGCCGTAGCTGGTGTACGTGACGTGGTCCTTCCGGCTGCGCCGCATCTCCACTTCGAGCGTGCGGATGGTGACCACCGGGACCGTGTGCCGACGCCGGAGCAGTCCCCGGATGACGAGAAGTCCCTCATCGACGACGAACAAGCGCCGGGGGTAGGCGAGCACCGTAACCACCGCCGCGACGCCGGAAACGATGCCGGCGTAAAAGCCCAGTGCGCTCTCCGAGGTCAGCAGGCCACGTTGAAGGTGGGTCCAGCCGACCTCGGCGTACTCGACGAGGAAAAACCACGCGCCGCCGAGCATCACCGCCGCGATGATGAAGACGGCGGGCACCGAGACGGGCCGAAGCGGGGTGGGGTCTTCGGCCACCGGCTCAGCTGGACTTGCTGCCGCCCATGCACGGCGGACTCTTGGGAATCGCGCCGCCGCGCGCCTCCCACTGCGCTGGGGTGTACGCGTGAATCGACAGCGCGTGCAGGCCGGCGGCGAGCTGGTCTTTGGCCAGCGCGTTCACGGTGCGGTGGCGCTTGACCAGCGCCTGCCCCTCGAAGGCCTCGGCCACCACGGTGACCTTGAAGTGGCTCTCGGGGTTGGAGCCCGAGTGCCGGTGGCTCTCGTTCTCGATCTCGAGGGCGACCGGCTGCAGCGCGTCCACGAGGGTGTCGTGGAGGGCTGCCTGCAGCGGGCCGGTGCTCACTGCGCCGCCTCGGGAGCGCCTTCGCTTTCGGTCGCTTCCGGCGGAAGCGCCGCGGCGACGAGCTCGGCGATGTCGAAGACGGCGATCTCTTCGTCCTTGTCGAAGTGCTTCATGCCGTCGGAGATCATGGTCTTGCAGAACGGGCAGCCCACGCCGACCGTGTCGACGCCCGCGTCCACGATTTCCTTGGAGCGGTTCACGTTGACCCGCTTCTCGGCCTCTTCTTCCATCCACATGCGGGCACCGCCCGCGCCGCAGCAGAAGCCGTGCTCACGATTGCGGTCGAGCTCGACCATTTTGTCGGTGCCGCCGACCGCCTTGGCGATGGCCTGGCGAGGCTCGTCGTAGGTTGCGTTCCAGCGGCCGAGGTAGCAGCTGTCGTGGTAGGTGACCTTGCGAACCTCGAGCGGGTTCTCGACCTTGAGCTTGCCGGTCTCCATCAGGTGCGCGAGCAGCTTGGAATGATGGATGACTTCGTAGTTGCCACCGAACTGCGGGTACTCGTGCGCGATGGTGTGGAAGCAGTGCGGGCAGCTCGCGATGACCTTCTTCACCTTGAGCTCGTTCATCAGATCGACGTTCATCTGCGCGATCGTCTGGAAGCTCATCTCGTTGCCACCGCGGCGAAGCGTGTCGCCGGTGCAGTTCTCTTGGGTGCCCAGCACCGCGTAGTTGACCCCGGCGGCTTGAAGGCAGCGGACGAGGGCGCGCGTGGGCTTCTTCGAGACGTCGGAGTACGCGCCGGCGCAGCCCACGAACAGCAGGTACTCGGCGTCGGGGTTCTCCTCGATCGTGGGGACGTCGAGGCCGTCGGCCCACTGCATGCGGTCCTCTTGGGGCAGGCCCCACGGGTTGCCGCTGTTCTCGATGTTGCCGAAGGTACTGGTCAGCTCGCCCGGCGTACGGCCGCTCTCGTCGTTGAGGACGATGTTGCTGCGCATCTGCAGAATCTTGAGCGGGTGGTCGATGAAGACCGGGCAGACCTGCTGGCAAGCGCCGCACGTGGTGCAGGACCACAGCGTCTCGTCCTTGATGCGACCGCCGACGAGCGGCTCCATGCCCTCGAGCTCGTCGCGGATCTTCTGAATCTCATCGACGAGCGGCTTCTTGCTCTCGTCCTCCTGGGCCTTCTCCCAGGCCTCTTGCGACTTTTGATAGGCCTCGTAGCCGGGCTCGTCCTCCATCGGCTCCATGAACTCCACCCCGGGGACCGGCGCGGGCAGGTCGACGCCGAGCTCCTTTTGCTTGGTGCGCAGCTCGATGAGCTTGAACCCGCGGTCCTTCATCTCGTCCTTGAGGTCGTGGATGAGGTGCATCGGCGACAGCGGCTTCTCGGTCGCGAACGCGGGGCAGTAGGTGGTACAGCGCGCACACTCGGTGCAGGCGTAGTTGTCGATCAGGCTCTTCCACGTGAAGTCCTCGACCTTGGCGACACCCCAGTTCTCCATCAGGGGCAGGGCGTCGGGGTCTTCGGGATCATCGCTGCTGAAGAGCTGCAGCTTCGGCATGACGCCGCGCTGGGCCTGGTCTCGCAGCAAGATGTTCGGGCCCGAACCGAGCACGTGAATGTGCTTGCTGAACGGCAGGTAGTTCAGGAAGCCGAGAATGATCATCATGTGCCCCCACCAGTGAACCTCGGAGGCGACGTGCGCCCAGCTCTCGTCCACGTTGGGGGTGAGCACGCTGCCCTCGATGCTGAACAGCCCGGTGAGCTGTCCGAGGGTGCGCGCGACCGGCATCATCTCGTCGGCTTGGCCCGTCGCGGCCATGTGCCAGCTGTGGTGGCCGAAGTGGGTCAGCACGAGCGTGGTGATGGCGCCGAGGATCAGCATTGCGTCCCAGTTCGCGGGGACGAACTTGGGCTTGGCGATGAGTCGCCGGTAGAATGCGTACATGATCGCCGTGAACACCACCGCGTTCATCACGTCGATCGCGAGACGGATGAAGCCGTAGAGCGTGTCACCGACGATGGTGCCGAGCGTGAACCAGTCGCCGACGACACCGCTGATCAGCATCTCGGTCGTGGCCATGCCCAGGACCAAGAAGCCCCAGTAAATGGCCAGGTGGTGCCAGCTCGACTTTTCCTCCATGACCTTGCGCTGGCCGAAGAAGAACTTCATGAGGCTGCCGACTCGGTCGCCCCAGCTCTCCTTGAGGCCGGAGGGGCGGCCGAGCGCGGCCACGCGCACGAACTTGGACACGTTGTACGCGAACAAGAGGTGGGCGGCGACGACGACGATGGCAAATGCGATCTGCTTCATCGGAAATCGCCGGGGTCATACCATACGGCCGCCTTTGGGGCGCGCAGTGGCTCGCGGCGCAGATGCAGCGGGGTTCTAGGCGAGGTACGCTGAAGCCAGTCGGTGCACGACCTTCTGCTCATCAGCGATCTCCATCTGGGGTCCCACCTCAAGCCGCGGTTGCGCGGCGAGGAGGTGCACCTCGCCTCGCGCATCGAAGAAGAGTTTCCGCGCTTCATCGACCACCACCTCGAAGCCGCTCGCAGGCGCGGAATCGGCTGGCAGATGGTCGTCAACGGCGATTTCATCGACTTTTGGAACGTCGTCCTCGATGAGCGCGAGGGCGAAGACGGCGAGGCCCTCGCCGTGCGCCGGGTCCACGCGGTGCTCGACGCTCACCCCGCCGTCGAGGACTCGCTGGCGCGGTTCCTCGAGGCCGGGCACGGGATCGCGTTCGTCACGGGCAACCACGACGCCGAACTCCTGTATCCGGGCGTCCGCGCCGCCATGGTCGAGCGGATCGAGGGCGCGATGTCGAACGACGAAGGCGACGCCAGCATCACGCGGACCGGCACGGTCCGGCTGGACATGATGCGCGCGGGCAAGATCCGCTTCGTCCGCTGGTTCCTGCGCGAAGCGGGCGGGGCGTGGATCGAGCACGGCCACAAGTTCGACCCCAGCTGCGCCACCCCGGCGGCGCTCTCGCCCACGCGCGGCGGCGCCCTCGTGCAAACGGTCGCCGAGGTCGCCACCCGCAGCTTTGCGAACGTGATGCCGGAGATCGACTACGACGCCCCGGACAAGTTCAGCACGCTGGACTACGCCCGATGGGCGCTCGCTCGCGGGTGGCGCTTCGTCGTGCGCGTGATCCTGCTGTACCTGCGGATGGTGGGGCAGATCTTGGCGCTTTGGATGGGTCCGGGGCGCGTCGACGCGCAGGGCAAGGCCGACCACGAGCAGCAGCTGTCACGGATCGCCGCCAACGCCGGGCTGCAGATGAGCGCCCTGGCCGCGCTGGAGAACATGGCGCCGCCGCCTGCGGCGACCACCGTGGGGGGCTTGGTCAAGCTCACCGCGCTCGACCATCTCCTGATGATGGTCGTCCCGGTGTTGATCGCCGTCGTGTTGGCGATGGCGGGATGGGTCCCACTGTGGGCCGGCTTGATCGTCGCGGTCGTCGTTGCAGGGGGCGGGGTCGCGTTTCAGCGCCGCGGCCGAGAACGTCGAGACGTCGCCCGAGACATGCTGAACGTCGCTGCGGGGGTCGGTCGCGCCACTGGCGTGCCGCTGGTGCTCATGGGCCACAGCCACCACGGAGAGCTCGAGCGC